>NZ_CP107913.1:8822500-9122500 GCF_036014115.1 Streptomyces sp. NBC_00448
GCGAAGCCGTAAGGCGATGTATACGGACTGACGCCTGCCCGGTGCTGGAACGTTAAGGGGACCGGTTAGTCATACTTCGGTGTGGCGAAGCTGAGAACTTAAGCGCCAGTAAACGGCGGTGGTAACTATAACCATCCTAAGGTAGCGAAATTCCTTGTCGGGTAAGTTCCGACCTGCACGAATGGCGTAACGACTTCTCGACTGTCTCAACCATAGGCCCGGTGAAATTGCACTACGAGTAAAGATGCTCGTTTCGCGCAGCAGGACGGAAAGACCCCGGGACCTTTACTATAGCTTGATATTGGTGTTCGGTTCGGCTTGTGTAGGATAGGTGGGAGACTTTGATATCGCGGCGCCAGCCGTGGTGGAGTCGTCGTTGAAATACCACTCTGGTCGTGCTGGATGTCTAACCTCGGTCCGTGATCCGGATCAGGGACAGTGTCTGGTGGGTAGTTTAACTGGGGCGGTTGCCTCCTAAAGGGTAACGGAGGCGCCCAAAGGTTCCCTCAGCCTGGTTGGCAATCAGGTGTTGAGTGTAAGTGCACAAGGGAGCTTGACTGTGAGACTGACGGGTCGAGCAGGTACGAAAGTAGGGACTAGTGATCCGGCGGTGGCTTGTGGAAGCGCCGTCGCTCAACGGATAAAAGGTACCCCGGGGATAACAGGCTGATCTTCCCCAAGAGTCCATATCGACGGGATGGTTTGGCACCTCGATGTCGGCTCGTCGCATCCTGGGGCTGGAGTCGGTCCCAAGGGTTGGGCTGTTCGCCCATTAAAGCGGTACGCGAGCTGGGTTTAGAACGTCGTGAGACAGTTCGGTCCCTATCCGCTGCGCGCGTAGGAGTCTTGAGAAGGGCTGTCCCTAGTACGAGAGGACCGGGACGGACGAACCTCTGGTGTGCCAGTTGTCCTGCCAAGGGCATGGCTGGTTGGCTACGTTCGGGAGGGATAACCGCTGAAAGCATCTAAGCGGGAAGCCTGCTTCGAGATGAGGGCTCCCACCCACTTGATGGGGTAAGGCTCCCAGTAGACGACTGGGTTGATAGGCCGGATGTGGAAGCCTCGTGAGGGGTGGAGCTGACCGGTACTAATAGGCCGAGGGCTTGTCCATGTGTGCTCGCGTCCACTGTGTAGTTCTGAAACAACCAGCAACCACACACCCCTAGCTCCTTTGTGAGGGCTGGGTTGGTGTGTGGTGTGTGGGACAGTTTCATAGTGTTTCGGTGGTCATAGCGTTAGGGAAACGCCCGGTTACATTCCGAACCCGGAAGCTAAGCCTTTCAGCGCCGATGGTACTGCAGGGGGGACCCTGTGGGAGAGTAGGACACCGCCGAACAAATATTGGGGCCCGGCCTCGGATCATGTATCCGAGGCCGGGCCTTTGCCATTTGTGTGCCTGGGGTAGAGTCGGCCCGCAACGTCCGCACGTACATCCGCACGTACAACGGTCCGCCCGCGCGGGCCGGCACACACGTACACGCACATACAGCAGGAGGGACCCCGGTGGAGGTCCAGGAGACACGGGTGCAAACGGATCGGATCTTCACGATCCCCAACATCCTGAGTATGGCGCGCCTGGTCGGCGTTCCGGTGTTCCTGTGGCTGATTCTGTGGCCCGAGTTCGGCGGGCCGAAGGTCGACGGCTGGGCTCTGCTGGTGCTCGCCTTCAGCGGCGTGAGCGACTACCTGGACGGCAAGCTGGCCCGGCGCTGGAATCAGATCAGCGAGCTGGGCCGGGTGCTGGACCCGGCCGCGGACCGGCTGTATGTGCTGACCACCCTGGTGGGTCTGACCTGGCGCGGCATCCTGCCGCTGTGGATCACCGTGCTGCTGCTGGCCCGTGAGGTCATGATGGCGGTGATGCTGCTGATTCTGCGGAGGCACCGCTACGGCCCACCCCAGGTGAACTTCATCGGGAAAGCGGCTACCTTCAACCTCATGTACGCCTTTCCGCTGCTGCTGTTGAGCGACGGGAGCGGATGGCTCGCGCACCTGGCGACTGTTTTCGGCTGGGCGTTCGCGGGTTGGGGTACAACCCTGTACTGGTGGGCAGGGTTCCTCTATGTGGTGCAGGTCCGGCGACTTGTCAGGGCGGACGCCACGGCTGGCTGAGTCAAGAGGAGGACGTTTCCGACATGAAGGCGGTTGTAATGGCCGGCGGCGAGGGCACACGCCTTCGCCCAATGACATCGAGCATGCCGAAACCGCTGCTGCCGGTGGTGAATCGCCCCATCATGCAGCACGTTCTCAATCTGCTCAAGCGACATGGCCTCACCGAGACAGTGGTCACGGTGCAGTTCCTCGCGTCCCTCGTGAAGAATTACTTCGGGGACGGCGAGGAAATGGGCATGGAGCTTTCCTACGCCAACGAGGAAAAACCGCTGGGGACAGCGGGCAGTGTCAAGAACGCAGAGGAGGCGCTCAAGGACGACGCCTTCCTGGTGATCTCGGGCGACGCGCTCACGGACTTCGATCTGACCGAGCTCATCGAGTTCCACAAGGAGAAGGGCGCACTGGTCACGGTGTGCCTGACCCGGGTGCCGAACCCGCTGGAGTTCGGAATCACCATCATCGACGACGACGGCAAGGTCGAGCGCTTCCTGGAGAAGCCGACCTGGGGCCAGGTCTTCTCCGACACCGTGAACACCGGCATCTACGTGATGGAGCCGGAGGTGTTCGACTACGTCGAGGCCGACGTGTCCGTCGACTGGTCCGGCGATGTCTTCCCGCAACTCATGAAGGAGGGAAAGCCGGTCTACGGCTTTGTCGCCGAGGGCTATTGGGAGGACGTCGGCACGCACGAGAGCTACGTGAAGGCCCAGGCGGATGTCCTGGAGGGCAAGGTCGACGTCGACATCGACGGCTTCGAGATCTCGCCCGGCGTGTGGGTCGCCGAAGGCGCGGAGGTCCACCCCGACGCGATACTGCGCGGGCCGCTCTACATCGGCGACTACGCGAAGGTGGAGGCCGGCGCGGAGATCCGCGAGCACAGCGTCATCGGCTCCAACGTCGTGGTGAAGACCGGGGCGTTCCTGCACAAGGCGGTGATCGCGGACAACGTGTACGTCGGTCCGCAGACGAACCTGCGCGGCTGCGTCATCGGGAAGAACACCGACGTGATGCGCGCCGCTCGGATCGACGAGGGCGCGGTCATCGGCGACGAGTGCCTGATCGGCGAGGAGTCGATCATCGCGGGCACCGTCCGGGTGTACCCGTTCAAGACCGTCGAGGCCGGTGCGTTCGTCAACACCTCGGTGATCTGGGAGTCCCGCGGCCAGGCGCACCTGTTCGGCGCCCGCGGCGTCTCCGGCATCCTGAACGTGGAGATCACCCCGGAGCTGGCGGTACGACTCGCGGGCGCGTATGCGACGACGCTGAAGAAGGGCGCGACGGTCACCACGGCGCGCGACCACTCCCGTGGCGCCCGCGCGCTGAAGCGGGCGGTGATCTCGGCGCTCCAGGCCAGCGCGATCGACGTCCGCGACCTGGAGAACGTACCGATGCCGGTGGCCCGGCAGCAGACCGCGCGCGGCAGCGCGGGCGGCATCATGATCAGGACCAGTCCGGGGCGGCCCGACTCGCTGGACATCATGTTCTTCGACGAGCGCGGCGCCGACCTGTCCGGGGCGGGGCAGCGCAAGCTCGACCGGGTGTTCTCGCGTCAGGAGTACCGCAGGGCGTTCCCGGGCGAGATCGGTGACCTGACCTTCCCCGCGACGGTCTTCGACTCCTACACCGGCGCGCTGCTGCGGGCCGTGGACATCACCGGGATCGCCGACGCCGGGCTGAAGGTCGTGGTGGACGCGGCCAACGGCAGTGCGGGCCTGGTGCTGCCGAGCCTGCTCGGTCGGCTGGGCGTGGACGCGCTGACCATCAACCCCGGTCTCGACGAGGCGCGGCCGACCGAGACCGAGCAGAGCCGCCGGGCCGGGCTGGTCCGGCTCGGCGAGATCGTCTCCTCGGCGCGGGCCGCGTTCGGGGTGCGGTTCGACCCGGTCGGCGAGCGGATGTCGCTGGTCGACGAGCGGGGCCGGATCGTGGAGGACGACCGGGCGCTGCTGGTGCTGCTCGACCTCGTCGCGGCGGAACGGCGCAGCGGCCGGGTGGCGCTGCCGGTGACCACGACCCGGATCGGCGAGCAGGTCGCCGCGTACCACGGCACCCAGGTGACGTGGACGACGACGTCGCCCGACGACCTGACCAGGGTCGGCCGGGAAGAGGGCACGATCTTCGGTGGCGACGGGCGCGGCGGCTACATCGTGCCCGAGTTCAGCAGCGTCTTCGACGGTTCGGCGGCGTTCGTGCGGCTGATCGGCCTGGTCGCCAGGACGCAGCTCACGCTGAGCCAGATCGACGCCCGTATCCCCAAGGCGCATGTGCTGAAGCGGGATGTGCCGACGCCGTGGGCGGTGAAGGGCTCGGTGATGCGCCGGGTGGTCGAGGAGGCCGGCGACCGGTCGGTGGACACCACCGACGGTGTGCGGGTGGTGGAGTCCGACGGCCGGTGGGTGATGGTGCTGCCCGACCCGGCCGAGGCCGTCACGCACCTGTGGGCCGAGGGTCCCGACGACGCCTCCGCGCAGGCGCTGCTGGACGAGTGGTCCGAGGTGGTGGAGAGCGCCGGCCGCTGATCCGCGGGCGGCCGGATGGATTCGTCGACTCGTCGTTTCGTCGATCCACCGCTGAACGGCGGTCCGGCCGCGGCCGGACCGCCGTTCGCCGGTTGCCGGCCGGGCGCGGACCGGTCGTGGAGCGATCGCCAACCGGTCGCCGACCGATCAACTGTCGGTCGGCGACCGGTCGGCAACCGATCGATCGCCGACGGAATCAGCCGTGCTATCCGCCGGAATCGGTCGCACCGGGCGAACCGCGCGTCGGGAGGGGCCCGTTCGGGAGCGGGCGTCCCGACGTGCGACGATGTGCGGCATGCCGCAGCAGCCACCCGATCGGAGCAGTCCCGCGCCCGGGGCCGCTCCGCGACGCCTGGACGCGTCCATGTCGCTGCTGACGAACATCATGGAGCACAGCCTCGACGACGGTTACGCGGAGGCCGCGGCCCGGCGCGGGCAGGTCGGCACCTCGCGGCTGCCGAAGGCGCTGGGCGGCAAGGTGGGGCTGGCGGCCGGGCTGGTGCTCGCCGCGCTCGTGGTGACGCTCGGTGCGGCCCAGGCGCGGGTCTCGGCGCCCTCCGTGGCCAAGGAGCGGCAGAACCTCATCGACCGCGTCCAGACCGAGACCAAGAGCGCCGACGCCCTGCAGAAGAACGTCGACTCGCTGCGGGACACCGTCTCCGCGGAGCAGCAGGCCGCGCTCAAGCAGCCCGGTGGAGACGGCGATCGCCTCGTCGAACTGCTCGCCGCCGCCACGCCGGTGCACGGCCCGGGGGTCAAGCTGGTCGTCAATGACGCCAAGGAAGCCTCTGAAGGGGGCACCGGCGGCCCGCGGGAGAGCAGTGGCTTCTCGGACACCGGGCGGGTCCGCGACCGCGACATGCAGCAAGTGGTGAACGGTCTGTGGGTCTCCGGCGCCGAGGCGATCTCGGTCAACGGCGAGCGGCTGACGGCGCTGTCGGCGATCCGGGCCGCGGGGGACGCCATACTGGTCGACAACAAGCCGCTGGTGCCGCCGTACACGGTGCTGGCGATCGGGGACGGGAAGCGGTTGAGCACGGCATTCCAGAACAGCGCCGACGGGGAGTACCTGCACGTGTTGGTGACGAACTACGGCATCAGGTCGAGCATCGGCGTGCAGAGCGATCTCCGACTGCCCGCCGCACCCTCGCTGATCCTGCGGTACGCCACACCCGACGTGCCCACGACGCCACCGAAGACGCCGTCGAACGGGAAGGGTTGAGAAGTGATCGCCGTACTTGGCCTCGTCGTGGGGGTCGTGGTCGGACTCGTGGTGCGCCCGGTGGTGCCCTCGGGCGTCGAGCCGTATCTGCCGATCGCCGTCGTGGCCGCGCTCGACGCCGTCTTCGGCGGGCTGCGGGCCATGCTCGACGGGATCTTCGACGACAAGGTCTTCGTGGTCTCCTTCCTGTCCAACGTGGTGGTGGCCGCGTTGATCGTCTTCCTGGGCGACAAGCTCGGCGTCGGCGCGCAGTTGTCCACCGGCGTGGTGGTCGTCCTCGGTATCCGGATCTTCTCCAACGCCGCCGCCATCCGCCGTCACGTCTTCCGGGCGTGACGAACGGATGAGCAACGAGCACAAGCACCGGCATGAGCCCGAGCACGGGCACGAGCACGAGCGTGGGAGCCACGACGAGCAGGCACCCGAGCCCGAGCGTGATCACCAACCCGAGCGTGATCCGGAGCGCGCGCACGACGACGGCGCCGCGCCCGCGCAGGAGCACGAGGACGGCTCGGAGCCCGCGACCGCACCGCGGACCGGGCGGCAGCGGCTGGTGGCCGGACTGTGGCCGCCGCGGCTGACCCGCGCGCAACTCATCGTCGCGGTACTGCTGTTCGTGCTGGGCCTCGGCCTGGCCATCCAGGTGCGCACCACCAGTGACGACAACAGCACGTTGCGCGGGGCGCGTCAGGAGGACCTGGTCCGTATCCTCACCGAACTGGACAACCGCGGCCAGCGGCTCCAGGACGAGAAACACGGCCTGGAGGACCAGCGCAGCGAGTTGGAGACCAGTTCCGACCAGGCCGCGGAGGCGCTCAAGCAGACGCAGGAGAAGGCCCGGCAACTCGGCGTGCTGGCCGGCACGGTGGCCGCCCAGGGCCCGGGGATCACGTTGACGGTCAAGGACCCGCACGGCCAGGTCGCGGCGGACTCGCTGCTGGACACCGTCCAGGAGCTGCGCGCGGCGGGCGCCGAGGCGATCCAGGTCAACAACGTGCGCGTCGTCAGCGACACTTATTTCACCGACGGAGCCAACTCCGTGCTCGTTGACGGGCACCGATTGGCCCAACCGTACGTCTTCAAAGTCATCGGCAACCCGCCCGATCTGGAGCCCGCGTTGAACATCCCCGGCGGGGTGGTGCAGACGTTGGAGAAGGAGCAGGCGAGCGCCGGCGTGGTCAGGTCGCAGAAGATCGTCGTGGACGCCTTGCGGCCGTCGAAGCAGCCTGACTACGCTCGGTCATCCCAATGAGGCGGGGGGTCGGGGACCTGGCCGGGTGCTGAGTGGTGGAAACTGTGAGTAGTGAGAGTTCGTCCTGCCCCACGGGCGGGTCTGCTTCTTTCAAGGGGAATCGCCCGTGAAGTTGTTTGGGAAGTTGTTCGGCAAGAGCGCCCGCCAGTCGGGCGACCCGGCCACGGCACGCCACCGCGCGCCGCGGAGCGGGGCGGAGGATGCGCGAGACGCCGGCCAGGGGGCCGAGCGTCCGCTGTTCCGCGCGGAGTCGCCGCAGCAAGGCGGCGAGATTCCGGGCGCGCCCGGCGTGGCGCCTGTTGACCACGGTTCGGCCCCCCGCATAGGTTTCGGGGAACCGTCGGCCTCGGACACGGGTGGTGAGCACGGCGTGCTGGTCTGCGGCAGGTGCGGGCACCGGAACGCGGAGGCGAGTCGCTTCTGCAACAACTGCGGTGCGCCGTTGCGCGGAACTCAGGGAGGCGCGCCCTTCGAGCGCCCCTCGGAGACCACTTCGACCATCTCGATCTCCAGCATCGAGGCGTACGAAGCCGAGGCGACCGGTCAGACCCCGATGCCGTCGCTCTCCCCGGAGGCGCAGGCCGCGGTGGCCGCGCTGCCCCCGGGATCGGCACTGCTGGTGGTGCGGCGGGGGCCCAACTCCGGCAGCCGCTTCCTGCTGGACGGCGAGCTGACCACCGCCGGCCGGCATCCGCAGAGCGACATCTTCCTGGACGACGTGACCGTCTCCCGCCGCCATGTCGAGTTCCGGCGCGGCGTCGACGGCGTGTTCACCGTCTCCGACGTGGGCAGCCTCAACGGCACCTACGTCAACCGGGAGCGGATCGACGCGGTGCAGCTGTCCAATGGCGACGAAGTGCAGATCGGCAAGTACCGACTGGTCTTCTACGCGAGCCAGGCGGGCGTCTGACCCTCCCGCCGCCTGGTCCCAGGGAAGGTGTGCATGCCGCGAACGTCGGGCGGTGCCGGTGACGGCACCGCCATCGCCTCCGCCGGAGGGGACGGCGCCCTGCTGAGCATCGGCGCGGTGCTGTCCCGGCTGCGGGACGAGTTCCCCGAGGTCACCATCTCCAAGATCCGCTTCCTGGAGGCGGAGGGGCTGGTGGAGCCACAGCGCACCCCCTCGGGGTACCGGAAGTTCGGTGCGGCCGACGTCGACCGGCTCGCGTACGTCCTGCGGGTGCAGCGCGACCACTACCTGCCCCTGCGGGTGATCCGCGAGCACCTGGACGCCATGGACCGGGGCGAGCCGGTCGCGCTGCCCGGGCCCGGCGAGTCCCGCGAGGCGCTGGAGGGCTCTCAGGAGCCCGAGGAGCCCGTGCGGATGCGGATCGGCCGGGACGAGCTGCTGGCCGCCACCGGGGCCGACAGCGACGCTCTCGCGCAGTGGGAGTCCTACGGCCTGGTGGAGGCCGACGCCGACGGCGGCTACGAGGCCGACGCGGTGAGCGTCGCCCGGCTGATCGTGGACCTCGGCCGGTTCGGTCTCGAGCCGCGCCATCTGCGCGCGGTGAAGGCGGCCGCCGACCGGGAGGCCGGCCTGGTCGAGCAGGTGGTGGCGCCGCTGCGCCGGCACCGCAACCCGCAGACGCGGATACACGCCGAGGCCACCGCGCGGGAGCTGGCCACGCTGTCGGTGCGGTTGCACGCGGCGATGCTGCAGTCCGCGCTGCGGGTCCGGCTGGACTGACATCGAATCCGGTGGAATCCGGCGGCCGGATCGCCGCCGGAATTCGGCCGGATTGTGGCCGGAACCGTTGCCGGGGGCGGCATCCGCGGGGTTGTCCGGCGCTTTGCGGCCCTTCCCGGTGAGCCGCGTGGCGGCACCTGGCGGCTGCCCGACTACCCAAACCCGGCGGGCACGGCCTAGGGTTGCTGTGTGAACGAGCTCGACGTTGTGGGTGTCCGGGTCGAAATGCCCTCCAACCAACCGATCGTGCTCCTGCGTGAAGTGGGAGGCGACCGGTACCTGCCCATCTGGATCGGGCCGGGAGAGGCGACGGCCATCGCCTTCGCGCAGCAGGGTATGACGCCGGCGCGACCGCTGACTCACGACCTCTTCAAGGACGTGCTCGAGGCGGTGGGACAGACGCTGACGGAGGTGCGTATCACCGACATGAGGGAAGGCGTGTTCTACGCGGAGCTGGTCTTCGCCGGCGGGGTCGAGGTCAGTGCCCGCCCGTCCGACGCCATAGCGCTCGCGCTGCGCACCGGGACGCCGATCTACGGCAGCGACGGTGTGCTGGACGACGCGGGGATCGCGATCCCGGACGAGCAGGAGGACGAAGTGGAGAAGTTCCGCGAGTTCCTCGACCAGATCTCGCCCGAGGACTTCGGGACCAGCAACCAGTAGCCGGCCCGAAACGCCCGGAAAGGCCGTCGGCGCCGTTCCGGGCGGAGTGTCCCGGCCTGCCCCCGATCGGGAGTTGGCGGGGCAATGTTGCCGCCATATGGCCATTCGGAATTCCGTTCCCGCTCTGTGATCAGATCAAACCACTCCTGGGGTGAATTTCACTCGGCGTGCCGAGCGTGGCGATCGTTGACGCACGTGTGACGACTGCCTACCGTCAGGAGGGAAAGTCCGGTGGCACGTGCGCGCGGCCGGCGGACGCGAAGGGACGGAGGGCGTCGTGAGAAGTACCGGCGACGGTTTGGCGACCGGCGGCCCGTATCCGGCCCGAGGGGCACTCGCCCCGGCCGCAGTGGGTGCCGACGGCGGCCCACCTGCCGAAACGCCGTCCGAGCAGATCGGCTACCGAGGTCCGGCGGCCTGCGCCGCGACCGGCATCACCTACCGCCAGCTCGACTACTGGGCCAGGACCGGCCTGGTCGAGCCGAGCGTGCGACCCGCGTACGGCTCGGGCACCCAGCGGCTGTACGGATTCTCCGACGTCGTCGTGCTCAAGATCGTCAAGCGGCTGCTCGACACCGGCGTCTCCCTGCAGAACATCCGCACCGCCGTCCAGCACCTGCGCTCGGTCGGCCCGGGTGAGCTGGCCCGGATGACGCTGATGAGCGACGGCGCCACCGTCTACGAATGCACCTCGCCCGACGAAGTGGTCCAGCTGCTCCAGGGCGGCCAGGGCATCTTCGGCATCGCGGTCGGCGTGGTCTGGCGCGACGTGGAGACCGCGCTGTCCGAGATGCACGGCGAGCGCGTGGACACCGGCGAGACCCTGGTCGGCCACAACCCGGCCGACGAACTGGCCCGGCGCCGCAACAAGGCGGTCTGAGCGCGGCCCCGCGCACTTCGCGCCCGCCTCGCATCGCGTGCCATGCGGTGCCGTGCCAGGCCGCGCGGCGCTGTGCGGTGGCTCGGTCCACCCCCGGGCCGCAGCCGCGACCCGCCGTCGCCGTACACATGTACGGCCGATGTCGGTGGGATGCGGGACGCTTGGACGTGTGAGAAGTGCGCCGACGATCCTCCACCTGGACATGGACGCGTTCTTCGCCGCGGTCGAGCAGGCGTCCAAGCCGAGCCTGCGGGGCAAGCCGGTGGTGGTCGGCGGCCTCGGACCCCGCGGCGTGGTGTCGACCGCGTCCTACGAGGCGCGCGTGCACGGCGTCCACTCCGCCATGGCGATGGCGCACGCCCGCCGGCTCGCCCCCAACGCGGCGTATCTCGCGCCGAGGTTCGGCATCTATCGGCAGGTCAGCGAGATCGTGATGGCGCTGCTCCGCGAGGCGTCACCGCTGATAGAGCCGCTGAGCGTCGACGAGGCGTTCGTCGACCTGGAGGCCGGTGAGTACGCCGGCGATCCGCGGGCGGTGGCCCGGGGCCTGCGCGCCGACATCAAGGCCGCCACCGGCCTGACCGCCTCCGTCGGGCTGGCCGGCTCCAAGCTGCTCGCCAAGATCGCCTCGGAGAAGGCCAAGCCCGACGGCCTGGTGGTGGTCGAGCCCGGCACCGAGCAGGCGCTGCTCGACCCGATGCCGGTGCGCACCCTGCCGGGGGTCGGACCCGCCACGGCCGAGCATCTGCGCAGGGCCGGCATCCTCACCGTCGCCGAGATCGCCCAGGCCGGAGAGGGGGAACTGGTCCGGCTGCTCGGCAAGGCGCATGGCGCGGGCCTGCATGCGATGGCCGCCGGTGTCGACAACCGCCCGGTGGTCGCCGACCGCGACGTCAAGTCCATCTCGGTCGAGGACACCTTCGACAGCGACCTGACCGACCGCGCCCATGTGCGGTACGAGATCGACCGGCTCGCCGAGCGCTGCGTGCAGCGGCTGCGCGGCGCGGGCCGCTCCGGGCGCACCGTCGTGGTGAAGGTCCGGCGGTATGACTTCTCCACGCTCACCCGCTCCGAGACGCTGCGCGCGCCCACCGACGACCCAGCCGTGGTGCGCGAGACCGCCCGCCGGCTCGCCGAGGCCGTCGACACCACCGGTGGCGTGCGGCTGCTCGGGGTGGGCGTCGCCGGGCTCGCCGACTTCACGCAGGAGGACCTGTTCGCCCAGGCCGCGGGCGAGCGGGCGCTGAACGGCGACTCGGCGGAGGACGACGCCCCGCCGCCGCTGCCCAGCAGCCCCCCGCCGGCCCCCGAGCGGGCGAACCGCTGGCTGCCGGGCCACGACGTCACCCACGCCACGTACGGCGCCGGGTGGGTGCAGGGCAGCGGGGTCGGCCGGGTGACCGTGCGCTTCGAGGTGCCCTCGGACGCCGTGCCGGGCCGGGTGCGCACCTTCCCCGTGGATGATCCGGAACTCAGTTCCAGCGATCCGCTGCCCCTGGCCGCCCAGCGGATGCCCGTGGACCCGGGCGACCCGCCGCCGTCCGGTCCGCCCGCAGGTTCGGAGGACACGGGTCCGCCGGCAGACCCGCCAGCGGTCCCGCCCGTGGACGCGGGCAGCGACCCGCCCGCCGATCCGGCTCAGTCGTCGTCGGCCAGCTCGCCGAAGTCCCCGGAAGGCGCCGGCTCCGCCCCCGACCGCGGCACGTCCATTCCGTAGTGGTGGTAGAGCTGCAACTCCTGCTCGGGCGAGAGGTGCCGGCCCACGCCGAAGTCCGGCGCGTCCTTGATCAGCGCCTTCTCGTACGGCACCCGCAGTTTGTCGCCGTCCAGTTCGCTCGGGCCGAGCGGCACGAAGGCGTCCCGGGTGAACAGGCCGGTGCGCAGCGCCGCCCATTCCGGCGTGCCGGTCGCGTCGTCGAGGTAGACCTCGTCCACCGTGCCGATCCTCGTCCCGTCACGGTCGAAGGCGCGGCGGCCGATCAGGCTGCGCGGATCGATGTCGGTCTGCACGGTCCCTCCAACGAGTCCAACCAACCCCAGGCCCGCCGTCGTACGACGGCTGCCGACTCCTACCCAAAGCCACAACAGGGGCGGTGTCGACTCGGCACCTGTTCCGATCCGTGTTCGGATCACGCTGGTAGGCTGGCAGAAGGCCGTTGACCCCGTGCGGGAGAGTCCTCCAAGAACCCGCCTGGTGGCGGGTGGCGGAAGGCGCCGAAGGAGCAAATCCTCCCCGGAATCTCTCAGGCATCCGTACCGCTCGGGTGAGGTCACTCTGGAAAGCAGGACCTGTCCCGGAAGCAGCGCGGCCGCCGGGCGCGTCCTCACCGACGGTGAAAGCCGCCCTGTGGGCCGGGGCGGTGAAGCTCTCAGGTTCTGATGACAGAGGGGGAGGCCGTACGGGTGCCTTGGCGGCACCCCCGAAGGTCGTTGCAGACCAGGAGGCCCCCGAAGATGAGTGACCGCCGCAATTCCCTCGCCGAGCTGGAAGCCGGCCGGCCGTTCGCCCGCCGCCACATCGGCCCCGACGCCGAGGCGCAGGCCAAGATGCTCGCCCAGGTCGGCTACGGCTCGCTGGACGAACTGACGGGCGCCGCCGTACCCGAGACCATCAAGAGCACCGAAGCGCTCGGTCTGCCCGCCGCCGTCACGGAGGCCGAGGCGCTCGCCGAGCTGCGCGCGCTCGCCGACCGCAACCAGGTGCTCACGCCGATGATCGGCCTGGGCTACCACGGCACCTTCACCCCGCCGGTCATCCTGCGCAACGTGCTGGAGAACCCGGCCTGGTACACCGCCTACACCCCGTACCAGCCGGAGATCTCGCAGGGCCGGCTCGAAGCGCTGCTGAACTTCCAGACCGTCGTCGCCGACCTCACCGGCCTGCCCACCTCCGGGGCATCCCTGCTGGACGAGGGCACCGCGGCCGCCGAGGCGATGGCGCTGTCCCGCCGGGTCGGCAAGGTCAAGAACGGCGTCTTCCTGGTCGACGCCGACACCTTCCCGCAGACCCTCGCGGTGATCCGGACCCGCGCCGAACCGACCGGCGTCGAGGTCGTCACCGCCGACCTGTCGGCCGGCATCCCCGCCGACGTCGCCGAGCGCGGCGTCACCGGCGTGCTGCTGCAGTACCCCGGCGCCTCGGGCGCCGTCCGCGACCTGCGGCCGGTCATCGAGCAGGCGCATGACCTCGGCGCGATCGTCACCGTGGCCGCCGACCTGCTCGCGCTCACCCTGCTCACCTCGCCCGGCGACCTCGGCGCGGACATCGCGGTCGGCACCACCCAGCGGTTCGGCGTCCCGATGGCCTTCGGCGGCCCGCACGCCGGCTACATGGCCGTCCGCGACTCCTACGCCCGCAACCTGCCCGGCCGGCTCGTCGGCGTCTCGGTCGACGCCGACGGCGACACCGCCTTCCGGCTGGCGCTCCAGACCCGCGAGCAGCACATCCGCCGGGAGAAGGCCACCAGCAACATCTGCACCGCCCAGGTGCTGCTCGCCGTGATGGCCGGCATGTACGCCGTCTACCACGGGCCCGACGGGCTGGCCGCCATCGCGCGCCGCACCCACCGCTACGCCGCGGTGCTCGCCGCGGGCCTGCGCGCGGCCGGCGTCGAGCTCGTCGAGGACGCGTACTTCGACACGCTGACCGCCCACGTGCCCGGCCGGGCCGCCGACGTCGTGGCCGCCGCGCGCGCCGCCGGCGTCAACCTGCGGCTGACCGACGCCGACCACGTCGGCATCGCCTGCGACGAGACCACCGACCGCGCCGCGCTCAGCTCGGTGCTCGCCGCCTTCGGCGCCACCGGCGACATCGACGCGCTCGACGCCGCCGCCCCCGACGCGCTGCCCGATGCCCTGCTGCGCACCGACGACTACCTCACCCACCCGGTCTTCCACCAGCACCGCAGCGAGACCTCGATGCTGCGCTACCTGCGCCGGCTCGCCGACCGCGACTACGCCCTGGACCGCGGCATGATCCCGCTGGGCTCGTGCACCATGAAGCTCAACGCGACCACCGAGATGGAGCCGGTCACCTGGCCGGAGTTCGGCGCCCTGCACCCCTTCGCGCCCGCCGACCAGGCCGAGGGCTACCTCAGCCTGATCCACGGCCTGGAGGACCAGCTCGCCGAGATCACCGGCTACGACAAGGTCAGCCTCCAGCCCAACGCCGGGTCGCAGGGCGAACTGGCCGGCCTGCTCGCGGTCCGCGCCTACCACCGGGCCAACGGCGACCTGGACCGTACGGTCTGCCTGATCCCGTCCTCCGCGCACGGCACCAACGCCGCCAGCGCGGTGATGGCCGGGATGACCGTGGTCGTGGTGAAGACCAGCCAGGACGGCGACGTGGACGTCGCCGACCTGCGCGCGAAGATCGAGCAGTACCGCGACCGGCTCGCCGTGCTGATGGTCACCTACCCCTCCACGCACGGCGTGTTCGAGGAGCACATCACCGACGTCTGCGCGGCCGTGCACGACGCCGGCGGCCAGGTCTACGTCGACGGTGCCAACCTCAACGCGCTGGTCGGCCTGGCCCGCCCGGGCCGGTTCGGCGCCGACGTGTCCCACCTGAACCTGCACAAGACGTTCTGCATCCCGCACGGCGGCGGCGGCCCCGGCGTCGGCCCGGTCGCGGTCCGCGCCCACCTGGCCCCGCACCTGCCCAACCACCCGCTCCAGCCCGAGGCCGGCCCCGCCACCGGTGTCGGCCCGGTCTCGGCCGCGCCCTGGGGCTCGGCGGGGATTCTCCCGATCTCCTGGACCTACGTCCGGCTGATGGGCGGCGAGGGGCTGAAGCAGGCCAGCCAGATCGCCGTGCTGAGCGCCAACTACGTCGCCAAGCGGCTGGAGCCGCACTACCCGGTGCTCTACACCGGCCCCGGCGGCCTGGTCGCGCACGAGTGCATCATCGACCTGCGGCCGCTGACCAAGGACACCGGTGTCAGCGTCGACGACGTCGCCAAGCGGCTGATCGACTACGGCTTCCACGCGCCGACGATGTCCTTCCCGGTGGCCGGCACCCTGATGATCGAGCCCACCGAGAGCGAGGACCTCGCCGAACTCGACCGGTTCTGCGAGGCGATGATCGCGATCCGCGCCGAGATCGACCGGGTCGGCTCCGGCGCGTGGCCCGCCGACGACAACCCGCTGCGCGCGGCCCCGCACACCGCGGCCGCGCTCAGCGGCGACTGGAGTCACCCGTACAGCCGTGAGGAGGCCGTCTTCCCGGCCGGCGTGCACCCCGCGGACAAGTACTGGCCGCCGGTACGCCGGATCGACGGGGCGTTCGGCGACCGCAATCTGGTCTGCTCCTGCCCGCCGCTGGACGCGTACGAGAGCTGATCGGCGCGCGGCGACGCGCAGGCGGGGCGGCGGCGCCTCCCGACCGGGAAACGGCCGGGAGGCGCCGCCGTGTGTCCGCAACCGGCCGAGTGGATGGCGCGTCTTGCACCAATGAGTAGCGCGAACGTGAAATACCTGCGGAATGCCGTCCGGGGAGCAAGACTGGGACCGGCCGCGCGAGAACGGGGGACCGAGATGAACCAGGCAGGCGACGCGACCGACCGCACCATTCACCTCTCGCAGCGAAAGACACCATTGACCATGTGCAAGCACGAGCCGCAGTGCCCTACCGCTGACAGCGCCGACCGTGAGGCCGCCCTCATCGTGGCCCACCACCCGGAGCAGGGCTGGAGCCTGCTGTGCAACGGGGTGCTGCTCTTCGAGGACACCGGCGAGATCCTGCCCGACGGGCAGATCATCGCACCGCATCGGCCGCTGGTCGCTACGCGCGTCACCACGGCCGCCTGAGCCGCCCGGCGAGGCGCCCGAGGCGTTCCACGGGTCGTCCGACGAGGCGTTGGACGGGTCGGCCGACGCATGACACAGCCGGTTCCCCTGAGCCTCGGTGCCCAGGAGAACCGGCTTCGCTCATGCCGGGCCGCCGGATACGGCCTGTGCGCCCTATGCGGCCTGCACTGCCTACGCCGGGGAGCCGGCCAGCGGCGGCGGGGCCAGCCACGCGCTCAGCAGCGGCGCGAGCTCCACGATCCGGTACACCCGGTGCGAGGCGATCCCCGGCGGCGCGGGCGCCAGCGGGATGACCAGGTCGGCCGGGTCCGGCTGGGCGGTGGCCGCGTCGGCCCTCGGCACCGAGTGCAGCCACAGCGCCATCATGTACAGGCTCGGCACGGACAGCAGGTGCGGCTGGTAGGTGGCCGGCAGCGGCTCCGCCTGGCGCAGCGCCCGCTCGGTCGAGGCCAGGTAGGGGCCTTCGGAGAAGCGCGAGAACACCCAGCCGTCAGGTGTCGCCACGGTCTCGCCCGCCGCGGCCACCCGGGACCCCGCCCTGATATGGAACCGCCAGCCGGCCAGCCGCGCGTGGGGCAGGCCACCGGGAACCGCCGCCGGTTCGAACACATGGACCGGCAGGGGGTGTTCGGCGTCCAGCGGCCCTTCCGCGGTGCGCAGGGCAGGGGTCCGGGCTTCCAGGACCGCAGTGGGAGAACTGAGCGCCGCCAGGACACTCAACAGGGCTGGTGCGGGTGCTGGGGGGACAAGCAGCGGCATGGTGTTGTCGCCTCTCACTGGGAGACACGTGGTGCGGGCACAAAGCGGTGCGGGCGAGGTGCGGACGGCGCGGTCAGTACCTGGTGAGGGTTACTGCTCAAGCTCGCCCGGCGACGGCGGATACTCTGCCTCGTGCGCGGAGTTTATACGACGTGTGTTCGCTCCGTGTTTCATCTACTCGCTGCCAGTATTACCCGCAAGGCGATTATCCGCCTTCTTCCCGAGGGGTCCGGCCGGCATTCCCGCAGGGTAGGGGGCGGATGCCGCTGATTTCCGCCCCGTACGGTCGGCCGGAACCGTTCGGTGGTATTCACCCGGATTTTACGCGGGAGCCCTGCACCGAATGTGCCGCGGGAACATGCCCGCGGCCGGTCACTACGGCAAGCGTAGCGTGCACGTCGTGCTCCGGTGGGCGTTATCGATCATTTGGGTGGGCATCCTCCGGTGAGGACCGCGCGAGGAGGGACGCTTCGATGGGGGAGAAGGTGGTGGCCGGGGCGTTCGACCTGGCCGACCGGCGGATGTATCGGAACAAGCTCCAGCAGTGCCTGGTGGGGCTGGAGAGGCTGTTGGCGGAGCGGCGCTTCGATCGGCCGCGCAATCTCATGGGTCTGGAGATCGAATTGAATCTCGCGGATTCCGAGGGACTGCCCCGCATGATGAACGAAGAGGTGCTGGAGCGCATCGCGAGCCGCGATTTCCAGACCGAGCTGGCCCAGTTCAATATTGAAGTGAACATCGCGCCGCACCCGCTTTCCGGCCGGGTGCTCGACCGGCTCGCCGAGGAACTGCGCACCGGGCTCGGCTACGCCGACCGGATGGCCGGAGAGGTCGGCGCCGGCATCGTGATGGTGGGAATCCTACCCACCCTCCAGGCCCAGGACCTGGTCTCGGCGAACCTCTCCCGCGCCGACCGCTACACCCTGCTCAACGAGCGGATTCTGGCCATGCGCGGCGAGGACATCACCCTCGACATCGAAGGCGTCGAGCACCTCGTCTACACCTCCGCCTCGATCGCGCCCGAGGCGGCCTGCACCTCCACGCAGATGCACCTCCAGGTCACCCCGGAGCGCTTCGCCCCGGCGTGGAACGCCGCCCAGGTGGTCTCCGCGCCGCAGGTGGCGGTCGGCGCGAACTCGCCGTTCCTCTTCGGCCGCGAGCTGTGGCGCGAGACCCGCCCGCTGCTCTTCCAGCAGGCCACCGACACCCGCCCGCAGGAGCTGCGGGCCCAGGGCGTACGGCCGTTGACCTGGTTCGGCGAGCGGTGGATCGACTCGGTGGCCGACCTGTTCGCGGAGAACCTGCGCTACTTCCCGCCGCTGCTGCCGATCTGCGACGACGAGGACCCGCTGCGGGTGCTCGACGAGGGCGGGGTGCCCCAGCTGCGCGAACTGGCCCTGCACAACGGCACGATCTACCGCTGGAACCGCCCGGTCTACCAAGTCGTCGACGGGGTGCCGCACTTGCGGGTGGAGAACCGGGTGATGCCGGCCGGGCCCACCGTCGCCGACGTCATCGCCAACGCGGCGTTCTACTACGGCCTGGTCCGCGCGCTCGCCGAGGCGCCGCGGCCGGTCTGGCAGCGGCTGCCGTTCGGCGCCGCCGCCGCGAACTTCGACGCCGCCTGCCGCGACGGCATCGACGCCATGCTGCACTGGCCGCGCCCGCGCGGCACCGCGCTCGCCCAGGTCGCCGCGGCCGACCTGATCCGGGACGAACTCCTGCCGCTGGCCGCCGCCGGGCTCGACGGCTGGGGCATCGACCCCGTCGACCGCGACCACTACCTCGGCATCATCGAACAGCGCTGCCGGCTCCGTACCAACGGCGCCCGCTGGCAGGCCGACGCCTTCCACCACTTCCTCGGCCGCGGCCTGGACCGCCGGGCCGCGCTCGCCGCCATGACGCAGCGCTACCGCGCTCTGTCCACCGAGGGCGCCCCGGTCCACACCTGGCCGATGCCCGGCTGAGCCGCGCCGCGCCGTCCCGCCGACTGCCCGGGCGCGGTGGCGCATTACCCTTCGACCGAGCGGCGGATTCGATCAAGGGGGCGGTCAGGGTGCCGAACGAAGCGAAGGAACCGAACGCACCGAACGGCCCGAACGCACCGAACGGCCCGAACGGCCCGAACGGCCCGGACGTACTCGACGGAGCGGGCGCGACGGACGTATCGGACGTAGTGGACGGGCTGGACGAGTTCTGCGCGCAGGCGCTGGCCGACCACTCCTGCGCGTCGCTCTCCCTCGCCGTCGTGGCACGCGACGAGGTCGTGCTCGCCCGCGCCTACGGTCTTGCGGACGTCGCCGCCCGGCGGCCGGCCACCCCCGAGACTGTCTACGGGCTGGCCTCCGTCACCAAGGCGGTCACCGCCACGGCCGTCTGCCTGGCCGCCGACGAGGGCCTGCTGGACCTCGACGCCCCGATCCCCGGCGACTACCCGGGGACCGCGCCCACCCCGCGCCAACTGCTGCGGCACCGCGGTGGGTTCCCCGCGTTCTACAACTTCCACTACGACACCGGCCCGCTGCCGATCGACATCGCCGACTACCGCACGCTCGTCCGCGAGCCGGGCACCGGCTTCGAGTACTCCAACCTCGGCTACGCCGAACTGGGCCGGCTGCTGGAGTCCGCGACCGGCCGGAGCGAGGGCGACTACCTGCGCGAGCGGATCTTCGCACCGCTCGGCCTGAGCAGCTTCGGCTACGGGGCCGCCTGCACCGGCTCGGCGCCCGTCGCCGAGCGCTACTCCGCCGGCGGGCAGCCGTACCCGACCTGCTTCAGCGACCACCCCGCGGCCGGGGCCGGCTGGGCGAGCGCCGCCGACGTGGCGCGCTTCGCCCGGACGGCCACCCGTCTGCTCCGACCCGCCACGGCCGCGGCGATGCACGACGCGGTGCCGATCGGCGGGCACCTGGGCTACGGATTCGGCCGGGTCGTCTCGCACGGCCCCGGGCCGGTCGTCCGCAGCCACGGCGGCGGCATGGGCGGCATCGCCGCGATGATGATCGACCTGCCCGAGCGGGAGATCTCGGTCGCGGTGCTGAGCAACTCCACCCGCAAGGCGGCCCGGGACGCCGTCGTCCTGCGCCTGATGGGCATCCTGGCGCCCGGCTTCCCCCACGAGCACCTCGCCCCGGTCACCGACCCGGGCCGCCCGATGACGCAAGCGCCGGGGGAGTGGGCGGGCGAGGTCGGCACTCCTCAGGGCGGCGTCCCGCTGCGGATCAGCGTCCTCGCCGACCGCCAGGTGGAGATCCGGCTGGCCGACGGCGCGCCGTTCACCGTGCTGGCCGGCGCCTCCGAGCAGTGGGACCTGTGCGCGAGCGCGCCGCTGCAACTGCCCACCGACGACGCACGGGTCAACAGCCCGCACCTGGCCCTCGCGCTGCGGGCCGGGCCCGAGCGGCTGGAGGGCCGGGCCGTGGCGTACAAGAACGGCGACCTGGAAGGACGGCTGGGCGCGTACCTGGTGCACCCGTGCGTGCTGCGCGCCGCCTGAGCGCGGAGCCGGGGCGGGCGGCGCCGCGCGGCGAGTCGGCGCGCTTCGGGCTGGTCAACGGGGCGACGGCCAGGTTCGTGGCGTAGGCTCGCGCGGCGCACACCGTGCGGGCGGCCGTGGCGGTGCGGTGGTAGGGCGGCGGGCGGGATCTTCGTATCGTGTCCACGACGACACGGGAGGACCGCGTGCAGGCAGAGGCACAGGCACAGGCCGGGCAGCCGGAGCAGCGGCAGTTGCCGTTCGAGGAGCGGACGCTGCGCAGCGAGACGCTGATCGTGCTGGCGCTGTCGCTCGGCGCCAGCGGTGTGTCCGCGGTGATCAGCTTCATCGGCTCGGTGACGCGGCCGGGCGCGCTGAAGAACCAGGCCGCGACGCTGGTCGGTTCGCAGGCCCCCGGCCGCCCCTGGCTCGACCTGGCCTGGCAGGTCTTCTCGATCGCCACCGCGCTGGCCCCGGTCGCGCTGGTCGCGCACCTGCTGGCGCGCGAGCGGGTCGGCATGCCCGCGATCGGCTTCGACCTCACCCGGCCGCGCCGGGACCTGGCCTGGGGCGCGCTGGTCGCCGCGGTGATCGGCGGCACCGGGCTGGCCTTCTACCTGTGCGCACGGGGCGCCGGGTTCAACCTCACGGTGGTGCCCGAGTCGCTGCCGGACGTGTGGTGGCGCATCCCGGTGCTGATCGCCTCCGCGGTGCAGAACGCGGTCCTCGAAGAAGTCATCGTGGTCGGCTATCTGCTGCGCCGGCTCGACCAGTTGAAGTGGTCGCCGATCGCCGCGCTCGCCGCCAGCGCGGTGCTGCGCGGGTCCTACCACCTGTACCAGGGCATCGGCGGCATGGTCGGCAACATGGCGATGGGCGTGGTGTTCGTGCTGCTCTACCGCCGGTGGGGCCGGGTCGGCCCGCTGGTGGCCGCGCACTCGCTCATCGACACGGTCGCCTTCGTCGGGTACGCGCTGCTCGCCGGGAAGGTGGGCTGGCTGCCCACCGGGTGAGTGCCACCGCGCCGCCGTGACGCGCCCGGCTGTGACGCGCCCGGTTTCGGCGTACGCGGTTTGGCGTAGGCGCCCGTGACGTACGTGGGCGCGTGTCACGGCACCGCGTGCAGTTCGCCGTCCACCACGGTCACGGCCGCGCCGGTCAGTTCGACCCGGTCGTCCCGCAGCCGGGTCGCGACCAGGCCGCCGCGGGCCGACGCCTGGTATCCGGTCAGCGCGTCGCGGCCCAGCCGGGCCGACCAGAACGGCGCGAGGGCGGTGTGCGCGCTGCCGGTGACCGGGTCCTCGTCGATGCCGACCGCCGGGAAGAAGCCGCGCGAGACGAAGTCGTAGCCGCCGGCCGGGTCGGCGGCGGCCGCGGTGGCGATCACCCCGCGCCGGGACAGCGCGGCCAGGGCCTTGAAGTCCGGGGCGAGCGCGCGGACCGCCGCCTCGTCGGCCACTTCCACCAGCAGGTCGCCGCAGTCCGGACCGGTGTCCAGCACGGTCAGCGGCTCGGCGCCGAGCGCCGCGGCGAGGCCGGCCGGCGCCTTCTCCGGGGTGAGCGGCGCGGCCGGGAAGTCCAGGGTGATCGTGCCGTCGCCGTCGGCCGTCGCCGCCAGCACCCCGGCCTTGGTACGGAACCCGACGGTGCCCTGCGCCTCCCCGGTGGTGCGCAGCACATGCGCGGTGGCGAGGGTGGCGTGCCCGCACAGCCGCACCTCGGTGGCGGGGGTGAACCAGCGCAGCGCCCAGGTCGCGCCGTCGTCGCCGCCCGGGGGAAGCGGATGCGCGAACGCCGTCTCGGAGAGGTTCAGTTCGGCGGCGACCCGCTGGAGCCAGCCGTCGGAGGGGAAGCCGTCCGCCCCGAGCAGCAGCACGCCCGCCGGGTTTCCGGTGAACGGGCGGTCGGTGAACGCGTCGACGATTCGGATACGCATGCCGAGAGGGTACGGGAGCGCGGCCACCCGCAGCAGCGGGCGGGAAGATGATCGGGCGGTGATCGGGCCGGGTGGGGTAAGGCCAGGTCCGGCAGGGTTCGTAGCCGCACACCGCTGCCGCCGCCGCCGCTGTGCGCCAGGGTCGTACGGAAGTGGTCACACCGCGGGTCGGCGGGGGTGGGGGCAGCCGGGCCTGTGTGTCCCGGCTGCCGGGGTTCAGGCGTGCTGCGGGACCTCGTCCTTGAGCATGCCGCGGATCTGCTCGCGCATCTCCGGGCTGTCGTCGTGGCCGTGCACGGACACCGCGTGTTCGGTCGCGGCGCGGACGACCTCGTCCTCCTCGCCGGAAATGGCGAGGGTGCAGTTCGACTCGCTCGGGAAGTCACGGCAGTCGGCTACTTTGCGCATCGTGCACCTCCTCACTGTCCAGGATAGATCCGCCGTCCGAGCGATGTCCGGTGGCGCGGTGGCAGTGGTGGCGGTGGACGGCCCGCGAGGGAAGGCGGCAGTCGACGGAACGCAGCCGGCCGCACGCAGTTGACGGAACGCACTTGACGGGGTGCTTTGCAAAGGGGCAGCTTCTGCAACGTGACCGAGGAGAAGCCCGTACCCGCGTCCATACCGCCGCCTGCTCCGCCCGAGCCGCAGGGGGAGCGGCCGCGCGCGCCCGAGCAGTTGCCCGTTCACCCCGTGCGCGTCGCCCTGCTCGACCTGCTCGCCGACGGCGGCACGGTGACGTCCACCGAGGCGGCCGCGCGGCTCGGTGAGAGTTCCGGACTGTGCTCCTTCCATCTGCGGCAGCTCGCCCGGCACGGGCTGATCGAGGAGGCGCCGCACTCCGGCGGCCGGGCCCGGCCGTGGCGGTTGCGCTGGGAGCGGCCGCGGGAGCCCGAGCCCGTACCGGACGAGCCGGCGCGGAGCGACGAGTTCGGCGTACTTGCCCGCGGGCTGGAGGACGAGAGCCACCGGCGATGGCTCGCCCAGCGCGACCACGCGCCGCGGGAGTGGCGGGCGGACGAGGCGTTCAGCACCGTCGTGCACCTCACCCCGCAGGAGTTGCGGGCCGTCGCCGCGGCGGTACGGGCGACGCTCGACGGCTACCGGCACCGGGACCACGACGTCCTGGCGCGCCCGGCCGACGCGCGCCCGGTGGCGTTCGTCAGCCGGCTGTTCCCGCTGCTGCCCGGGGCTTCGGACGGTGAGCGGTGAGGCCGCCGGCACAGGGCGCGGAGGGCGCCACGGTGCGGGCGCTGCTCCGCTACCCGGTGAAGTCGATGCTGGGCGAGGCGGTCGTCGCGGCCGACGTGACCGAGCGCGGGCTGCCGTACGACCGTCAACTCGCCCTGCTGCACCGGGAGACCGGCAAGGTCGCCAGCGCGAAGAACCCCAGGATGTGGCGGCGGCTGCTCAAGCTCACCGCCAACGCCACGCCGGCGGCGGTACGGATCGGGCTCCCGGACGGCAAGGCGGTGTGGAGCACCGACGCCGACGTGGACGAGCGGCTCTCCGCGCTTCTCGACCAGCCGGTGGTCCTGACCGGGCGACCGCCCGCCGACGCCGAACTCGACCGGGCGCGCCCCGAGGAGGTGCTGCGCGACGGCGTCCGCGCGGAGGTCGCGGTGGAAGTGGGCCGGCTGGGCGGCGCCGCACCCGAGGGCACCTTCTTCGACTTCGCCCCGCTGCACCTGATCACGTCCTCGACGCTGCGGCGGATCGCCGAGTCCAGCCCGCGCGGCACGGTGGAGGCGGAGCGCTACCGGCCGAACGTCGTCATCGACACCGCGGGCTCCGGGTTCGTCGAGAACGACTGGGTCGGCCACGACCTGCGGATCGGTGACCGGCTCACGCTGCGCGTCATCGCCCGCAGCCCGCGCTGCGCGATCCCCACCCTGGAGCACGGCACGCTGCCGCGTGACCCCGACGCCCTGCGGGTGCCGGCCGCCCACAACCGCGTGCCACCGACGGACGAGTTCGGCCCGCAGCCCTGCGCCGGCGTCTACGTGCGGGTGCTGCGCCCGGGCCGGATCGCGGTCGGCGACCGCCTCACCGTCCTGCCGGCCGCCGCAGCTCCCGAGGGCGGGTCCTAGAAGGGACCGCCCCCAGATCCGAGGGGGTCGTCCACGGGCGGCGGTCGCGGCCGGGGTTTCCCGCCGGTGCGGGTGTCGGGCTCGCGGGGCGGGTCCCGTTACGAGGGGGCGCCGGGTTCGGCGGGGGCGGGTTCGCTCTCGCTGCCGCCGGTCCGGTGGGCGGTGCCCAGCGCACGGGCGGTGGCCGTGGTCGCGGCGAGGGCGAGGGTCGCCAGGCCGGAGGCGGCGAGGACCGTGCGGGGGCCGAGCGCGGCGGTGAGGGGGCCGCCCAGCGCGGTGCCGACCGGGGCGGCGGTGAGGAGGGCGGCGCCGCGGGCGGCCAGCACCGTGGTGAGGAGGGCGGCGGGGGTGCGGTCCTGGAAGAGGGTGAAGGACAGCGCGGTGAAGGGCCCGTAGATGATGCCGCCGAGGGAGAAGCAGGCGAGCGTGACGGCGGCGGGCGCGCCCAGGCCGAAGGGCACGAGGGTCAGGCCCCAGCCGGCGACGATGCCGAGGGTGACCGGCCACAGCGGGAGCCTGCGCAGGGTGCCCGCGCACAGGGCGCCGAGGACCGCGCCCGCGCCGAAGAGCGTCCAGTACAGGCCGAGCAGGCGCGCGCCGGCGTGCAGGTCGCCGGTGACGTGCAGCGGGAGGGCCACCTCGACCGGGCCGTAGAGGAAGTTGAAGAACCAGGTCAGGGCGAGGATGCCGAGGAGTTCCGGCTGCCCGCGCAGCAGCCGCCGGCCGGCCGCCGCCTGGCCGGTGTCGACGGGCGCGGGCGCGCTGTCGGTGGCGTCGTCGGCCGCGCCCTCCGCCGGGGCCTGCCCGGCGGTCCGCTTCCTGGACCCGAGCCGGCCGGCCCGTACCGCCAGCACGGCGAACGACGCGGCGTCCAGGCCGATGATCCACGCCGGGGAGACGGCGGCCGCCAGGAACCCGGCGAGCGCGGGCCCCACGATCACCGCCGCCGAACCGCTGGAGCTGACCAGCGCGTTCGCCGCGAGCCGCTGCCCCGCCGGTAGGACCCGGGCGAGCAGCGCGTACTTGCCCGCGCCTCCCCACGCGTGCAGCACCGAGGAGCCGGCCAGCAGCGCGACATAGCCGGCCGGACGCAGCTCGCCCAGCGCCCAGGCGAGCGGGACGCAGCCCAGCAGCACCGCACGCAGCCAGCTGTCCGCGGCCAGCAGCCGCCAGGCGGGCAGCCGGCGCAGCCACCGGCCCAGGAGCAGCGCCCCGGCGGCCCCCGGCAGCGCGTACGCCGCCACCGCGGCCCCCACCAGCAGCCCGGCCCGGCCGGGAGGAGCGATCGCGAGCGCGGTCCAGGCCACCGCGACCATGCTCATCCCGTCGCCGAGGTCGCAGGCCGCCAGTGCGGGCAGCAGCCGCCGGAAGTCGCGGTGCGCGAAGAGCGGGCGGTAGGCCGGTGGCAGCAGCCGCGAGGGCGAGGGGAAGGCGGTCACCGGGACAGGCTGGCCCCTCAAGCGGGCTTGAGGTCAAGCGACGGCGGGGGCGCGGTGGAGGCGCGGTGCGCGGGCGCTGGAAGGGCGGTGCGCGCGGCGGAAGGGCGGGCGGGGTCGTCCAGGGTTGTCGAACGAGCGATTCCGATATATCGTAGAACTGTCGCGAACGATCAACGATGGAAGGAGCGACATCATGCGTTCCCAAGGACCACATGCACATGGACATGGACACGGAGACTGCGGACCCGGACATCACGGGTGGGGCGAGCGAGAGGGGTCGCGGGCGGCGTTCGGAGCGTTCGGGCCGCCCTTCGGCGGCGGACCGTTCGGCCCCGGCGGCCGAGGCCACGGGCGCGGCGGACCGCGCGGACGCGCCCGGCGTGGCGATGTACGCGCGTCGATCCTGGCGCTGCTCACCGACCGCCCGATGCACGGCTACGAGATGATCCAGGAGATCGCCGAGCGCAGCGGCGGCGCGTGGCGGCCGAGCCCCGGTTCGGTCTACCCGACGCTGCAACTGCTGGAGGACGAGGGCCTGATCGGCAGCGCGAGCGAGGGCGGCAAGAAGCTGTTCACGCTCACGGACGCCGGCCGGGCCGAGGCCGAGGCGGGTCCCGACGCGCCCTGGGAGGACGCCGAACGCGGCGTCGACTGGGACGCGCTCAACGAGATCCGGAAGGCCGGCGGGGGCCTGATCGAGGCGTTCCGCCAGGTCTGGGCGACGGGCACACCGGAGCAGCGCGACAAGGCGCTGACCGTGGTGAACGACGCGCGGAAGAAGCTGTACCTGATCCTCGCCGACGAGGACACCGAGCAGTAGATCCCGCGGCGGAGTGCTGAACTCGGCGCCCGCGCACGGTCGCACGGTCCGCCACCAGGCATCGCCCGGTGGCGGACCGTGCGTGCGAGGAACACCGGCCGCTCCGGCCGCCCGCGGACGGCGGGTGACCGGAGCGGCCGGTGGCATGCCGGGCGGACGCCGCCCGCCGCGCCGGAGTTGCGCTCCCGCGCCCGAGTTGCGCTCCCGCCCCCCGGTTGCGCTTCCGTCCCCGAGCTGCGCTCCCGCGTCCGAGCTACGCGCGGCTCGAGCCGCGGATCAGCAGCCGGGTCGGCACGATGTACGAGTGGACGAGGTCCTTGGGCCGGCCGGGGTCGGCGTCCAGCAGGCTGCGCAGGGCCGCGACCGCGGCCTCGCCCAGGGCGCGCTGGTCCTGCGCGACCGTGGACAGCGCGGGCCGGACCAGCGAGGCGGCGTCGATGTCGTCGAAGCCGACCACCGCCAGGTCCCGCGGCACCGACAGCCCCGCGTCCGCCGCCGCGTGCATCGCGCCGATCGCCATCTGGTCGCCGGCCGCGAAGATCGCGGTCGGCGGCTCGGCGAGGGCGAGCAGACCGCGGGCCGCCGCCTCGCCGCTGGCCAGGAAGAAGTCCCCCTCGACGACGTACTCGTCGGGCACCGGCAGGCCCAGCCGCTCGCACGCCCGCCGATAGCCGGTCAGCCGCTCGGCCGCCGGCGGCAGGTGCAGCGGGCCGGTGACGGTGGCGATCCTGCGGTGTCCCCACTCGTACAGGTGCTGGACGGCGGCCGCCGCGCCCGCCGCGTTGTCGGAGCTGACCCGGACCGTACGCGGCCCGGTGAACGCGGTGTCGATGCCCGCGCAGGGCACCGTGGAGGCGGCCAGCGCGCGCAGGCAGCGGTCGTCCGGGGGAGTGGTCAGCACGATGACACCCTCCAGGTTGTGCCGCTGGACCGCCTGGAGGTACGCCCCGTCGGGCTCCTCGGCGCCCGCGGTGGTGAGCAGCATCAGGTGGTAGTCCGCCTCGGACAGGGCGGTGCGCACGGCACTGAGCAGGCCGAGCAGGAAGGGGTTGTGCAGGCCCTGCGCCTCCTGCCCGCTGTCCCAGATCAGCCCGATCGTGTCCGAGCGGCGCCGTACCAGGGTGCGGGCCGGCTCGTTGGGCGCGTACCCCAGTTCCAGGGCCAGTTGGCGTATCCGCGCACGGGTGGCCTCGCTGACCTCGGCCCGGTCGTTGAGCGCCCGCGAGACGGTGGCGGTCGACACACCGCTGCGGCGGGCGAGTTCACGGATGTTCACGAGGTACCCGTTCTGCGCGAGTTGGACAGGGGCGGTCCGTCGGACGGATTGTCTGTGCGTGCGCTGTGCGTGGTCGTGCTGACGTGCGGGAAAGCGCTCCCGCCAGGGTGGGGCACAACAATGCCCTGCGTACAGTCTTGACGATCTGTGAGCGTGGGGGACAGACTTCCGGCCGATCGGAATCGTTTACGGCACCAACGGTCCCGCGACGCCGGGGCCGCCCCCCAACAGGAACGGGACTCCTGCGATGCCAACGAACGCACGAAGACTGAGTCTCAGAGGGTTGCTGACCCTCGCCACCGCGGCCGCCTGCGTGGCGGCGGTCGCCTCGGCGCCGGCCCAGGCCGGAGACAACCCGACCTACACCAACCCCAACGCGCCGATCGACGTGCGCGTCAACGACCTGCTGCACCGGATGACGCTGGACGAGAAGATCGGCCAGATGGACCAGATCTCGGTGGTCAACATGCAGGGCGACTGCCAGTGGAGCGGCGGCGACTTCACCGAATCCTGCCTGCACGACGTGCTGCTGAAGAACGCGGCCGGCTCGGTGCTCTCCGGCGGCGGCGCCGGCCCGTCGGTCAACACCCCGGAGAACTGGGCGAAGATGGTCAACACCGTCCAGCAGTACGCGGTGAAGAACTCCCGGCTGCACATCCCGATCATCTACGGCGTGGACGCCGTGCACGGCCACAACAACGTGCTGGGCGCGACGATCTTCCCGCAGGAGATCGGCATGGGCTCTACCTGGGACCCGTCGCTGGTCAAGGCGGCCGGGGCGAGCACCGCCCGCGCGGTGGCCGCCACCGGCATCGACTGGAACTTCGCGCCGGTCACCGACATCGCCCGCGACCAGCGCTGGGGCCGCTACTACGAGACGTACGGCGAGGACCCGCTGCTGTCCGGCACGCTCGCCGCCGCCGCGGTCCAGGGCATCCAGGGCGCGGGAGGCGCGAAGGACGTCGCGGCCACCGTCAAGCACTTCGCCGGCTACGGCGAGCCCGGCAACGGCCACGACCGCGTCCCCGGCGACGTGTCGATGCGCTACCTCCAGGACACCCTGCTGCCCTCCTACCAGCAGGCCATCGACGCCGGTGCGAAGTCCGTGATGGTCAACTCCGGTGCCATCAACGGCATCCCGGCCACCGCGTCGCATTACCTGCTCACCGACGTGCTGCGCAAGCAGTGGGGCTTCAAGGGCGTCGTGGTCAGCGACTGGGCCGACGTGCGCGCGCTCCAGACCTCCTACCACCTCACCGCGGACTACCCGGCCGCGATCGCCAAGGCCGTCAACGCCGGTCTGGACATGGCGATGGAGCCGTACGACGCGCAGGGCTGGAGCGACGGCCTGAAGACCGCGGTCCAGCGCCACCTGGTCTCCGTCGCCCGGATCGACCAGTCGGTCAAGCGCATCCTGACGCTGAAGTTCCGGCTCGGCCTGTTCGAGCACCCGTACGTGGACGCGTCGAAGGCCGACTCCCGGGTGATCGGCGCCGACACCGGCCTCGCCCGGCAGGCCGCCGACGAGTCCCAGGTGCTGCTGCGCAACGACGGCGGGGTGCTGCCGATCTCGTCGAAGGCGAAGAAGATCGTGGTGGCCGGCTCCTACGCCGACGACATCAACGACCAGGTGGGCGGCTGGACGGTCGGCTGGCAGGGCGTGCCCGACGGCGTCACCCTGCCCGGCACCACCGTGCTGCAGGGCATCGAGAAGGCCGCGCCGTCCGGTACCCAGGTCGTGCAGGCCAAGACCGCCGACGACGCCGTCACCCAGGCGAAGGACGCCGACCTGACCGTGGTGGTGGTCGGCGAGAAGGCGGCGGCCGAAGGCAGCGCGGACAGCCCGCGGCCCGAACTCACCCCCGATCAACAGGCGTTGGTGAAGTCGCTGAAGGCCACCGGGAAGCCCGTGGTCACCGTGGTGCTCGCCGGGCGGCCGCTGGTGCTCGGCGACGCCGACGGCACCCAGGGGCTGCTGATGTCGTGGCTGCCCGGCACCGAGGGCGGAAACGCCGTCGCCGACGTGCTGTTCGGGAAGACCGACCCCAGCGGGCGGCTCAACGCCTCCTGGCCGAAGGACATCGGGAACGAACCGATGTACTACCAGCAGCTCCCCGGCACCAACGCCGGTCCGGAGTCCTCCTACGACGCCGCCTACCCCTTCGGCGCCGGACTGTCCTACACCACCTACACGTTCGACTCGGTCAAGGCCGCATCCGCCACCGCGCGCACCAAGGACACCGTGAAACTCGCGGTCCACGTCTCCAACACCGGCAGCCGCGCGGGCGATCTGGTGGTGCCGGTCTACGTCGCGCAGCCGTCCAGCGACGTGCTCTCCCCGTCCCGCAAGCTGGTCGCGTTCACCAAGGTGCACCTCGACGCGGGCCAGTCCCGTACGGTCTCGCTCAGCGTCCCGCCGAGCGAACTGGCCGTCACCCCGGGCGACATCGACGGCGCGGGTCCGCGGCAGGTGGCGCCCGGGACGTACGTCTTCACCGCGGGCACGCAGACGGCGACGGTCACGCTGAGATGAGCGGCGTGCGGTGATCGGTGTGCGCTGATCAGTGTGTCGCGATCGGTGTGCGCGGCAGCGGACTCCGGTGATCGGCACCCGTTGCGCCGGGCCGTGGGCGGGGCAACCCGTCCGCGGCCCGGCGCTGGTGTGTGATGGACGCTGTCGGGTGCACGCGACAGCGGGAAGGGCGCGGTATGGAGGGGCGGATGGAGAGCGGTGGTGGCGGCAACGACTCCGGCTCGGGCTCCGGGGCCGGGGCCGGGCGGCGCGCGGACGAGGCGCTGCTCGCCCGTACCCGGGCCGCGCCCGTGCTCGCCGGGCCGCTGCCGCACCTCGATCCGGCGGCCGTGCCCGACGCCCCGGGGCCGCTGTTCGCGCAGTGGCTGGACGCGGCGCTGACCGGCGCGGTGCCCGAACCGCACGTCATGACGCTCAGCACGGCAGCAGCCGACGGCACGCCCAGCGCCCGCGTGCTGATCCTGCGCGGCATCGACACCGCCGACTGCGCCTACGACTTCGCGTCCGACTCCCGCAGCCGCAAGAGCCGCGACCTGGCCGCCAACCCGCGTGCCGCGCTGACCTGGTACTGGCCCGCGCAGGGCCGGCAGATCCGGATGGCGGGACCGGTCGGCGTGCTCGGCCCCGACGCCACCGCCCGCGACTTCCTCGGCCGCGGCGAGCACGCGCGCGCGGCCGCGTTCGCCGGCCCGATGAGCGCGCCGCTGTCCGGGCCGGACCAGTACGACGAAGCACTGCGGGCCGCCCGCGAGCTGGTCGCCGCCGAGCCGGACCGGGTGCCCGCCACGCACACGGTGTACCGACTACGGGCGGCCGAGGCGGAGTTCTGGCAGGCCGACCCGGCGCATTTCCACGTACGGGTGCGGTACGAACGCCGGGCGGCGGGGGAGGGCTGGGCGCGCACGCTGCTGTGGCCGTGACCGCGCGCGAGCCGACGCCGGGACAGCCGTTCCCTGGGGCGTCAACGCCCCGACCAGCGGCTTCCGGATGATCGGCTTCCGGATCGGGGCGGGCCGATGGGGCTCGGCAGCGGCGGCGTTCGAGGTGACGCTGCTGTCGGGGACTGCCATCATGTCCTGATGCGGTCAACTCAGGTGCGGAGCGGCGGGGTCGGGCTCGCACTGCTGTCCGCCGTGGCCTTCGGAGGTTCCGGGGTGGCGGCGAAGCCCCTCATCGAGGCCGGGTTCGAACCGCTGCACGTGGTGTGGATGCGGGTGGCGGGCGCCGCGCTGGTGCTGCTGCCCGTCGCGGTGCGGCACCGCCGACTTCCGCTCCAGCGGCCCGGGTTGGTGATCGGCTTCGGGCTGCTCGGCATCGTCGGCGTCCAGGCGCTGTACTACCTGGCGATCGCCCGCATACCGGTCGGCGTGGCCATCCTCGTGGAGTACCTCGGCCCGGCGCTGCTGCTTGGCTGGGTGCGGTTCGTGCAGCGGCGGAAGGTGCGGCGTGCCGCGGTGGTGGGCGTGGTCCTCGCGGTCGGCGGCATGTGCTTCGTGGTGGGGATCTGGTCCGGGTTCGCCTTCGCGCCGGTCGGCCTGCTCTGCTCCTTCGGCGCAGCCTGCTGCCAGGTCGCGTACTTCGTACTGGCCGACCACGGCGCGCAGGACGGCTCGGCCGCGTCGCCGGGGTCCCCGGACCGCGAGCGCGCGGGCGACGGGCTTGACGACGGGCTCGTGGACGGGCTCGGGGACGGTTCCGACGGCGGGGGAGCCCCGGACCCGGTCGCGGTGATCGCGCACGCGCTGCTGTTCGGCACCGCGTCCCTCACCCTGGTCGCACGCCCGTGGGACATCGCCTGGACGTCCCTCGCCCACCAGGTGCCGCTCGGCGACGCGGACGTTCCCGGAATCCTGCTGGTGGGCTGGATCGTGCTCGTCTGCACGGTCGTGTCGTACCTGACCGGCGTGATGGCCGTACGGCGGCTCAGCCCGCAGATCGCCGCGGTCGTCTCCTGCGTCGAGGCCGTCGTCGGCGCGGTGCTGGCCTGGTTCCTGCTCGGCGAGCACCTGGGCACCCCGCAGTTGTTCGGCGGCGCGCTCGTGCTGGCCGGTGCTTTCGTGGCGCAGACGGCCCTGCCCGCGGCAGCGGGGGAGCCCGCCCCGGCCGCGTCCCCGACGGCTCCGGAACCCTGCGTCGAGCCGGATCTGGCGCCCCGGCGGTAGCGCCCCGCGACCTGGGGCGGTGCGGTCAGGGCGGTCAGCGCGGGCGGGCAGAGGCTCGACGCGCGGCGGGTCCCGGCTTCCGGTGGGGGCTAGGGCCTGTCGTGTGGATCTCCGTGGGTGAAGGAGCGGCGTCCGGTGAGTGCAGTTGCAAGGCGGAGGAGGGAGACGACGCGGTGGGGGTGCCCCCACGCCCCCGGCCGTGGGGGAGTCGGCGACCGACGAGAACGCGGCAGATGCGCGTGCCGGATGCCGCGACGCCGCGGAGATCCACACGACAGGCCCTAGGGTGGGGACATGCACCTGACTGTTCTTCCGCCTCCCGCCGCCTGACGCGGGCGGCGTGGACCCGGTAACGGCTCGTCGAGGCGCCGGTAGGCCCCGTACGGCCATGTGTGCTGCCCGCAGACGGTGACGTTCGTTTCTCAACTCACCTTTTCGGCGGGAGACTCCCTTGTCACGTTCGCAGGTTTCGGCTGCCCGGATCACGTCCGGGCAGGGGTTGTTGTATGTGGTGTTCGCGGCGACCGCGTGGGGCACGGCGGGCGCCGTCGCCGCGGTCCTCTACCGCGGGAGCGGCCTCGGCCCGCTCGCGCTGACGTTCTGGCGGGCCGCGGGCGGCTTCGTCCTGCTGCTGGCGGCCCGCAGGCTGCGCCCGGGTGCGGGTGCGGGTGCGGGTGCGGGTGCGGGTGCCGGTGCCGGTGCCGGTACGGCCGTACGGCCCGTCCTCGCCGCGGTGCCGGCGGCGCCCCGGTGGGGCCGGTTCGTCCGGATCGCCGTGACCGGCGCGGGGCTCACCCTCTTCCAGGTCGCGTACTTCTGCGCGGTGCGCTCGACCGGGCTCGCCGTCGCCACGGTGGTCACGCTGGGCTCGGGCCCGGTGCTGATCGCGCTGGTCGCCCGGGCGGCGATGGGCGAACGCATCGGCCGGGGCGGCGCGGTCGCGGTGGCCGGGGCGCTCGCCGGGCTGGCCGTGCTGGTGCTCGGCGGCGGTGGCACGCAGGTGCGGCCGGCCGGGGTGGTCCTGGCGGTGCTGTCGGCGGCCGGGTACGCCGGGATCACGCTGCTGACCCGGTGGCACGGCAGCCGCGGGGCGGCGGGCGACCCGCTGACCACCTCGCTGTGGTCGTTCGGGATCTGCGCGGTCGTGCTGCTGCCGGCCGCCTGGTCGGAGGGGCTGCTGCCGCACGCCGAACACCTGGGCCGCACGCTCGCGTTGCTCGGCTATCTCGCCTCCGTGCCGACCGCGTTCGCCTACGCGCTGTACTTCGCGGGGGCGGCCGTGCTGCGCGCGGCGACGGTCTCGGTGGTGGCGCTGATCGAGCCGGTCTCGGCGGCCGCCCTCGCGGTCACCCTGCTCGGCGAGCGGCTGACCGCCGCCACCCTGGCCGGGACGCTGGTGCTGCTGGCGGCGGTCGGGGTGCTGGCCTGGGAGGAGGCGCGGCAGCAGCCCGCAGGCTCCGGTCCGGCGGGTCCGGCGGGCCCGGCCGTGCCATCCGGGCCGTCAGTCGGCTGACAGCTGGCGCAGCTGGTGGGCTCGCGCGGCCGCGTCGCCGGGAGCGGCGCGGCCGGCGAGCAGGCCGGTGACGCGGTGCCGTACCTCCTCGGGCTTGTTGCCGCCGTACTTGAACTTGGCCCGCACCTGCGTGACGTCGATCCGCACCCCGCGGATGCCGGCGAGCATGCGGCCGAACGGCTCCTGGCCGGGCGCGACCCGGGCGGTGCCGCCGTCGGGCTGGAAGTGGGCGACCTGGCGCCGGAGCAGGTCGGCCTTGACCTGCGGGTCGTCCAGGATGTGGGCGGTGCCCAGGAGTTGGACGGCGGCGTAGAAGCTGGTCGGGGTGCCGTACTCGGAAGGGTCACCGGGCGCGGCGTGCCAGGGGCCGGGGACGAAGGTGTAGTCGTCCACGACGCTGAGGGTGACCTGGGGCGCCGCCTCCAGCGCGTGCCACAGCGGGTTGGGCCGGGCCAGGTGCAGCAGCACCTCGCCGTGCGCACCGGGCGCCGGGTCGTACACGAAGTGGGCGGGCTGGACGAAGGGCGGCTCGCCGTCGAGGCCGTTCACCGCGAACTGGCCGAAGTCGTGGGCGGCCAGCCACTGCTGCCACTCGGCGTCGTCGGTGGCCGCGTCCCAGGGGTGGATCAGCATGCGGCGGGGTCCTTCCGGTCGGCGCCGCGCGGGCCGGCGGGCGCGAGGTAGCCGGGCAGGGGCGCGGACGGCGCCTGGTAGCCGGCCGGCACGGGCGCGGCGTAGGCGGGCGCGACCGGGACCACGCCGGCCCAGTACGGCAGGTCGAGGTCCTCCGGCTCGTCGTTGGGCCCGCCGGTGCGCATCTTCGCCGACACCTCGCGCAGGTCGAGCCGGATCACGGCGGTGGCGGCCAGTTCCTTCGCGTTGGCCCGGCGGGAGTCGTCGGCCCGGCCGGGCACGGCCTGCTCCACGATCGCGTCCAGCGCCAGGGCCCGCTCCTGCGGGTCGGTCACCTGGTGGGCGGTGCCGTGCACCACCACGGACCGGTAGTTGATCGAGTGGTGGAACGCCGACTTCGCCAGCACCAACCCGTCGACGTGCGTCACCGTCACGCACACCGCGAGCCCCGGGTCGCGGCGCGCGCCCCGCAGCGGCCGTGAACCCGTCGACCCGTGCACGTACAGCCGCTCGCCGCTGCGCGCGTACAGCGTCGGCAGCACCACCGGCGCGCCGTCGCGGACGAAGCCGAGGTGGCAGAGGTAGCCCTCGTCGAGGATGGCGTGCACGACGGCGCGGTCGTACGAGGCGCGGTCCGCGGAACGGGTCGGGACGGTGCGGTCGGTGGTGGGGTACGGCGGCGGTGCGGGCACGGCCGGCTGTGCGGGCTGCTGCGGTGGCGGGGGTGCGTCGGGGGTGGCCGGTGTGGCGGGCATGGCGCGATCCTTTGAACTAGTGCATAATATTGTTTGTGCTAGGAGAGTACTCAATCAGCGGGCGTGGCGCATCGACAATCGCCGCCGACATCGAACGCGCGGTCGGCGCGGGCGCGTTGCGGCCGGGCACCGTCCTGCCGCCGCTGCGCGAACTCGCCCGCGACCTCGATGTGAACCCCAACACGGTGGCCGCCGCCTACCGGTTGCTGCGCGACCGCGGGGTGATCGAGACGGCGGGCCGCCGCGGCAGCCGGGTGCGGGCCCGCCCGGCCGTCGCTCCCCGCAAGGCGATCCGGATCGACGTGCCGCCCGGCACCCGCGACCTGTCCACCGGCAACCCCGACCTGGCGCTGCTCCCGCCGCTGGCCGACGCCCTGGCCGAGGCCGCCGCCCACCACGCCATCGCCCCCGGGCTGTACGGCGGCACCGTCATCGACGCCGACCTCGCCGAACTGGCCCGGGCCGCCCTGGACGCCGACAGGGTGCCCGCAGGCCCGATCGGCCTCACCTCCGGATCGCTCGACGCCATCGAACGTGTCCTCGCCGCCCACCTGCGCCCCGGCGACGCGGTCGCCGTCGAGGACCCCGGGTGGGGCAGCGTGCTCGACCTGGTGCCGGCGATGGGGCTGCGCGCGGTGCCGGTCGCCGTCGACGACGAGGGGCCGGTCACCGCGGAGGTGGCCCGCGCGCTGGCCGCCGGCGTACGCGCCCTGCTGGTCACCGACCGCGGCCAGAACCCGACCGGCGCGGCCCTGTCCGCGGCCCGCGCGGCCGAACTGCGCGCCCTGCTCGCCACCCACCCGCACGTCCTGGTGATCGACGACGACCACCTGCACGGTCTCGTGGACCTCCCCCTGCACTGCCTGTCCGGCGCCACCGACCACTGGGCGCTGGTCCGCTCCACCGCCAAGGCGTACGGCCCGGATCTGCGGCTGGCCGTGTTCACCGGCGACGAGGTCACCGTCGCCCGGGTGCGCGGCAGGCACCGGCTCGGCGTGGGCTGGGTCAGCCACCTGCTGCAACGGGCGGTGGTGCACCTCTGGCAGCACCACGCCGTGGACCCCGAGCGCACCGCCCGCTCCTACGCGGTGCGGCGCGAGGCCCTGCTCGGGGCGCTCGACGAGCGCGGCGTCGCCGCCCATGGCCGCTGCGGCCTGAACGCCTGGGTGCCGGTCGCCGACGAGACCGGCGCGGTCGCCGGGCTGCTCCAGCACGGCTGGGCCGTCGCGCCCGGCGCCCGCTTCCGGGTCAACTCCCCGCCCGGTGTGCGCATCACCGTCTCCCCGCTCGGCCTCGCCGACATCGACCCGCTCGCCGACACCGTCGCCGCGGTGCTCCGCTCCACGGGTGCGAGCCGCTTCGGCTGAGCCCGCTGCCGGCACCCGCCCAGGCCGGCGCGCGCCGGATGAGGGGCGCGGCAACTCCCGGGCGGCCGGGCCACTTCCGGGCCGCCACCCTCAGCTCGCGGCGGCCGATGTCCTCAGCTCGCGGCGGCCGGTGCCAGCAGGTCCGTCGGGTCGGTGTTCGCCCCGCACAGCACCACCGCGATCTTCTCGCCCGGCGTCGGACGGTAGCCGCGCGAGGGGTCGTCGGTGGGGAGGAGCGCGGCCAGCGCGGTGGCGGCGGCGTGCTCGACCACGATCCGGCGCTCGTCCCACAGCGACCGGCGGGCGGCGATGATCTGCTCGTCACCGACCAGCACCGACCGGGCGTTGTCCTGCCGCACCGCGGCCAGTGCCCCCTGCCAGGCGCGTCGCGCCCCCAGCGCGTCCGCGGCGACGGAGTCCACGCTCGCGTCGACCAGTTCTCCCGCCTCCAACGCAGCGTTGAGCGAACGGCAGTTCTCCGGCTCGACGGCGACCGCCCGCACCCCGTGCTGCCGCGCGGACGCCGACACGCCCGCGAACAGCCCGCCGCCGCCCACCGAGACCACCACCGTGTCCAGGTCCGGTATCAGCGCGTGGATCTCCTCCATCAAGGTGCCCGCGCCGGCGCTGACATACGGGTCGGCGTACGCGTGCGCGGCCAGCGCCCCGGACTCCGCGGCGAACTGCTCGCACGCCTCCAGGGCCTCTGCGTACTGCGTGCCGGCCAGGCGCACCTGCGCGCCGTACTCCCTCAGCCGGGCGATCTTCAGCGCCGGGGCGTTCTGCGGCAGGAACACGGTGGCGGTCAGCCCCTGCCGGCGGGCCGCCCACGCGCACGCCAGCCCGGCGTTGCCACCACTGGCGATGCAGACGCCGGCCGCGGGCAGGGTGCCCGCGTCGCGGTGCGCGGCGATGAAGTTCTGCGCGCCGCGCGCCTTGAAGGAGCCGGTGTACTGCATGTATTCGAGGGCGAACCAGACCTGCGGGTCCTGCGGTCCGCCCGTCGGCGGGACGACGGTGACGGGTCGGACCTGGCCGGCCACCCGGTCGGTGGCCGCCTTGACGTCTCCGTAGCTGATCTCGTGCACGTGGCGCTCCGTAGCGATAGGGGGAGGCGGCGCGGGCACCGGTCGCGGCCCGCCGCGCCGCACCGACACGCTACGCCCGGGCGCCCTTCGGCCGCCGCTGGGTGAGTGCCGCGCCCACCAGGATCACCGCGGCGCCCACCGGTTCGTTCCAGCTCAGCGACTCGCCGAGGAGCAGCACCCCGGCGGCGGTGGCGACGATCGGTATCAGGTACGTGACCATCGACCCGATGGTCGGACCCTTCTCCGCCACCAGTCCGTACTGGACCAGGAACGCCATGCCCGTGCCCAACGCGCCCAGCGCCAGCACCGACAGCACCGACTTCGCCGGATACGACGACGGCATCGAGGTGAAGAACGGCGTGACGAGCAGGAGTTGCAGGGTGCCCAGCATCAACTGGCTCGCGGACATCGCCAGGTTGGAGCTGCCGCTGCCGCTCAGGGTGCGCCGGACATAGGCCCAGCCCACCGCGTAGCTGATCGCCGCGGCCAGCGCCATCATCGTGCCCTTGGGGTCCTGGCCCGCGAAGCCCTGCCAGGCGCCGAGCACGGTCAGCACACCGGCGAAGCCGAGGCCGACCCCGGCGAACCGCTGCCGCGACGGCCGGTCCTCCGACAGCGCGACCAGCGAGACCAGCATCGAGAACAGCGGGGTGGCCGCGTTGCATATCCCCGCGAGCATCGACGGGATGGTCTGCTCGGCGGTGGCGAACAGCGTGAACGGCAGTGAGTTCAGCAGGAAGGCGGCGACGAACAGATGCAGCCAGTTCCGGCGGCCGCGCGGCAGCCGCTCCCGCTTCACCGCGACCGCGGTGGCCAGGACCGCGGTGCCGAAGACCATCCGGCCGAGGGTGACCTGGAGCGGCGCGAACGCTTCGTTGCCCACCTTCATGAACAGGAAGCTGAAGCCCCACACCAGGCCCAGCGCGGCGAAGCGGACCCGCCAGTCCAGCAGCCGCAGCAGCCCCTGCGACGGTGATCCGGAGGCGGGCGCCGGGACGGCCGCGACGGACACCTGGACGGGTGGCTCGACAGGCGGCTCGACGGGCGGCTCAACGGCCGTGCCGCGGACGGCGGAAGTCTTCATGAGTCCACGATGACGGCTGCGACGTCGTAGAACAAGCGAGAATTTCTGCACAGACGACGTAGAATCACTTACATGTTGTCACTCGAACGGCTCCGCATCCTGCACGCCATCGACACGTACGGCTCGGTGAGCGCCGCCGCCGAGGTGCTGAACGTGACGACCTCCGCGGTGTCGCAGCAGATGGCGAAGCTGGAGCGGGAGACCGGCCAGCCGCTCCTCGGCAAGAACGGCCGGGGGGTGCGGCTCACCGACGCCGGACGCCTGCTGTCCGGGCACGCCGAGCGGATACTGTCCCTGGTCGAGCTCGCCCACTCCGACCTGGAGGCGCACCGAGGCGTCGCGGTCGGAGAACTGCGCGCCGGGGCGTTCCCGACCGCGGTGCGCGGACTGTTCCCCGCCGCGCTCGCCGACCTGCGCGCCGCGTACCCGCAACTGCGCACCGTCGTCCACGAGTTGGAACCCCAGGAGTCGCTGGCCCGGCTCGGCCGCGGCGACGTCGACCTCGCGGTCGTGCTCGACTGGTACAACAAGCCGCTGTCGCTGCCCGGCGGGCTCGCCAAGGCCCCGCTCTTCGACGACATCGTGGACGCCGCGCTGCCGCTGGGGCACCGGCTGGAGGGCCGCACCGAGATCGAGCTGGACGAACTCGCCGACGACGACTGGATCGCCTGGCCGGACGGCGGCTTCTGCCACGAGTGGCTGCTGTTCACGCTGCGAGGCAAGGGCATCGAGCCGCGCGTCGCCCACCACGCCGAGGAGCACGCCACCGTGCTGGCGCTGGTCGCGGCCGGGCTCGGCGTCGCGGTGATGCCCCGGCTGGGCCGCGACCCGATGCCGCCGGGCGTGCGCATCATGCCCGTCCGCCACACCATGCAGCGCCACGTCTACGCGGTCTGGCGCGAGGACGCCGACCGCCGCCCGGCGATCCGCGCCGCCGTCGACGCCCTGCGCGCGTCCGCGAACGCCTACCAGCCGCCCGCCTCCTGACCACGGCGAACCGCCCGGCGGGCGGGGGAGAAGGGGCGCGAAGGGCGCGGAGGCGCGACGGAACGGAAGGAGCACAAGGGCCGGAAGGGGCCGGTCCGGGTTCGGGGCCCGCCCCGAGAACCCGGACCGGCGTGCGGGGATCAGGCGAGCGTGACCTCGTCGCCCGACACGGTGACGTTCTTCGCGGGGAGCGCCGTCGTGGCCGGGCCCTTGGCCACGGAGCCGTCGGCGACATGGAAGGCGCTGCCGTGGCACGGGCAGATGATCTGGCCGTCGGACACCTTGGCGACCGTGCAGCCCTGGTGCGTGCACACCGCCGAGAAGGCCTTGAACTGCCCGCTGCTCGGCTGGGTGACCACGACCTTCTGGGCGGCGAAGATCTTGCCGCCGCCGACCGGGATCTCCGAGGTCTTGGCGAGCGGGGTGCCGCCTCCCCCGCCCCCGGCGGCCGGGGAGCTGGAGCCGGCGCCACCGGACGGCGCCGGCGAGGCGGACGAGCTGCCGGCGGCGTCGTCGGAGGAGTGCGAGGAGGAGCCGGAACCGCAGGCGGTCAGAACGGCGGCGAGGCCCACGCCACCGGCCGCCGCGACAACGCCGCGGCGGGTCGGTGACTCGGGGATTCCGGAGCTTTCTGCCATGAGGTTGCATCCTGTTCGTGGATCGGACCGGACGGCGGGGCCCTCGCCGGCCGGCAGCGTGCTGTCACGCGTACCCGTTCATACGGACGGCCGCGGCGCGGTGTTCAACGCGTCGCGGAGGAATCTCAACTGGTGTCGCAGCAGCCCCTCCACCATCACCGGATCGCTCGGTCCGTGCGTCGCGTGCGACAGCGGCAGCACCTGGTGGTAGCGGCCCGCGGCCAGCAGCGCCGCCGACAGCCGCAGCGTGTGCGCGGCCACCACGTTGTCGTCGGCGAGGCCGTGCACCAGCAGCAGCGGCCGCTCCAGCGCGGCCGCCGACCCGATCGGCGAGGAGCGGTCGTACGCCTCCGGGTCCTCGTCGGGGTGGCCGAGGAACCGCTCGCGCCAGTGCGTGTCGTACAGCCGCTGGTCGCTGGGGCCCGCGCCGCTGATCGCCGCGTGGAAGACGTCCGGGCGGCGCAGTACCGCCATGGCCGCCAGGGTGCCGCCGAAGCTCCAGCCGCGGATCGCCACCCGGCCCAGGTCGAGGTCGGGGCAGTGCGCGGCGGCCGCGTGCAGCGCGGTCACCTGGTCCTCGACGGGCGCGCTCATGGTGTCCTTGTGGACGGTCTTCTCCCACCGCGGGCCGCGCCCCGGGGTGCCGCGCCCGTCGGCGACCACCACCGCGAAGCCCTCCTCCGCGAACCACTGCGCCTCGGCCAGCGGCCAGGTCGCCGCCCGCATCACCAGCTGGAGCGCCGGCCCTCCGTAGGGCGCGAGCAGCACCGGCAGCGGGCCCGAGCCGGGCCGGTGCCAGGACGGCAGCAGCAGCGCGGTGCGGATGTCGTGCTCGCCGGCCCGCAGCCAGGTCACCCGCGGGGTCACCACCGGCGTGGCTCCCAGGGACGGCACCCGCAACTCGCCGTCGGGCCGCAGCAGCCGGATGTCGCGGCCCTCTTCGGTCAGCGACGACAGCAGCAGCGTGTCCCCGGCCCGCTGCCCGGTGTGCACCCCGGGGCCCTCGCTGAGCGGCGCCGCACCGCCGTCCGGGTGGTAGGTCCACAGCTGCTCCTCGGTCGGCTCCCTGGACGCCGCGAACAGCACCGACTCGCCGTCCACGGACAGCACTTCGCGGATCTGCACGCCCTCCGGGGTGACCGGCTCGCCGCCGACGGTCAGGTGGCGGGTCTCGCCCGCGTCCGCGGTGTGCACCAGGGCTCCGGACGCGGTGCGTGCGGGCGTGCCGGGCACCAACTCCACCCACGCCGGGTCGCGTTGCTCGTGCAGCAGCCGGGTCGCGCCTGTCGCCGGATCGGCCGCCAGCACCCGTACGGTCCGCTGGTCGCGGCTCTGCACGCTCAGCAGCGGGCCGTGCGCGTCCCAGCCGGCGGTCGCCAGGTACTCGTAGCCGGCCCGGTCCCAATCGACCTCCGTACGCTCGCCGGTGCCGTCCGCGGCCAGGAGGTGCAGCGACACGTCGGCGTTCGCGGTGCCGGCCGCCGGGTAGGCCATCTCGCGCGGGTGGTGCTCCGGGTCCACCTGGTCGGCGATCCACCAGCGTGCCACCGGTGTGTTGTCCACCCGCGCGACCAGCAGCCGGCTGCCGTCGGGGGACCACCAGTAGCCGCGGTGCCGGTGCATCGACTCGGCCGCCACGTGCTCGGCCAGCCCGTACGTCACCTCGCCGCTCTCCGGCTCGGCGAGCGCCAGGTCCGCGCCGCTTGCCAGGTCCAGGACGTGCAGGGCGCCGTCGGTGACGTAGGCGACCCGGCGGCGGGTCGGGTCGGGCCGCGGGTCCACCACGGGACCTGCGGTGGCGAGCGGGCGAGGCGGCCGGGCGCCGGCCGGATCGGCGGTCCACAGCGCGCCGTCGAGCGCGAACACGATGAGGCGTACGGCCGCGTCGGTCGTGTAGCCGACGATCCCGGTGGCGCGCTCGCGGGCCCGCTCGCGCCGGATCAGCTCGGCCTGCGGCACCTCGGCGGCCGTCTCCGCGAGCGCGGCCGGGTCGGCGAGCAGGTGCTCGCCGTCGGCGTCCAGCCGCCACAGGCGGCCGACGCGGTCCTCGGGGCCGCGGGTGCGTACGTACAGCACCGACGAGCCGTCGGGGGAGAGGGTGAAGCTCCGGGGGACGCCCAGCGAGAAGCGCTGGGTGCGGGCGAACTGGCCTGGGAAGTCGCGATGATCGGTGATCTTGTCCATAAGGGCAGTCTCCTCCCCGCTAACCTGGGGGGATGTTGAGAGAAGTGACCGGCATCCGCTACGTCACGCCGCTGCGTGAGGGCGGTTCCGTGCCGGGCGTGGTCGAGGCGGACGACCTCGGTACCTACGTCGTGAAGTTCAGCGGCGCGGCCCAGGGGCGCAAGGCGCTGGTCGCCGAGGTGATCGCGGGCGAACTCGGCCGTCGACTGGGCCTGCGGGTGCCCGAGTTGGTGCGGTTCGACTTCGATCCGGTGATCGGACTCGGGGAGCCCGACGAGGAGATCCAGGACCTGCTCAAAGCGAGCGGCGGTCTCAACCTCGGAATGGACTTCCTGCCCGGCTCGCTCGGCTTCGATCCTCTGGTGTTCACCATGGAGCCCGAAGAGGCCAGCCGCATCGTCTGGTTCGACGCGCTCATCGCCAACGTCGACCGATCGTGGCGTAATCCTAACATGCTGGTCTGGCACCGGGACGTGTGGCTGATCGACCACGGCGCCTCGCTCATCTGGCACCACAACTGGAAGTCGGCGCCCGCCGCGTCCGCCAAGCCGTACGACGCGACCGACCACGCGCTGTCCCGCTTCTCGCCCGAACCCGCGGCCGTCGCAACCGAGTTGGCCGCGCAGGTGACGGAGTCGCTGCTCACCGAGGTGACCGGCCTGGTGCCCGACGAGTGGCTGCTCGACGAGCCCGGCTTCGACTCGCCCGACGACGTGCGCGCCGCCTACCGCGAACTGCTGGGCGCCCGCGCCGTCGACGTCCACGAACGCATCACCACCGGTCGCGTCCAGGCGAAGCAACCGCCGCCGGAGTGGCTGCGCACCTGGGTCGAGGGGAAGAACGCGGAATGAGCGGGCGGGACGTCTTCGAGTACGCACTGGTGCGGGTGATGCCGCGGATCGAGCGCGGCGAGCTGATCAACGCCGGGGTGCTGGTGTACTGCCGCGCGCAGTCCTACGTCGGGGCCCGGGTGCACCTGGATGTCGCGCGGCTGCGCTGCCTCGACCCCGAGGTCGATGTGGACGGCGTGGCCGCCGCTCTGCGTGGGTACCAGGGGATCTGCGAAGGGGGCGATTCCGCCGGGCAGGCGGCCGGGGACGACCCCGGGCGCCGCTTCCGCTGGCTCACGGCTCCGCGCAGCACGATCGTCCAGCCCGGGCCGATCCACACCGGGCTCACGCCCGACGCCCGCAAGGAGGCCGACCGCCTCCTCGACCTCCTGGTGCGGTGACCCTCCTTTCGCGGAAGGAGCCGCACATACCCAGGGGCGCTGGGGGCACCTCCCGGCGAAGCCAGGGGGAGAACCGCGCGACAAGCCATCCACTCACAGGTGGTCCCTGAACCGACAGGACGGGGCACCCCGGGGGGGTCCTGTTGACAGCACCATGCGGCGCTCCTACGGTTCGGGGCGGGACCTACTAAGCGGTCGCTCATGTCGGGGCGGGCGCGTCATCGGGCCGAGGCTGAGGAGACGAAGATGTCCACCACCGAGCAGCGCGTCGCGATCGTGACGGGCGGCGCCCGCGGTATCGGAGCAGCGACCGCGGTCCGGCTGGCCGCCGAGGGCCGGGCCGTCGCCGTGATCGACCTGGACGAGGGCGCCTGCAAGGAGACCGTGGAGTCGATCACGGGCGCGGGCGGCCGGGCGCTCGCGGTCGGCGCGGACGTCTCGGACGAGGCCCAGGTCGAAGCGGCCGTCGCCCGGGTGGCCGAAGAACTCGGCGCGCCCACGATCCTGGTGAACAACGCCGGCGTGCTCCGCGACAACCTGCTCTTCAAGATGTCCGCGGCGGACTGGGACACCGTGCTCAACGTCCACCTGCGCGGCGCCTTCCTGATGACCCGCGCGGTGCAGAAGCACATGGTGGACGCGAAGTTCGGCCGCGTGGTGAACCTCTCCTCGTCCTCGGCCCTGGGCAACCGCGGCCAGGTCAACTACTCCGCCGCCAAGGCGGGCATGCAGGGCTTCACCAAGACCCTCGCGATCGAACTCGGCAAGTTCGGCGTCACCGCGAACGCGGTCGCCCCCGGCTTCATCGTCACCGACATGACCGCCGCGACCGCCGCCCGGGTCGGCATGGGCTTCGAGGAGTTCCAGGCGGCGGCCGCCACCCAGATCCCGGTCCAGCGGGTCGGCAGGCCCGAGGACGTCGCGGGCGCCATCGCCTTCTTCACCGGCGACGCGGCCGGCTTCGTCTCCGGCCAGGTGCTGTACATCGCCGGCGGACCCCTCGACTGACCCGCGCACCCCACCAGTAGCGAAGGCGTACCAGCACATGACTCAGCTCCCCCCGGAGAGCGGCCGCGCCGCGATCATCACCGGCGCCAGCCGCGGCATCGGGTACGGGATAGCCCAGGCACTCGTCGCCCGCGGCGACCGCGTCTGCATCACCGGCCGCAACGAGGACGCGCTCAAGGCGGCCGTCGAGAGCCTGGGCGGCGGCGACCGGGTGATCGGCGTGGCCGGCAAGGCGCACGACGAGGCACACCAGGAGGCCGCCGTCGGCCGCGCGATGGACGCGTTCGGCCGGCTCGACCACCTCGTCAACAACGCCGGCACCAACCCGGTCTTCGGCCTGCTCACCGACCTCGACCTCGGGGTCGCCCGCAAGGTCTACGAGACCAACGTGCTGTCCGCGCTCGGCTTCGCCCAGCAGACCTGGCGGGCCTGGCAGCAGGAGAACGGCGGCTCGATCGTCAACATCACCTCCATCGCCGGCCTCGCCCCGTCCCCGTTCATCGCCGCCTACGGCATGAGCAAGGCCGCCATGGTCAACCTCACCGTGCAGCTCGCCGCGGAGATGGCCCCCAAGGTGCGGGTCAACTCGATCGCCCCCGCGGTGGTGAAGACGAAGTTCGCCGCGGCGCTGTACGAGGGCCGCGAGGAGGAGACGGCCGCCGGGTACCCCCTGCAGCGGCTCGGCGTGCCCGAGGACATCGGCGGCGCGGCGGCGTTCCTGCTGTCGGACCAGGCCGGGTGGATCACCGGGCAGAACCTGGTGGTCGACGGCGGCCTCTTCCTCAAGGCCGGCAGCTGACCGGTCGAGGCGCTTGCCTTCGTCCGTACTCCAAGGTGCACAGTCCTCGGACGGCGGCTTCCTCCGGGGCCCGCCTCCGAGGACCTTCCACCTGTACGGAGTGACGCACCCATGCGCTACCGCACCCTTGCCGGCGGCCGCGGTCCCCAGGTCAGCAACCTGTGCCTGGGCATCCTGCCGTTCGGCTCCACCGTCGACGAGCAGACCTCCTTCGCGGTGCTCGACCGCTTCGCCGAGGCCGGCGGCACCTTCGTCGACACCTCCAACAACTACTCGGTCTGGGCGCCCGGCGGCACCGGTGACGAGAGCGAGCTGCTGCTCGGCCGCTGGCTGAGCGCCCGCGGCGCCCGCGACCGTACCGTGGTGGCCACCAAGGTCGGCGCCCGCCCGCCGGAGGGCAGCACGCAGGTGTGGCCCGACGCGTGGGAAGGGCTCTCGGCGAAGGTGGTCCGGGCCGGGATCGAGGGCAGCCTGCGCCGCCTGGGCACCGACCACGTGGACCTGTACTACGCCCACGTCGAGGACCGCGCGGTCCCGGTCGCGGAGACCGTGGAGACCTTCGCCGAGGTCGTCCGCAGCGGCGCCACCCGGCTGATCGGCGCGAGCAACCACGCCGCCTGGCGCGTCGCCGAGGCACGGCAGTACGCGGCCGCGCACGACCTGCCCGGCTACACCTGCGTCGAGCAGCGGCACACCTACCTGTGGCCGGTGCCCGGCGGCGAGTGGGGCGCCCAGTGGTACGCCCGTGACGACATGCAGGACTTCGTCGCGGCCCACGACGACATGACGCTCATGGCGTACGGCCCGCTGGTGCACGGCGCCTACACCCGCGCGGACAGGCCGCTGCTCGCGCCGTACGACCACCCGATGTCGCAGCGGCGGCTGGCGGTGCTGCGCGAGGTGGCCCGCGAGGCCGGCGCCACCCCCAACCAGGTGGTACTGGCCTGGCAGATGGGCGGCCCGCTGCCGATCGTGCCGGTGGTCGGGGTGAGCAGTGTCGCCCAACTCGACGAGGCGCTGGGCGCGGTGGACCTCGACCTCGATCCGGAGCTGAGGGCCCGGCTGGACGCGGCCTGACAGCGGCCCGACCGCGGCCTGACCGCCGTCCGGATGCGTGCCGGTCGGGGCGGGAGGAAGGACGCGGCGGGGATTGTCAGTGGGGCGCGGTAGTTTCGGAACCAGTAACCGATCGCGTACCGGAGGTTCCCGACGTGCCCAGCATGCTGCCCGACTCCTGGCAGGCCGTACTCGGCGAGGAGTTGGACAAGCCCTACTTCCAGCAGCTCACCGACTTCGTCGAGGCCGAGCGGCAGGAGCACCACGTCTTCCCGCCGCGGGACGAGGTGTTCGCCGCCCTGGACGCCACCCCGTTCGACAAGGTGAAGGTGCTGGTGCTCGGCCAGGACCCGTACCACGGCGCGGGCCAGGGCCACGGGCTGTGCTTCTCGGTGCGCCCCGGGGTGCGGACCCCGCCCTCGCTGCGGAACATCTTCAAGGAGCTGAAGGACGAGTTCGGCTACCCGGTGCCGGACAACGGCTATCTGATGCCCTGGGCCCAGCAGGGCGTCCTGCTGCTCAACGCGGTGCTGACGGTCCGCGAGGGCGAGGCCAACTCGCACAAGGGCAAGGGCTGGGAGAAGTTCACCGACGCGGTCATCCGGGCCGTCTCGGACCGCCCCGACCCGGCCGTCTTCGTCCTGTGGGGCAACTACGCGAAGAAGAAGAAGCCGCTCATCGACACCGACCGCCACACCGTCATAGAGGGCGCCCACCCGTCGCCGCTGTCGGCGAAGCTCTTCCTCGGCAGCCACCCCTTCACCCAGATCGACGACGCGGTGAAGTCGCAGGGCCACGCCCCGATCGACTGGCGCATCCCGGACCTCGCGTCGGCGTAGCGGGACCGGATACGGGGCTGAGCGCCGGCGTGGGTGCCGGTCCCGCTGCCTGCCCGGGCGGTCAGGGGTGGTAGACCTCGCGGCAGATCGAGGACGCCTGGCCGCCCGGCGCCCAGCCGCCGTATGTCTTGCCGAGCCCGCACACGTCGGGCGCGGCGGGGCGCGGCAGGCGGCCGGACGGGTGGGTGCGGGGAGCGGCAGGTCGTGGCGCCGGGTGCGGGGGAGCCGGCGGGGGCGCGGCCGGGGCGCGGTGGCGCCTGGGGTCCGGCGCGGGAGTGTCCGGACGCGCGGTGGCCAGCACCCCGTGGGCCGGCGCGGGCACCACCCGCGCATCGTCGGGCTGCCCGGGCCGCCCGGGTGCCGACGGCGGCGGTGCGGGCGGCCTGGTCGGCGGGGCGGAGACGGTGGTGCAGCCGGCGAGCGCGCACACCGCGCAGATCACGAACACCGGTGCCAGGAAAGGGAATGGTCCACGCACCCGCTCCACTGTGCCGTACCCGGCGCCGTCCGGGTATTCCCCGCAGGAGTGAACGCGCGGCGCCCCCGTATGCTGCGGGGATATCGCACGGCCCGGAACGCACCAGGAGCACGCATGGCACCGCGCAGCGCCCCCTTGAAGATCGGCGTCATCGGGCTCGGTGACATCGCGCAGAAGGCGTATCTGCCGGTGCTCGCCGCCCAGCCGGGCCTCGAACTGCACCTGCAGACCCGCACCCCCGCCACCCTGGCCGCGGTCGGCGACGCCCACCGGCTCCCGCACCGGCACACCACGTTGGACGCGCTGCTCGACCAGGACCTCGACGCGGCCTTCGTACACGCCCCCACCGCCCACCACGTGGAGATCGGCACCCGCCTGATCGAGGCGGGCGTCCCGGCGTACATCGACAAGCCGCTCGCGTACGACCTGGACGGCGCCCGCCGGCTGGTGGACCTCGCCGAGGCGCGCGGCGTGCCGCTGGCGGTCGGCTTCAACCGCCGCTACGCGCCCGGGTACGCGCAGTGCCTCAGCCACCCGCGCGACCTGATCCTGATGCAGAAGAACCGGGTCGGACTCGCCGAGGACCCCCGCACGGTCGTCTTCGACGACTTCGTGCACGTCGCCGACACGCTGCGGTTCCTCGCGCCCGGGCCGATCGAGCAGGTCCGGGTCTCGGCCCGCGTGCACGACGGGCTGCTGCACCATGTGGTGGTGCACCTGTCCGGTGACGGCTTCACCGCGATCGGGTCGATGAACCGGATGAGCGGGTCCACCGAGGAGAGCCTCGACGTCAGCGGCGCCGACACCCGCCGCCAGGTGTTCAATCTCGCCGAGGTGATCGACCACAAGGGCCAGCCCAGCGTCCGGCGCCGCGGCGACTGGGTGCCGGTCGCCCGGCAGCGCGGCATCGAACAGGCCGTGCTGGCCTTCCTCGACGCGGTCCGCGCCGGCACGCCCCTCGACGCCCGCGACGCGCTGCGCACCCACGAGCTGTGCGAGCGCATCGTCGCGGAGATCACCGGCGGCGCCGCGCCGGGCACCGACTTCGCCGGGGCTACGGGCGCGGGTATCGGTTGAGCGCGGGTTCCGTCGGGTCGGGCGGGTCCGTCGGGCCGGTCGGATCGGTGGGTTCCGTCGGATCGGTGGCGCCGGTTGGGCCGGTCGGGTCCTTCGGGGCCGCGGCGGCGGCCGGTGCGGGTGCGGTGATCCGGCGGCGCACCCCGCGGACCGCCTCGTACGCCGCGGCGGCGAGCACCAGCAGCAGCGCCAGGTGCGGCACCCAGTCACCGAACCGTACGTAGGGGCTCGTGCCCGTGGCGGTCGGCACCTCGTACACCGTGGAGGTGCTGCTGCCCGTGCCGACCCAGTGCCCGACGGGCGCGCCCCCGGGGCCGTAGACCGCGCTGATGCCGGTGAGGGTGGCGTGCACCATCGGCCGCCAGGTCTCCGCGGCCCGCAGCGCCGCGAGCGAGGCGTGCTGCGCGGGCGCCCAACTGCCCTGGAACGACGAGGTGGACGACTGGGCGACCAGGAGCCGCGCGCCGTCCGCCGCCAGGTGACGGCTCATGTCCGGGAACGCCGACTCGAAGCAGACCAGCGGCCCGAACCGCAGGGTCCCGGTGTCCATCACCACCTGTCGGCTGCCCGGCCTGCGGTCCTGCCCGGCGGCCTTCCCCACGGAGGTGGCCCAGCCGAGCAGCGAGCGCATGGGGATGTACTCGCCGAACGGCACCAGCCGCATCTTGTCGTACGTGGGGCCGGTCACGCCGTGCGGGCCGACGAGTTCCGAGGTCTTGGAGATGCCGGTGCCGTCGGCGCGTTCGGCGTCCACGTTGACCAGCAGGTCGGCGCCGACCAGGCGGGAGAGCGCGGCGAGCGTGGCGGTGGTGCCGGGGTGGTTCGACAGGTCGACGGTGACGCTGCTCTCGCCCCACACCACCAGGTCGGGGCGGGTGCCGGCGAGCTGCCGGGTGAGACGGACCTCGCGGGCGAACCGGGCGGCCGGTCCGGCGATCATCCCGGGCTGCACGACGGCGACCCGGACCGGTGCGGTGCGGTGCGGGCGAGGCGCCCACAGCCATACGGTGCCGCCGGCCACGGCGGCGGCGAGCAACGCCGCGGCGGCCGTGCGGCGTGCGGACGGCATCGCGCACAGCACCGCGAGGGCCGTGTTGGCGAGCACGATCAGGACGCTGACCAGCCACACCCCGCCGATCGAGGCGAGGCGCAGGGCCGGGGTGACCTGCCACTGGCTCGCGCCGAGCAGGCCCCAGGGGCCGCCGAGGTACTGCCAGGAGCGGACGAGTTCGATCAGCAGCCAGCCGCTCGGGAGGAGGGCCAGGGCGGCGCCGACGGCCGGACGGCCCCCGTTCCCGAGGACTCGCCGGACCAGCCAGCCCCACGGGGCCCACAGGGCGCCCAGCAGCAGGGCGAGGACCGGGAGGAAGACGGTCAGGCTCGGCAGCAGCCAGTTGTGGACCGCGAGCATGAAGCCGGCGCCGCCGAACCAGCCGTCCAGGGCCGCCCGGCGCCCGGTCGGCGCCGAGCGGATCAGGAGGAGCCAGGGGACGAGGGCGAAGTAGGCGAACCACCACAGGGAGGGGGTGGGGAACGCCAGCGCCGGGAGGGCGCCGCACGCGGCGGCGAGCAGTGAGCGAGCCCAGGGGGCGCGCTGCGCGCGGCGCACGAGGGGGCGGAGTCCGCGTGGACGGGTGGGGGGCTGGGCCGTTGGCGTCATCCGGTACTCCCGTTCTGGGCCCTGACCCCCCGGGTGCCCCCGGTCTGTCTGTTCAGGGACCACCTGCCGGTGGGGGGTTGCTCGCGCGGTTCTCCCCCAGAGCTTCGCCTGGGAGGGACCCCCACGCGCCCCTTGAGGGGCCGTCCTTTCGCGGAGGTAGCCGCACAAATTCAGGGGCGCTGGGGGTACCTCCCGGCGAAGCCAGGGGGAGAACTGCGCGACCAGCCCACCACCGCGAGGTGGTCCCTCGGCCGACAGACCGGGGCACCCGGGTGGGTCAGGCTGGAGCTACGTCGCGTCCTCGGAGGTGGCGGCTTCGCGGGAGTCGTTGGCCACCGCACGGTTGCGGGTGGTGACGACGGCGGCCGCGCTGAGGGCCGCGGCGCTGAAGGCGGCGGCGATGACCCAGGGCCGGTTGAGGCAGTGGTCGCTGAGGTGGTCGAGGGAGAGCCGGCCGGGCCCGGCGAGGCCGAGCGCCGCGGCGGTCCAGCCGAGGAGCGCCGGGTGCTCGAAGCCCCCGGACATCGCGAAGAACCCGGCGGGCGCGTGGACGGAGACGGCACCGGCCATCGCCCCGGCGGCGGCCGCTCCGGCCGCCGGCGTGGCCAGACCCAGCGCGAGGAGAGCGCCACCGCCCGCCTCGCCGAGCCCCGCGGCGACCGCGGCCGGCTTGCCCGGCCGGAAGCCCATGTGCTCCATGGCGCCGGCGGTGCCGGCGAGCCCGCCCCCGCCGAACCACCCGAACAGCTTCTGCGCGCCGTGCGCGAAGAGTACGGACCCGGCGCCGAGACGCAGGGCGAGCAGTCCGATGTCCGTGCGGTAGGCACATCCCATGGCCGCGTCCTTTCGATTGCCCGGCCCCCCTCCGACGGAAGGGCCCACCCGGCCAGTGTGTGCGGGTGGTCGGCCATCGCGCCGCGCCAGGCGGTCTGTCCGGGCGAAACCTCGGGACGGCAGGCGGTCGCGGGCCGTTACGGGAGGCGGTTCCAGGCGGTCAGCACATGGTGGCCGTGTTCCATGCCGAGCCGGCTCACCGTGCCGGTGGCCAGCTGGAAGAGGGCCCCCTCGGCGGGCGGCAGGCCGAGCCGCCGGGCGGTGAGCACCCGCAGGAAGTGCGCGTGCGCCACGAGGACGACGTCGCCGCCGTCGCCGTTGGTGAACGCCGCCTCGACGCGGGCCAGTACGCGGTCGGCGCGGTCACCGATCTGCTCGGGGGTCTCGCCGGGATGCCCCTCGGGCCCGGGGATGACGCCGTCGGTCCAGATCTCCCAGTTCGGGCGGGTCCGGTGGATGTCACGGGTGGTGACGCCCTCGTAGCCGCCGTAGTCCCATTCGTGCAGGTCGGGGTCGATCCTCACGTGGTCGAGGCCGGCCAGTTTCGCGGTCTGCTGCGCGCGCTGCATCGGGCTGCTGATCACGCACCCGATGTGCCGGGAGGCGAGCAGCGGCGCCAGCGACCGGGCCTGCTCCTCGCCGTGCTCGGTGAGCGGCAGGTCGGTGTAGCTGGTGTGCTGACCGGACTGCGACCACTCGGTCTCGCCGTGCCGGATCAGGACGAGCTCACCCATCGGACACCTCCCGTGGCGCCCCACGGCGCCCGTTTGTGATCATATGCCGACCGCGCGCCGTGACCACCGCGCGGGCCGGTCGTACACCCCGTCAGCAGAACGGTGGGCCGGGCGAAAGCCTTCCCCTCACGTTCCGTCAGTACGATGGCGCGGGCCGCTCCGGTTGCGGCGTCGGCGGGTTCTCGGTCGGATCGAAGCGGCGTACGGGCGTACGCGGTGGGTCGCGGCGCCCGCCGAGGCGCGCCGTGGGCGACCGTGGGGACGGACGGGTGGACACGGCCACCGGTAGGCGCCACGTCTCTCGGCACACGGGCACAGGGCACACAGGCACAGGGCACACGGGAACGCGCGGGCACGCGCGGCAGCGACCAGTACAGGAGCCGGAATGAACGACACACCCCGCACGTACGACGTGGTCGTCATCGGAGCGGGCCCGGTCGGGGAGAACCTGGCCGAGCGGACCCAGGCGGCCGGGCTCAGCACGGTTGTCGTGGAGAGCGAACTCGTCGGCGGCGAGTGCTCGTACTGGGCGTGCATGCCGAGCAAGGCGCTGCTGCGGCCGGTGGCGGCCCGCGCCGACGCGCGCCGGCTGCCGGGGCTGGCCGCGGCCGTGGGCGGGCCGCTGGACTCCGCCGAGGTGCTGGCCCGCCGTGACGAGTTCACCTCGCAATGGAAGGACGACGGCCAGGTGGAGTGGCTGGACTCCGTGCACATCGACCTGGTGCGCGGCCGCGGGCGGCTCGACGGGCCCCGCCAGGTCGTGGTGGACACCCCGGACGGCGGTACGGTGCGGCTGACCGCCCGGCACGCGGTCGCGGTCTGCACCGGCACCACCGCGGCGCTGCCCGACCTGCCCGGGCTGACCGACGTACGGCCCTGGACCAGCCGCGAGGCGACCAGCGCCAAACAGGTGCCCGAGAGCCTGGTGGTGGTCGGCGGCGGCGTGGTCGCCGTCGAGATGGCGACCGCCTGGCAGGCGCTCGGCGCGCGGGTGACCGTCCTGGTGCGCGGCGGTGAACTGCTGGGCCGGATGGAGCCGTTCGCGGGGGAGATGGTCGCCGACGGGCTGCGGGAGGCCGGGGCCGAGGTGCGGTTCGGGGTGTCCGTGACGTCCGTGGCGCGCGAGGGTCGCGAGGTGCGGGTCGGGCTGGACGACGGCGGCGAGCTGACCGCCGACGAGATCCTCTTCGCGGTCGGCCGCGAACCGCACACCGCCGACCTCGGCCTCGACACGGTCGGGCTCACGCCGGGCGACTGGCTCACGGTCGACGACACCTGCCAGGTCACGGATGTCGCCGACGGCTGGCTCTACGCCACGGGCGACGTCAACCACCGCGCGCTCCTCACCCACCAGGGCAAGTACCAGGGGCGGATGGCCGGTGCGGCGATCGCCGCGCGCGCCCAGGGCCGGCCGCTGGACGACGCGCCCTGGGGCGCCGACGTCGCCACCGCCGACCACGGCGCGGTGCCGCAGGTCGTCTTCACCGACCCCGAGGTCGGCTCGGTCGGCCTGACCGCCCAGGAGGCCGAACACTCCGGGCGGCGGGTGCGCGTCGTCGACTACGACCTCGCGCGGGTGGCCGGGGCGAGCCTGTACGGAGACGACTACCGGGGCCGGGCCCGCATGGTGGTCGACCTCGACCGCGAGGTCCTGCTCGGGGTCACCTTCGTCGGGCCCGGGGTGAGCGAGCTGGTGCACTCCGCCACGGTCGCCGTGGTCGGCGAGGTGCCGATCTCCCGGCTCTGGCACGCGGTGCCGTCCTACCCCACCATCAGCGAGGTGTGGCTGCGCCTGCTGGAGACCTACCGGGGGTAGCCCGGGGGGAGCCGGGCCCCCGGTGAACCCGCTGTCCGCCGCGCCGGGGCCCGCCCTCCGCTCCTTCGTTCCCCGACTTCGTGCCTCGCCGCTCGCGTGACTGCTAGGCGGAGGGCGTCAGTTGGGGGTAGAGGGCGGCCGGGCCGGCGGAGAGGGCCGACTTGACCTGCCGGGCGGTGGCGTCCGCGGTCACCTCGAAGTCGCCCGCGGCGAAGCCGTCGAGGGCGGCGCGGACGATGTCGGCGGGGTCGGACTTGGGCGCCCGCACGTCGGCGATGAGGTCGGTGTCGACGTAGCCCATGTGCAGCCCGGTCACCTGGGTTCCCTGGGCGGCGAGTTCGACGCGGAGGGCGTTCGTCAGCGACCACTCCGCGGACTTCGCGGCGCAGTACGCGGCGCTCGCCGGGAGGGAGACCCAGGACAGCGCCGAGAGCACGTTGAGCAGCCCGCCGCCGCCACCCCGGGCGAGGACGGGGGCGAAGGCGCGGCTGACGGCGAGCGTGCCGAAGACGTGCGTGTCGAACTCCCTCCGGAAGTCCGCGAGATCGCCGTCCAGCAGCGAGGCACCGGTGGAGATCCCCGCGTTGTTGACCAGGAGGGTGACGTCGCCCGCCTGCTCGGCCGCCGCGTGCACGGAGCCGGCGTCGGTGATGTCCAGCCGCAGGGGGACCGCGCCGGGCACGGCGACCTTCCTGGGGTCGCGCGCCGCCGCGTAGACCTTGGCCGCGCCGCGTTCGAGCAGCGCCCGTACGAACTGCTCGCCGATGCCGCGGTTGCCGCCGGTGACGAGGGCGACGGAGCCGTCGATCTTCATGGGATTGTCCTTCGGTGAGGGGAAGCCGGTGCGCCGGCCACGGGGGAAACCGATCGGTTTCCTCTACCGCCCCACCGTAGACCGATCGGTTTCCGCTGTCGAGCCCGGGCGCTAACCTGGCGGGTATGACCACGACGGCGAAGCCCTCCTCGCGTGACCGGCTGCTGGACGCGGCGGCGGAGCTGATCTACCGGCAGGGTGTCGGCACCGGCATCGACGCGCTGTGCAAGGCGGCCGGGGTGTCCAAGCGGTCGATGTACCAGCTCTTCGACGGCAAGGACGACGTGCTGGCCGCCGCGCTGGCCCGGCAGGAGCCGCGGCTGACCGCGCTGCTGGTGCCGCCGCCCGGGAAACCGGCCGCCCCGCGCGACCGCATCCTGTACGTCTTCCAGCGGTTGGAGGAGGCGGCCGCCTCGCCCGACTACCGGGGGTGCCCCTTCCTGGCGGCGCAGGTCGAGCTGAAGGACCCCGGGCACCCCGCGAGCGCGGTGGCCGCCCGCGGCAAGCAGGCGCTGACCGACTTCTTCCAGGCCGAGGCCGAGCGCGCGGGTGTGGCCGAACCCGGGCTGCTGGCACGTCGGTTGGCGATCGTGTACGACGGCGCGAGTGCCCGCGCGGGCATCAGGTCCGAGGTGCTGGACGGCCTCGCGGTGAGTACGGCCGCGCTGCTGCTGGACGCGGCGGGCCTCGCGGCGGGCGACGCCGGTTCGTAGGCGGGTTCCGCCTCCGGGCTCGACGTACGGCGCCCCGCCCGCTGCGGGCACGAACCACCCCCCGTTCGGGGCGCGTTGGCGCGGTCGGCGGGCGCGGCGGGCGCGGGGCGCACACCACAGCAGCCACGAGTACGCCACGTGCACGGATCGTGGATCAACGCGCTCAAAGGTTGGGGATACATGATGGGCCGGGCCCGGTGGCACGCCCGGAGGGACGGGAGCGTCGTCGGGCCGGGCGGTTGCGGTGCTTTCGGGTGCGCGGAGAGCGTGCCCCCGGCCCGCACCCGTCCGCGCGTCCGTACGCGTCCGCGCACCCGCACCCCGTAGCCGTTCCGTTGGGCGAGGAGACGAAGTCCCATGATCCGCAAGGCCGACCGCCAGCCGTCGCACCCCGACTCCTGCCACGTGCCGGCGACGGCTGACGCCCGGTGACGGGCCGTACGGAGCAGACCGGCCGTAGGGAGCAGGCGACAGACGGGACAACCGCTGAACCGGCGGAGCCGGCCGCGAGTTGGGTGCGCCGGCTCGGTGCGTACTGCCTGCGGCACCGCCGGGACGCCGTGCTGGCCTTCGGCGCGGCGGTCGCCGCCGCCATCGCCACCGCGACCCTGCCGCTGGTGCTGAGGCATGTCGTGGACCACGTCGCCTCGGGCCGAACCGGGTCGCTCACCGTGTGGACGCTGGTGCTCGCCGGGCTCGGCGCCGTCCGCTTCGCCGGCGGCTTCACCCGCCGCTACACCTCGGGACGGCTGTCGCTGGGCGTCCAGTACGACCTGCGCAACGACGCGTTCGCGGCGCTGCTGCGGCTCGGCGGCGCCCAGCAGGACAGCCTGCGCACCGGCCAGATCGTCAGCCGCTCGATCTCCGACATCACCCTCATCCAGTCGCTGCTCCAGTTCCTGCCGAACATGACGAGCAACGCCCTGATGTTCCTGGTCTCGCTGGTCTTCATGGCGTGGCTGTCGCCGTTGCTGACGGTGGTCGCGCTCGTCGTCGGCCCGCTGCTGTGGCTGATCGCGCTGCGCAGCCGCCGCGACCTGTTCCCCGCCAACTGGCACGCCCAGCAGGAGGCCGCCGAGGTCGCCTCCGGTGTCGAGGCCACCGTCACCGGCGTGCGGGTGGTCAAGGGCTTCGGGCAGGAGCAGCGCGAACTGCTCGGCCTGGAGCGGCGTGCCCGGCGGCTGTTCTCCTCGCGGCTGCGGGTCGTGCGCTACAACAGCCGCTACAACCCGGCCCTGCAGGCGGTGCCGGCGCTCGGCCAGGTCGCGGTGCTCGCCTTCGGCGGCTATCTCGCGCTGCACGGCCGGATCTCGCTGGGCACGTTCCTCGCCTTCACCAGCTATCTCGGCTCGTTCGTCACCCCGGTCCGCCAGGTCGCCACCCTGCTCACCGTGTGGCAGCAGGCCAGGGCCGGCACCGAGCGCGTCCTCGAAGTCATCGACGAGGCACCGGTGATCACCGACGCGCCCGGCGCCCGCGAACTGCCCGACGAGCCGCCCGCGTTGTCCTGGCAGGACGTCACCTTCGGCTACGGCGACGGACGGCCGCTGCTGCGCGGCTTCAGCCTCGACATCGCCCCGGGCGAGACGGTCGCGCTGATCGGGCCGGCCGGCTCCGGCAAGTCCACCGCGGCGGCGCTGCTGCCGCGCTTCTACGACGTCCCGGCCGGCGCGGTGCGGGTCGGCGGCACCGACGTACGCGAGTTGACGCTGTCTTCGTTGCGCGGCCGGATCGGGTTCGTCTTCGAGGAGAGCCTGCTGCTGTCCGACACCGTGCGCAACAACATCGCCTACGGCGAGCCCGGCGCGAGCGAGGAGCGGATCAGGGCCGCCGCCCGGGTGGCCCGCGCGGACGAGTTCATCGAACGCCTCCCGCAGGGGTACGACACGGTCGTCGGCGAGCAGGGCCTGACGCTCTCCGGCGGGCAGCGGCAGCGCGTCGCGCTCGCGCGAGCGCTGCTGTGCGACCCGGCGGTGCTCGTGCTCGACGACGCGACGTCCGCGATCGACGCCCGGGTGGAGTCGGAGATCCACGCGGCCCTGCACGAGGTGGTCCGCCGCCCCACCACGCTGATCATCGCCCACCGCCGCTCCACCCTCGAACTCGCCGACCGCATAGCGCTGTTGGACGGCGGCCGGGTGGTCGACACCGGGACGATGGACGAACTGCGTTCCCGCTCGCCGCTGTTCCGCTCCCTGCTGTCCGCGGTCGACGTCCCCGAACCGGAGGTGGAGCGCGCACCGGGGACCGGGGCCGGGCCCGAATCAGCCGCCGGCGCGGGGGACTTGGGCGGGCCGGCGGATGCCGCGGCCCTCTCCGCGGCCCTATCCGCCGCCGCCGACGACGACGGTCAGGACCCGGCGGCCGCGGTCGCCGCCTCCGCCACCGCCGCACTCGGCACCGACCAGCCGCGCGGCACCGTATCGGAGCGGACCGACCCCGCCGCCGGGACCGGTCCGACCGGTGTGTCCGATCCGACCGGTCCGGCCGACGGGTCCGTGCGGGCCGGATCGCCCGTGCGGGCGGGGGTGCGCGACGGCGCGGAGGACGAGACGCCGGCCGTCACCGCGGACCTGTGGCGGCGCCCCGACACCGAGGACGCGTCGGCCGTCGGCGAAGTCGCCGCGCTACGGGCCGCGCAGGCGATCTCGCTCTCCTCGGCCACGGCCGGGCGAGGCCGCGGACCGGGCGGCGGAGTACTCGGCGCCGCCCCGCCCACGCCCGAACTCCTCGCCGGACTGGCGAAGATGCCGCTGCGCGACGCCGATCCGGAGGTGCCCGCCGACCGTGCCAGGGCCGCGGACCCGCACTTCGGGCTGCGCCCGCTGCTGCGGCCGTTCCGGTCGGCGCTGCTGCTGGGCCTGGCCCTGGTCGCCCTCGACGCGCTCGCCCAGATCATCGTCCCCGTGCTGGTCCGCCAGGGCGTGGACGACGGCGTGGCGCACCACGCCGGCCGGGTGCTGCTGGAGGCGGCGGCCGCCGCCGCGGCCGTGGTCGCCGCGGACTGGCTGATCGGTGTCGGCCAGATCCGCACCACAGGGCGTACCGGCGAGCGCCTGCTCTACACGCTGCGGGTCAAGACGTTCGCCCAACTCCAGCGGCTCGGCCTGGACTACTACGAGCGCGAACTCGGCGGCCGGATCATGACCCGGATGACCACCGACGTCGACGCGCTGTCCAACTTCCTGCAGACCGGCCTGATCACCGCGGTGGTCAGCCTGCTCACGGTCTTCGGCGTGCTCGTCACGCTCCTGGTCATCGACGCCGGGCTCGCGGTGGTGCTGCTCGGGGCGCTGCCGCTGCTGGTGGTCGGCACCGCGGTCTTCCGCCACCACTCGGTGCCCGCCTACCACGAGGCGCGGGAGCGGGTCAGTGCCGTCAACGCGGCCCTCCAGGAGAACGTCACCGCGATCCGCGTCACCCAGGCGTTCCGCCGCGAGAGCCGCAACGCCGAGGACTTCGCCCGGCTCGCCTGGTCCTTCCGCGACTCGCGGCTGCGCGCCCAGCGCTACATGGCGACGTTCTTCCCGTTCGTGGAGTTCCTGGGCACCCTGTCCACCGCGGCCGTGCTCGCGGTCGGCGCCGGCCAGGTCCGCTCCGGCACCCTCACCGCCGGCACCCTGATCGCCTTCCTCCTCTACGTCGACCTGTTCTTCTCCCCGATCCAGCAGTTCTCGCAGGTCTTCGACGGCTACCAGCAGGCCGTGGTCGGGCTGGGCCGGTTGCGCACCCTGATGCGCACCCCGACCGGCACGCCCGTCCCCGAACAGCCGCGTGCCGTCAGCCACTTGAAGGGCGAGGTGGTCTTCGACGACGTGTCCTTCGGCTACGCGGGCGGCGGCGGCCAGGAGGTGCTGCACGGTGTCTGCCTGCGGATCGCGCCCGGCGAGACCGTCGCGCTGGTCGGCGCGACCGGTGCGGGCAAGTCCACCGTGATGAAGCTGATCGCCCGGTTCTACGACCCCACCACCGGCGCGGTCCGGGTGGACGGCCACGACCTGCGCGGGCTGGACCTGGCCGGATACCGCGGCCGGCTCGGTGTGGTGCCGCAGGAGGCCCACCTGTTCAGCGGCACCGTGCGTGACGCCATCGCCTACGGCCGGCCCGACGCCACCGATGCCGAGGTGGAGGCGGCGGCGCGGGCGGTCGGCGCCCACGAGATGGTGGCCACGCTCCAGGCGGGGTACCTCCAGCCGGTCGGCGAGCGGGGCCGCAACCTGTCCGCGGGCCAGCGCCAGCTCCTCGCGCTGGCCCGGGCCGAACTCGTCGACCCCGACGTGCTGTTGCTCGACGAGGCCACCGCGTCGCTCGACCTCGCCACCGAGAGCAGGGTCACCGCCGCCACGGACGCGCTCACCCGCAGGCGCACCACGCTCGTGGTCGCGCACCGGCTCACCACGGCGGCCCGGGCCGACCGGGTGGTGGTGCTGGACCACGGCACCGTCGTGGAGACCGGTACGCACGCGGGGCTGCTCACCGCGGGCGGGACGTACCGGAAGCTGTGGGACGCCTTCCGGCAGCACGGTGCGTCGGCGACGGTCGACCAGCTCGCGGGGTCCGAGACAGGGGGGTCCTGACCTGGGGGAGGGCTGACCCGACAGGGAGCCGGGGCCTGCCGGTTGAGGGACCGCCCGCCGGTGGGAGGGTCCGCTCCCCGCGCGTGCCGGATCAGGCCATCCGGGCCATGCCTCCGGTCAGGCCGTCCGGGTCAGGCCGCCCCGGTCAGGCCGGCGTCGCCGCCCAGGCGTACAGGTGCTCCGGGCGGCCGGTGTCCCCGTACTTCAGGGTGAGCCGGACCCGTCCGGCCTGTTCCAGGTGCTTGAGGTAGCGCTGCGCGGTGGAGCGGCTGAGCCCCGACCGCTCGGCGACCTCGTGCGCCGACAGCGCGGCCCCGGTCTCCCTCAGCACGCGCCGGATGAGTTCGGCGGTCGGGGCCGAGTGGCCCTTGGGCAGCGCCGCCGGCGAGGCGGAGGCGCTGCGCAGCGCGCCGAAGATCCGGTCCACCTGTTCCTGGCCGGCCTCGCCGTCGCCCCCGGACGCCATGCCGTCCACGGTGCGCCGCAAAGCGGCGTACCCGTCGAGCTTGGCCCCCAGGTCCGCGAAGCCGAACGGCTTGACCAGGTACTGCAGCGCACCGAGCCGCATCGCGGCCTGCACGGTGGCAACGTCACGGGCCGCGGTCACCATGATCACGTCGGCGCAGTGGCCGAGTTGGCGCATCCGCCGCACCAGGGTCAGACCCGGCTCGTCCGGCAGGTAGTGGTCGAGCAGCACCAGGTCCACGCGGGTGCGTTCGAGGGTGGCCAGCGCGTGCGCCGCGGTGTGGGCGCGCGCTGCCACCCGGAAGCCCGGAACCTTGGCCACGTACGCCGAGTTGATCTCGGCCACCCTGAAGTCGTCGTCCACGACCAGCACTTCGATCACCGTGCACCTCCGGGCAGCGCGGCGCACATGTCGGCACCGAACTCCGCCGGGGCCAGCGCCTCCGGCAGCACGACGGTGAACACCGCGCCGCCGCCCGCGCGGGCGCCGACCCGGGCCATGCCGCCGTACCGCTCGGCCAGCCGCCGCACCAGCGCCAGGCCGAGCCCGCGCCCCCGGTGGCTCGGCGACTTCTTCGTGGTCCAGCCTTCGGTGAAGACCCGCTCCCGCAGTTCGGGGGGAACCCCGGGTCCGTCGTCGCTCACCCGCATCACCAGCGTGGTGTGTTCGACCCGCAGCTCCACCTCGACCTCCGACGCCGTCGCGTCCAGCGCGTTGTCGATGAGGTTGCCCAGCACCGTCACCGGATCGCGCGGGTCCACCACCCGGTCCGGCAGCCACGTCGTCGCCGAGATCCGCAGCCGCACCCCGCGTTCCGCGGCGATCGCCGCCTTGCCGACCAGCAACGCCGACAGGAGCGGTACGTGCACCCGGTCGGCGACCTGCTCCGCCGAGGCGCGGCGGGTGTCGGCGACCTCGGCGACGTAGTCCACGGCTTCCTCGTAGAGTTCCAGTTCGAGCAGCCCCAGCACGGTGTGCAGCCGGTTGGCGTGCTCGTGGTCCTGGGCCCGCAGGGCGTCCAGCAGGCCGTGCGTGGCGTCCAGTTCCCGGCCGAGCAGTTCCAGTTCGGTACGGTCCCGCAGCGTGACCACGGCGCCGCCGTCCTCGGTCGGCATGCGGTTGGCGATCAGTACCCGGCTGCCGCTGACGGTCAGCAGATCGGAGCCCTCCGCCTCCCCGGCCAGCACGTCGGTGGTCCGTCCCGGCGGCAGCAACGCGTGCAGCGGACGCCCCGCCGCGTCACCGTCCAGGCCCAGCAGGCGCTGCGCCTCGTCGTTGACCAGCCGGACCCTGCCCTGCGGGTCGAGCGCCACCACCCCCTCCCGGATGCCGTGCAGCATCGCCTCGCGCTCGTCCAGCAGCGCCGAGATGTCGGCGAACGCGAGTCCGCGGGTGGCCCGCTGGAGCCGCCGGGAGGCCCACACCGCGGCCACCACGCCGACGGCCAGCGCCGCCCCCGCGTACAGCAGCAGCCCGGGTACGGCGGCGAGCAATCGGCCGCGGACGCTGTTGTAGGCGATGCCCACCGAGACCGCGCCGACGATCCGCCCGGAGCGGTCCCGCAGCGGAACCTTGCCGCGGGCACTGCGCCCCAGCGTGCCCCGGTCGATCTGCATGATGTCCTTGCCGCCCAGCGCCACGCTCGGGTCGGTCGAGACATGCTCGCCGATCCGCCCGGGGTCGGTGTGCGACCAGCGGGTGCCGTGGGTGTCCATGACCACGATGTAGCTGGCGCCGGTGGCCAGCCGGATGCGCTCCGCCTCGGCCTGCACCGGTCCGTCGGGGGTCGGCCGGGAGGAGACCAGCGCCTCGGCGACGTCCGGGTCGGCCGCCACCGTCTGCGCGATGGCCAGCGCCCGGTGCATGCCCTGGTCGTCGAGTTCGTGGCTGAGCGGAGCCAGGAAGAGACCGGTGGCCAGCGCCGTGACGCCGACGGTGATCGCGAGCTGCATCCGCAGGACCTGCGCCGAGACACGGCGCGGCCACCTGATCCGCATAGCGCTGCCCTCCGACTCCCACTCTGACTTCGGCTTCGATTCCGGCTCCGCCCCCGGCCGTCCGCCCGGGCCGGTCCCCCGGTCCTCCGGCGGCGACGGCGTCGGCGACGGCGGTTCACGCGCCGACGTCCGTGTCGTCACCGCAAAGTAGACGCCGTCGCGCCCGTTGGGCAGTCCTCGGGTCGATTTCGTCGTGCGCGCGCGAGCAGAACGAGCAGAACACCGCTCTGTGCGCAGAAGGGGCCCAGCGCTCACAAGGCTGTCAGGACCGGCGGAGACGCTTCTAACGTCCAGCGACATGACCATCGACACGAGCCCCGCCATCGAGTTGCGGGGGGCGGGCAAGGCGTTCCGGACACCGTCCGGGGCCCCGCACACCGCCGTACGGGATCTGGACCTGACCGTGGGACGCGGTGAGTTCGTCGCCGTCGTCGGTCCCACCGGATGCGGCAAGTCGACCACGCTGACCCTCGTCAGCGGCCTGGAGGAGCCGACCGAGGGCGAGGTCCTCGTCGGCGGGGAGCCGGTGCGCGGAATCGGCGCCGACGTCGGCTTCGTCTTCCAGCAGGACGCCGTCTTCCCCTGGCGGACGGTGCTGTCCAACGTGACGGCCGGCCCGCGCTTCCGCGGCGCCGCGAAGGCCGAGGCCAGGGAGCGGGCCCGGGACTGGCTGGCCCGGGTGGGCCTGACGGCCTTCGAGGACCGCTACCCGCACCAGCTGTCCGGCGGCCAGCGCAAGCGCGTCGCGTTGGCGGCCACCTTCGTCAACGACCCGAAGATCCTGCTGATGGACGAGCCGTTCTCCGCACTCGACGTGCAGACCCGGGCACTGATGTCCGACCAGCTGCTCGACCTGTGGGCCGGCACCGGATCGTCCGTCGTGTTCGTCACCCACGACCTGGAGGAGTCGATCGCGCTCGCCGACAAGGTCGTCGTGATGACCGCGGGCCCGGCCACCGTCAAGGAGGTCTTCACCATCGACCTGCCGCGCCCCCGCAGCGTCGAGGAGGTCCGGCTGGAGCCGCGGTTCCTGGAGATCTACCGCGAGATCTGGTCGTCGCTGGGCGAAGAGGTCCGCATCACCCGGGAAAGGGGCGCCGGAAATGCCGCCTGAGTCCGTATCCCTGTCGGCGGCGGCCACGGGCAAGCCGACCGGCGCCGCCGAACGCACCAGGTCGCGGGCTCGCGCGGCCCGCAGGCACGCCCTGCTGGTCAACGGCTGCCGGGTGCTGGTGCTCGTGCTCTTCCTCGGCCTGTGGGAGTGGTTCTCCCGGGCCGGCGTCATCGACGCGTTCAACTTCTCCATGCCCTCGCAGGTCGGGGACCAGATCCGCACCTGGGTCCTGCACGGCACGGCCCAGGGCTCGCTCGGCGAGCAGATCTGGACCACCCTCCAGGAGGCCCTGTACGGCTGGGCGATCGGTGTCGCCGCCGGCGTGCTGATGGGCGTCGCCCTCGGCCGGGTGCGCATCCTCGCGGAGGTCTTCGGGCCGTATGTGAAGGTCCTCAACGCCATGCCGCGCATCGTGCTGGCACCGATCTTCCTCATCTGGTTCGGCCTCGGCCCGGCCTCCAAGATCGCCTCGGCCGTCGTGCTGGTCTTCTTCCCGGTGTTCTTCAACGCCTTCCAGGGCGCCCGGGAGGTCGACCGCAACCTGGTCGCCAACGCCCGCATCCTCGGCGCGAGCAACCGCCAGGTCACGTTCCAGGTGGTCATCCCCTCGGCCACCTCGTGGATCTTCACCAGCCTGCACGTCAGCTTCGGCTTCGCGCTGATCGGCGCGATCGTCGGCGAGTACATCGGGGCCACCAAGGGCCTCGGGCTGATGGTCTCCACCGCCCAGGGCACCTTCAACTCGGCCGGCGTGTACGCCGCGATGGTGATCCTGGCCGTCGTGGCCCTGATCGCCGAGGGACTTCTCACCTTCCTGGAGAAGCGGCTCTTCCGCTGGAAGCCCGTTGAGTCCGGCGCTCGTTGAGTCGGCGCCTGTCGAATCCGGCGCCTGTCGAATCCCGCCGGCCCGCCGAGCGGGTCCGCGCCGCCCCACCACCACACAAGGACGTGACCCCATGCGCACTCGCACCACGATGATCGCCCTGGCCGGCGTGCTCGCGCTGACCGCTCTCACCGCCTGCGCGAACGACGCCTCGTCGGGCTCCGGTTCGGCCTCCGACGCCGGCGCGGCGACGGGCGCCGGCAAGGACGCCACCAAGGTGAAGATCATGGTGGGTGGCCTCGACAAGGTCATCTACCTGCCGGCGATGCTGTCCCAGCGGCTCGGCTACTTCGCGGCCGAGGGCCTGGACGTGACGCTGATGACCGAGCCCGCGGGCGTGGACGCCACCACCGCGCTGGTCTCCGGCGACGTCCAGGGCGCGGTCGGCTTCTACGACCACACCCTCGACCTGCAGACCAAGCACAAGTCCGTGGAGTCCGTGGTGCAGTTCGCCCAGGCGCCCGGCGAGGTCGAGGTGGTGTCGAAGAAGGCGGCCGGCGACATCACCTCCGCCAGGGACTTCAAGGGCAAGCGGCTCGGGGTGACCGGGCTCGGCTCCTCCACCGACTTCCTCACCAAGTACCTGGCCGTGCACAACGGGCTCCAGGTCAGCGACTTCACCCCGATCGCGGCCGGGGCCGGCCAGACCTTCATCGCCGCCATGCAGCAGGGGTCGATCCAGGCCGGCATGACCACGGACCCCACCGTGGCGCAGATCCTGGACAAGGGCATCGGCAAGGTGCTCTACGACATGCGCACGCCCGAGGGTTCGCGGAAGGCGCTCGGCGGCCTCTACCCGTCGTCCAGCCTGTACATGAACACGGACTGGGTGAACGGCCACAAGGACACCGTCCAGAAGCTGGCCAACGCGTTCGTCAAGACGCTCCGGTGGATGTCCACCCACAGCCCGGCGGAGATCGCGGCGAAGATGCCCGCCGACTACGCGCAGGGCGGCGCGAAGCTGTACGAGCAGTCGATCAGGTCGACGCTGCCGATGTTCACCACCGACGGTGTGATGCCGGCGGACGGTCCGGAGACCGTGGAGAACGTCCTCAAGGCGTTCAACCCCAACCTGAAGGACGCCACCGTGGACCTGGAGAAGACCTACACCACGCAGTTCGTGAAGAACGTCGAGTAGCGGGGCCTCGGCCACGGGTCCGCTGCTCGGCCGTCCTTCCGGCAGCGCCGACCGTACGACCGGACCGGTCGCACGGTCGGCGCGTCGAGTGCCGTATCGGCCGCCCTACGCGTCGAACTCGATGACGATCTTGCCCCGGGCGTGGCCGCCCTCGACCGCGCGCAGCGCCTCGCCGGCCTGGGCGAAGGGGAAGGTGCGGGTGACCAGCGGGTCGAGGTCGCCGCCGACGACCAGGCCGGCCAGGTCGTCCAGCACCTGTGCGGTGCGCTTGCGCACCACCGGGCTGCCGCCCAGCTCGGCCACGGTGCCGCGGTCCCCGGCGCTCACCAGCTCGGCCGGGTCGGCGAGCAGCGCGGCCACGTCCCGCAGCGGCTCGCCGCCGACCAGGTCCACGATCCCGTCGACCCCGCCGGGCGCGGCGGCCCTGACCCGGTCCGCGACCCCCAGCCCGGAGGTGACGTGCACCGCGCCCAGCGACTCCAGGAACTCCTTCTTCGCCGCGCTCGCGGTGCCCAGCACCGTCAGGCCGTCGTGCCGGGCGATCTGTACCGCGGCCACGCCGACCCCGCCGCCGGCGCCGTTGATCAGCAGGGTGCCGTCCGGGGGGAGGGCGAGCTGGCGGACCGCGTCGTAGGCGGTGGCCGAGGCGACCGGCAGCGACGCCGCGTCCGCCCACGACAGCGCGGCGGGCTTGTGCGCGGTGACCGACGCCAGCAGCAGGGCGTACTCGGCGTAGCCGCCGGCGACGGTGTTGCCGAACACCTCGTCGCCCACCGCGAATCGGGCGGTGTCGCCGTCGCCGCTGTCCGGGCCGACCTCGACCACGACGCCCGCCGCCTCGTTGCCGAACACCGCGGGCAGGTCGGGGACGGGCGTGCCGACCGGCCGGAAGCCGGCCCGCCGCTTCCAGTCGACCGGGTTGACGCCGGCCGCCCTGACCTCGACCAGTACCTGTCCGGGCGCGGGCACGGGCCGCGGCAGGTCGGCGAAGGACTCGGCCTCGGGGCCGCCGAGTTCGGTGAACACATACGCCTTGGGCATGGCTGCTACCTCGCGTCGAGGGTGGATGAGGGACGGGGAACCGGTCCGGATACGGCCCCGGGTGCGGCGGGTGCGGCGGAAGTGCTGGGGGGAGCGGCAGGAGTGGCGATGGCGGACGGGTCGGGTGCGGCGGTGGCGCGGTCCGCGTCCAGGTCCGGCACCCGGACCAGGCGGAAGACGGTGGTGCGGCGGAGCGTGAAACCGATCGACTCGTACAGCTTGACCGCTGAAGTGTTCGCGGCGGCGGCGTGCAGGAACGGCGTGTCGCCGCGCGCGCCGATCCCGGCCGCGACATGGCGGATCAGCCGGGTGGCCAGGCCCTGGCCGCGGTACGCCGGGTCGGTGCACACCGCGCTGATCTCGGTCCAGCCCGGCGGGTGCAGCCGCTCCCCGGCCATCGCCACCAGCGCGCCCTCGCGCCGGATGCCGACGTACGCGCCCATCTCGACGGTGCCGGGCAGGAACGGCCCGGGCCGGGTCCGCTCGACCAGGTCCAGCATCTCCGGGACGTCCGCGGGGCCGAGCGGCACCGCCTCCGGGTCCAGCTCGCCGCGCAGCGTGGTCGCCACGAGCTGCACGCCCGGGATCGCGTCGCCGCCGGTCCACCCCTCGGGCAGCTCGGCGACCCCGGCGACGGTGAAGGTGTTGCCGGGCCCGATCAGCGCGGCCAGGTCGGCCCACGCGCGCGGGTCGGCTGTGTCGGCGACGGCGACGAACGGCGACACGTCGCGGCGGTAGCGGCCCGCCCGGCCGACGAACTCCGCCAGGTGCCGGTGCGCTCCGCTCATGGAGGCCCAGGCGGCGTTGTCCAGGACGTGTCCACCGGATGTCTCCGCCGGGTCCTGCGGGAGGGGTGCGTACGGTGGCGGTGGCGTGGTCCGAGGGCTGGTCGACATGTTCGCCGTGACTCTCCGTTCCGGGTGCGGTGCGTTCGGCGCCGGTGGGCGCCTGCGGGTGCTCGTGCGGGACAACGCCGACCCGGCCCGCGGAAAATCCCGCGGGGCCGGTCGGGATCGGTACAGCCCGTGTCGCGCCGAGGTCAGGAGTTGCTCAGCGGCAGGCCGGGCGGGTTGATCCGCGCGCTCGGCACCGCCTCGTCGCTGAGGTTCCACGCGGCCAGCCACTGGGCGTACTGGCCGTTCTTGATCAGGTAGTCGATGGCGTCGGAGAGCGGCTTGACCAGGCCGTCGTCCTTCTTGGTGGTGGCGCAGATCAGGCCCTGCAGGCTCGCCCCTGCGCCGGAGAAGGTGCCCGCGCTGCGGGTGGCCTGCGGGCTGCCGGCGGTCTTGGCGACGTGGTAGGCGACGCTCGGGTTCGGCGCGAAGTAGGCGTCGATGTGGTGGGAGCTGAGTGCCAGGTAGGTGCTGTTCGCCTCCTGGTAGTACTTGATGGTGAGCTTCTTGCCCTCCGCCTTGAGCCGGCTCTGCCACTCCAGCAGGATCTTCTCCTGGTTGGTGCCGGAGCCGACCGCCACGGTCTTGCCGGCCAGCTCGTGGAAGTCGCCGGTGAAGGTCCACGGGTCGTCCTTGCGGACCTCGAAGCCGAGGTTGTCCTGCCGGTAGGCGGCGAAGTCGTACTTCTGCTTGCGCTGCTCGGTGTCGGTGATGTTGGAGAACCCGACGTCGGTCTTGCCGCTGTCGATGCCGATGAAGAGGTTGTCCCAGGTGGCGTTGGTGAGCACCGGCTCGAGCCCGAAGACCGCCGCGACGAGCCGGCCGAGGTCCGGCTCCGAGCCGGTCAGCGTCTTCTGGTCGGTGCCGGTGTAGCCGATCGGCGGGGAGCCGGCGGGGAGGAAGCCGAGACCCACCACGAGCTGCTTGCTGTCCCGTACGGACTTGGGCAGTTCGGCGCGGATCGAGGCCACCTCGGGCACCTTCAGGGTGGTCTCCTTGGCGGCGCCGTTGGACAGCGCGCCGACCACCACCGTGCCCTTGGCGTCCGCCGCGGCAGGGGCGGAGGAGCCCGCGCCGTCGTCGCTGCCGCAGGCGGCCAGGCCCAGCAGGAGTGATGTCGCGGCGGCGGCGCTCAGGACGAGTCGGGAAGCGGTACGGGGCATGACGGCCTTCCTTGGCAGGGGTGAACGGGAACAGCGGCGGCAACGGGCGGACCCGGGACCGGACGTGGTGGCGGCGCGGGACGGGCCGGCGCGGGCGGCGTCGCGAGCGGTGTCCGGCCCGCGCCGGGCGGCTTCCTCACAGGACGCGGCTGAGGAACTCCCGGGTACGGGCATGGCGCGGGGCCGACAGCACCTGCGCGGGCGGCCCCTGCTCCACGACCCGGCCGCCGTCGAGGAAGACGACGCTGTCGGCGACCTCCCGGGCGAAGCCGATCTCGTGGGTGACGACGATCAGCGTCGTGCCGCTGGTGGCCAGGTCCCTGATCACCGCGAGCACCTCGCCGACCAGTTCGGGGTCGAGCGCCGAGGTCGGCTCGTCGAAGAGGATCACGCCGGGTTCCAGGGCGAGCGCCCGGGCGATGGCGACCCGCTGCTGCTGCCCCCCGGACAGCTGCCGCGGATACGCCTCCGCCCGGTCGCCCAGGCCGACCCGCGCCAGCAGCTCGCGGGCGGCCTCGCGCGCCTGCGCCCGGCTCTTGCGGCCGGTCGCCGCGGGCGCGGCGGCCACGTTCTCCACTGCGGTGAGATGCGGGAAGAGGTTGAAGTTCTGGAAGACGAACCCGATCCGGCCGCGCTGCGCCAGGATCGCCCGCTCGCCGAGCTCCTTGAAGCGGCCGCGGTGGCGGCGTACCCCGATGGGCTCGCCGCCGACCTCGACATGTCCGGCGTCCAGCTTCTCCAGGTGGTTGATCGCCCGCAGCAGCGTGGACTTGCCCGAGCCGGACGGCCCGAGGATCACCGTCACCTCGCCGGCCGGCACCGTCAGATCCACCCCGGCGAGCACCTGCTGCGCGCCGAACCGCTTGTACGCGCCTCGTACGGTGACCGCGACCGGCTGCACCGCCCCGCCTCGCACGGTGCTGTCCTGGGCGTTGCTGTCCCGCACCGGGCCCGCCGCCGCGCTCATCGGGCCGATCCCGTCGCGAGCCGGGCCCGGGCCCGGACGTCGAAGAACGCGGCGCGCAGCCGTTGCAGCGGCGTCGGTGGCAGCGTCCGCAGCGCGCCGCGGGAGAAGTACCGCTCCACGTAGAACTGCGCGACGGACACCACGCTGGTCAGCACCACGTACCAGACCGTCGCGACCAGCAGCAGCGGCACGATGTCGCTGGGGTAGGTGCTGCCGAGCGTCTCCACCCGGCCGAAGATGTCGAGCAGCGAGACGTAGAAGACCAGCGAGGTGCTCTTCACCAGGCCGATGAGCTGGTTGACGTACGCCGGGACGATCGCCCGCAGCGCCTGAGGGAAGATGATCCGGGTGAACTGGTAGCGGCGCGGCAGCCCGAGCGCGGCCGCCGCCTCGTGCTGGCCCTGGTCCACCGACAGCAGCCCGCCGCGCACCACCTCGGCGGCGTACGCGGCCTCGTTGAGGCTGATGCCGACCACCGCGACCACGAGGCTGGTGGCCGCCCTGGTCTCGTCGAAGTCCACGAGGTGCGGCCCGAACGGCACCCCGAGGCTCAACGTGGCGTACAGCGCCTGGAAGTTGGCGAGGAACAGCAGCACCACGATCAGGGGTATCGAGCGGAACAGCCACACGTACACCCAGCTCACGACGCGCAGCACCGGGCTGCGCGACATCCGTGCCAGCGCCAGCACGATCCCGGCGAGCAACCCGAACACCGCGCTCCACGCGGTGACCTGGAGGGTGACGCCGAGCCCGTGCAGGATCACCGGCCGCAGGAACCAGTAGCGGAACCTGCCCCACTGGAAGAACTGGTTGGTGGCCAGGCCGTGCGCGATCTGCGCGACCACGACCAGCACGGCCACGGTGAGCACCCATCTCCAGGGGTGGCGCAGCGGCACCACCCGCTGCTCGTCGGCCTGATCCGACGTGGCGTCAACTTCCTTGCCGTGTACGGGTGCGGGTGGGTCGACTGCGGTGGGGGAGGCGGCGCGGGGCAGGTCGGACATGGGGCGACTCCGGCGCGGGGAGGACGCTCGCACGCAGCACGCGTTCACGGACCAGGGCGGCGCGCGCGGCGGGAGCGGGACGGTGGAGGGTTGACGGGCGAGAGCGGGAAGCGGGGTGGAACGCGGCCCGCGCGTGCGGTCGTACGCGAGCGGCGGGCCTGACGTGCGACATGTGACGTGTGACGTGCGGCGGGAGCGGCGGTGCGTGCCGAAGTGCGGTGCGTGCCTCAACGGGCCTGCGGCCCGGGGGAGTTCAGCTGCTACAGAGCGCGCTGCTGACGCGCAGCAGGTCGATGTGCCGGGCCAGGACAGGGCGGTGCGGACGGTGGCATCGCCACTGCTCCGAACCGACTGCCTCGGTCATCCCGCCCACCTTCGCCCGCCCACCGCTGCGGGCCTCGCGTGCTGCTCGCGGCCGGGCGGAAGCGCCCTGACCCCGGCGTCAACGTAGGCAGCGCCGCCACGGGTGTCAACGCCGTGCCCGTCGCTATGCCCCGGTGTGCTCGGGTTTCGCGACGCGGGTTTCATCCCCCGTTCAAAAACCCACCCGACGACCGGGTGGGCGTCCGCCGGTGCCGGGAGTCCGGCGGCCACGACAACGTGACACTGCCGCCTGCCGCCTGCCGGCAGTGCGTGCCGGCGCGGTTCGGGGAGCGAAGGCTGGGCGCCTCACGGTCCCCGAAACGCGTTCGACGCCGGACGCCGCCTCGGTACGCCTACAGCCGCAGGCCCTGGGCGAGCATGCGGAAGGGGGCCTCGTAGAGGGCGGGGAGGTCGGGGACACCGTCGCGTTCGACCCAGTAGCGGACGACCGCCGTGGACACCGCCATGATCGCGGCGGCCGCGGCGTGCACGTCGAGGTCGTCGGGGCCGCGGCCGGTGCGGGCCATGATCACCTCGGCCAGGCGGTCCTGGCTGCGCTGCAACTCGTCCCACGAACGGGCCCTGATCGCCGGGTCGTTGAAGCCGAGCCGGGTGCGCAGCAGCAGTTCGTCCAGGTCCGACTTGATGACCGGGCCGAAGGAGTCCGCGAGCGCGGCCAGCAGCGACTCCATGATCGGCTCGCCGGCCGGGCGGGCCAGCAGCGCGTTGGCGAGCACGGAGTCGTAGTCGTCGACGAGGACCACGTCCTCCTTGGTCGGGTAGTAGCGGAAGAACGTGCTCGGGGAGACCTCGGCCGCCTCGGCGATCTGGTCCACGGTGGTGGCCTCGTACCCCTGCTCGGCGAAGAGCCGGTACGCCTCCCGCCTGATCGCCTCCCGGGTGCGCTGCTTCTTGCGCTCCCGCAGGCTCGGTGCCGCCACGGCCGGGGTCTCCTCAGTGCTCATGCCACCGATTCTCCGGGTCCCGCGCCGCCGGCGGCCACCCCGTCCGCCGTGTCGGCCGAGGACCGGCCCTCCCGCGCGGGTGCGGCCGGTGAACCGGGCGCCGGCGCGGACGCGGGGAGCAGCAGCAGCCCGAGTACGCCCGCCAGTGCCGCGCACACGCCGCAGGTCAGCATCACCAGGTCCATGCCGTGGACGAAGGCGGCGTGCGCGGAGGCGCGCAGGCCGGGGTCGTGCAGCCGGGCGGCGACCGCGTCGGCGCCGGTGACCGAGTCCCGCGCGGCATGGGCGGACGAGGCGTCCAGCCGGTGGACGGCGAGCCGGCCGAGGTAGCCGGCGCTGAGCACGCTGCCGAGCGCGGCCACGCCGAGCACCCCGCCGACCTGCTGGACGGTCTCCAGCAGGCTGGTGCCCTGGCCCGAGCGCTCCGCGGGCAGCGAGCCCATCACCAGACCGGTCGCGGGCACCATCGCGCTGCCGAAGCCGAAGCCGATCAACGTCAGCCACACGGCGGCGAAGCCGTAACCGTCGCCCGCCGCGGTGGTCGCGCCGAGCAGGGCCCCCGCGGCGAGCAGCAGCAGCCCGGCCGGGATCACCAGGCGCGGCCCGAACCTCTTCGCGATCGGCTCGCTGAGGGTCGCGGCGACCATCAGCCCGGCGATCAGCGGCAGGATGCGCAGGCCGGTGCCGAACGCGTCGTGCCCGAGCACGGATTGGAGGTACTGCGGCACGACGAACAGGATGCCCATCACCGCGAAGTTCACGAACACCGCGAGCAGGGTGCCCCAGCGGAACGCCCGGTCGGCGAAGAGGCCGAGGTCGACCAGGGGGTGCGCGGTGCGCCGCTGCCGTATCAGGAAGGCGGCCAGCACCGCGGCGCCGCCGACGATCCCGGCGAGCACCTTCGGGCTGCCCCAGCCGTGGTCCGGCACCAGGATCGTGCCGTAGACCAGGGCGGTGATGCCGGCCACGCTCAGTACGGTGCCGGTGACGTCGAAGGGGCCGGGCGCCGCCGGGGCGCGGTCGTGGTCGCCGGGCAGCAGCCAGACCGCGGCGAGCAGCGCGATCACGGCGACCGGCACGTTGAAGACGAACACCGAGCCCCACCAGAAGTGGTTGAGCAACCAGCCGCCGACCAGCGGGCCGACCGGCATGCCGAGCGCGGTGGCCGCGGTCCAGGTGGCGATCGCCTTGGGCAGCTCCTGCCGGGAGAAGATCCGCGGCAGGATCGCCATCGACAGCGGCATGATCATCGCGGCGCCGGCGCCGAGCACGGTACGCACCGCGATCAGCTCGTCCGGCGACCCGGCCCTGGTGCCGGCGAGCGAGGCGAGGCCGAAGAGCGTGATGCCGCCGACCAGCAAGCGCTTGTGCCCGTACCGGTCGCCGAGCAGCCCGACCGGCAGCATCACCACCGAGAGAGCCAGCAGGTAGCCGCCGCCGATCCACTGCAACTGGGCGCTGCTGGCGCCCAGTTCACCGGAGAGCGTGGGCAGCGCGACGTTGATGACGGTGCCGTCGAGTCCGATGATCAGCACGCTCAGCGTCAGTGCGGCGAGGGCCAGCCAGCGGCGTGGCGAGTCCGCGAGCGGATGCGGCGGCGGGGGCGGGGACAGGGGCGCGGAAACGCGCTGAGCGGGCTGAGCGGGGTCGGCTGACGGAGAGGGCGGTGCGGTGTCCGCGGGCATCGGCATGGGCAGCCTCCTGGGAGTGGACCGTATAAAGACAGTACACTCTCAAAAAGCTGTTCCTCGTCAAATGAAAGCTGGCTTTCATTATGTCGGAGGGGGTGGCGACGGCGCGCCGCTCAGCTCGCCTTCCGTCCGGACGACGCCGTCTTGCGTGCCGCCGTCTTCTTCGCGGCGCCGGACTTGGTTCCGCCCGCCCGGGTCCCGCCGGCCTTGGCCGTGCTCGACTTGGCCGAGCCCGCCTTGGCCGCGGTCTTCTTCGCGCCGGCCCGCTTGCCCGTCGCGGTCTTCTTCGCGCCGCCGGCGCGCCCACCGGACCGCCCGCCCGACGGCTTCGCCTGCTCCACGGACGCCCGCAGCGCCGCCATCAGGTCCACGACGTTCCCGCCGCCGGCCTCCTCGCTCACCGTCGGCGGCTCCGCGCCCTCCAGCTTCGCGGTCACCAGCGCCTCCACCGCCTGCGCGTACTCGTCGTGGTACGCGGTGAGGTCGGCCTCGCCCAGCGCCTCGATGAGGGTGTCGGCGAGCTTCAACTCGGAGTCGCTGATCTTGACGCTGCCCTTCGGCGCCGCCTCGGCGGGGTTGTTCAACTCGTCGGGCCAGCGCAGCGTCTGGAGCAGCAGCACGTCGTCGCGCGGCCGGATCAGCGCCAGGTGCTCGGAGTTGCGCATCGCGAACTTGCCGACCGCCGCCTTGCCCGACCGCTCCAGCGCCTCGCGCATCAGGACGTACGGCTTGTTCGCACCCGCCGAGGCCGGGGCGAGGAAGTACGGGGTGTCGAGTTGCATCACGTCCACCGACGCCATGTCCACGAAGCCGCTGACCTCGATGGTCTTCGCGGTGGGCAGCGGCAGTGCCTGGAGGTCGGAGTCGGTGACCTGGACGAGCTGGTCGTCCGGGGTCTCGTAGGCGCGGCCGATGTCCGAGGCGGCCAGCACCTCCTCGTCCAGCTCGCAGGTCTTCTGGTACCGGACCCGGCCCTGGTCGGCCAGGTGGATCTGCCGGAAGCTGATCTTGTGGCTGGAGACGGCGGAGCCGAGCTTCACCGGTATCGAAACCAGGCCGAAGGCGAGGTTCCCCGACCAGACGCTGCGCATAGCGTGTCCTTTTTGTCAGGCTATGGGACCTTTATGATATGCCGATCACCGAGGTCGAGGGCCGCCGGGTCAAGCTCAGCCACCTCGACCGCGTGCTCTGGCCGGAGACCGGCACCACCAAGGCGGAGCTGCTGGAGTACTACGCCACCGTCGCCGGCGTCCTGCTGCCGCACACCAGCGGCCGGCTGGCCAGCTTCGTCCGCACCCCCGACGGCGTGGACGGCCAGCGCTTCTTCCAGAAACGTCCGCCCGCCGGTACGCCCGACTGGGTGAAGACCACCGAGCGGGCGCGCAGCAGCGGCGAGCTGATGGACCAGGTCGAGGTGAACGACCTCGCCACCCTCGTCTGGGCCGGCAACCTCGCCTGTGTGGAGATCCACACCCCGCAGTGGCGCGCCGCCGACCCCGACGCCGCCGACCGGCTGGTGCTCGACCTGGACCCGGGCCCGGACCGTACGGTCGTCGACTGCTGCCGGGTCGCGCTCGACCTGCGCGAGCGGCTCGGCGCCGACGGGATCGCGGCCTGGGCGAAGACCAGCGGCTCCAAGGGGCTGCACCTGCTGGCCGCGCTGCGCGGCGCCACCCCCGACGAGGCGCGCGCGTACGCCAGGACGATCGCCCGCGAGCTGGAGGCCGCGCACCCGGACCGCGTGGTGTCGCGGATGGCCAAGGCGGACCGCACCGGCCGGGTCTTCATCGACTGGTCGCAGAACTCGGCGAGCAAGACCACCGCCGTCCCCTACACGGTGCGCGCCCGCGCCCGTCCCACCGTCTCCGCGCCGCTGACCTGGGACGAGGTCGCCGCCGCCGAGGAACCGGGCCAACTCGACTTCACCATCGGCGAGATGCCCGCCCGGCTGGCCGAGGTCGGCGATCCGCTCGCCGCGCTGCTCGAACCGGGCGGCGCGAGCGCGCTGCCGGGGTGAGCGTACGGACGTGGCGGACGGGCCGCCGTCACGCTGCCGCGCGGGCCGCCCGTCGTAGCGCCTACTGCTGCCGCGGGGGCCGCCCGCCGTGCCGCCTACTGCTGCTGCGCGCCCGCCAGGTGCTCCGCGAGCTCCTTCTCGTCCTCGTCGCTGAGCGAGGTCTTCACCAGGGTGCCGCCGTAGGGGCGCATGGCGTCGGCGAACTTGTCCTCGGTGATCTTCGCGGCCATCACCACCACCGCCGACGTGCCCGGCTTGAGCATCGCCTGCACCTGGTCGCGGAACTGGTCGTCGATCCCGGACTTGCCCAGCTTGCCGAGCAGTCCGCCCATCGCCGCGCCGGCCAGCAGGCCGAGCCCGGGAACCAGGAAGAGGATGCCGAAGACCATTCCCCACAGCGCGCCCGACGCCGCCGAGACCCCGACGATCTTGCTGGGGGTGTCGACGTGGGTCTTGCCCTCCGCGTCGACCGAGACGACGGCGAGCCCGTTGAGGTTCACCACGTAGTCCTTCTGGAGCTTCTGCACCCGCTCGTAGGCGTTCTCGGCGGTGCTGTGGTCGTCGTAAGCGATCACGATGAGTTCGGACATCGGGGCCTCCTCGATGGCGTGGGCGACGTGAGGAACCCTATGTCCGAAATGTCGGCACGGCCACGCGGTGCCGAACGGCAGACCCTAGCCGCGCGGCTCCCCGTGCCAGCGCCACTTCTCCAGTCGTGGCCGGCCCGGCAGTTCGGCCCGACCGGTCGACCACAGCAGGGCCGGCCACGGGGCGGCGTCCGTCGGGGCGTCGGGGAAGAGCCGGTGCAGCACCCGCCGGCAGAGGTGGTCCGGCGGCTGCCACGGCAGGCCGGACCCGGAGGTGACGTCATGGGTGTGCACCAGGGTCTCCACCACGCCCATCGCCCCGAACCCCTCGGGGTCGGAGACGCCGAAGACGTGGTGGGCGCGGAGCCGCGGCGAGCTGGTGCGCACCATCGCCACCAGCAGGGCGCCGCACGCCTCCAGCGCCTGGAGCAGCCCGTCCCGGCCCTCCTCGCGCGCCACGAAGATGGTGCTCGACGGTCCGTCCGGCCGCATCTGCCGCCAGGAGACGGGCACATGCGTGGTCACCGGCGGCACTGCCGGGCCGATCTGGAGCGCGTACGCGAACAGGTCGTCGGCCAGGTGCTCGACGGTCTCCCAGCAGGACCAGGTCACGTCGCCGGCCGGACGGTCCCAGCCGTCCTCCGGCACGGACGAGAGCGCGCGCACCGACAGCTTCACGGCCAGTGCCACGTCGTCGGGGCCGACCGGCCCGGGGGAGTGGGGAGTCGGTGTGCCTGTCGTCGGTACCGCGAGTGAGGGGTCCACGTCCGGCACCGTATGCGTCGGACGGCACGGTGCCAAACGGTTTGCGCGGCAAGGTGGTCGGTCCGCGGTGTGGCGCGCCCGGGTCGACCGGTCGGCCAACCGGTCAGCCGGCCGGCGGTCGTCCGGCTTCCCGGCGGGTCCACGCTCTCATCGCCGACCGCGCCGCCGGGCCTGCCGCCGTCCGCGCCTCATTCGCCGAGCAGCAGCGCGGCGACCGCTTCCGGGGCTTCGTGCATCGCGTCGTGCCCGGTGGGGAGTTCGTGGACCCGCCACTCGGGATCGGCTCGGAGCCGGGCGCGGAGTCCGGCGAACGGCGTCCGGTCCTCCCACCCCGAGCAGTAGACGAACTCCCGGCGGGGGACCTGGGCGAGCGCGCCCGTGAGCCGGATCGTCTGCAGGAACGAGGCGAGGGGATGGGGACGGCGGCGGGGGTCGCCGCCGTCCGGCGGCCGGACGGAGTAGCCGGTGGCCGCGGCGCCGGCCGCGAACACGTCCCGGAAGTGGTCGTTCGTCGACGACCAGCACGACTCGCCGTCGCGCGGTACGTAGGCGTCGAGATGCACCAGTCGCGCGACCCGGCCGTCGGCGCGGTCGGCCGCGGCGGCGACCACCATCCCGGCGTAGCTGTGGCCGACCAGCGTCACGCCGGTGAGGTGATGGCGATCGAGGTGCCGCAGGACGTCGCCGGCGTGCGTGTCGAGGCTGGCGGTCGCGACCGTCGCGTCGTCGTCGTCCGGCCGCAGGCCCGTCAGGGTCAGGGCGTGAACGCTGTGACCGGCACGCTCCAGCAACGGCACCACCGCCTCGAACGACCAGGAACCCTTCCAAGCACCGGGCACGAGGACGAATGTCGTCATGTGAGTCTCCTTCTCTCCCAACCCGCGACATCGAGGCACACCGCCTCGATGGCATGCGGTGCGGCCAGGCGCGCTGCGCGCCTGAGGACCACTCCGCATGCAGGAAGTGTCACGGGATCAGGAGATGGCTTGCCACCGTTAGGATGCCAACCGATGCCCGCTCGCCGCCAACCTCGCCCGAACCCCGGTGTGACGTCACATGTGTGGCCCTCCGGCGGGCGGCACCTGTGGCCCTCCGGCGGAACGAGCGCGTGGCAGTCACACGCACGAGGGCACCTGGTGTACGCGGCCGGCGGGGTCCTGGCGGTGCGCACCGAGCGCGGCACCTCGATCGTTCCCGCCAACCGGGTCGCCTGGACCCCCGCCGGGTTCACGCACGACCACCGCGCCCACGGCCACACCGACATGCGGATCGTCTTCCTCACCCCGTCCCTGGCCCGGCTCGTCCCGGACCGTCCCGCCGTGTTCCTGGCCTCCGGCCTCGCCCGCGAGGTCCTGCTCGCCCTGACCGGCCCCCGCAACTACGACGACGACGCAACCGGCTACAGCCGCTCCGCGCGCTCGCGCCTGCTTCGCGTCCTCGTCGAGGAACTCCGCGAAGCCCCCGAACAGCCACTGCACCTGCCCGAACCGCGGGACGACCGGCTGCGAGCCATCGCCCGGATACTGCACGAGACGCCCGCGGACAACGCCACGTTGACCGAACTCGGGAAGGCGATCGGAGCCAGCACCCGCACCCTCAGCCGGCTCTTCCGCAACGAACTCGGTATGACCTTCTACGAGTGGCGCACCCAACTGCGCGTCCACCACGCGCTCGTGCTCCTCGCCGAGGGCCATGACACCACCCGGACCGCCTACGCCTGCGGATGGGCCAACCCCAGCGGCTTCATCGAGGCGTTCACCCACATCATCGGCACCACCCCGGGCCGCTACCGCACCGGTCGCCAGAGCACCACCCCCACCTCCCGACCCGGGAAACGCCCCCCGAGTGACATCCGTCAACGACGCTCATGACCAATACAGCTAGCGCGAGGTGAACCACGCTGCGAGTCCACATCCCGTGGTCGTGGCGAGGGCCGCCACCAGCCATCTCGGGACGCGCTGAATCGTTAAGTGGAGACCGCCGCAGCGCAGTTCGAACGATGGGGCGGGGCTGTCTGGGCTGCTCTCGTCTGGCATGGGTCAATCGCACCAGATTCGCAGAGGACCCACCACGACTCTCCGGCACGGACCCCGTTAATTCCGTTAACGCTTCTCCCGGAGCTGCCTCATCCATTGGAGCACCCCCATGCCGCATAGGCCCCGCCCCGTGCTCAGTCTCCGGGTGCCCCGAACCGACCACCGGTGGGCGCCGCCGGGTCCATGAGCGGGAGGCGCAGCAGTAGCGCGGGACGCCGGGAGCACCGAACCGGACGCGTGGTCGAGGTTGCGTCCGCTGTGCACGACATGCCACAACCGCGAGACCGCGAAGCACCAGCCGGGCGGTTGGGCTGCGGAGCGCGGCAAGCCTTGCCGCGGTGACGGGCCGACTGGAGGTGAACCCCCTCGCCCCGGCTCTCCAGCGTGGCAGGGAGGGAGGGGAATGCTCGCGCCGCAACTGGGGCGGAAGGCGTGTTCCGGGCGGGTCGACTCCTTGAAGTCGCGGACCGGAACTACGCCGGGAAACGCGTCGGCAGCTTCAACCGGTCATCGTCAGGCCCTTCGGCCGACTACGCGCACGTGGTTTCCCCGGCGGGTGACGTCGGTCAGGCGGTAGCCCTCTGGAACAGCGGTGAGGTGGGCGAAATCGGGAGACCGGGAGTGTGGAGTGCTGGGCAGGTAGGCAATCACCTGGTCCACGGCGCCCGCTGCGCTGAAGGAAGTCGCGTATTCAGAGGCGCCATGAATCAGCAGTGATCGCGCACCAGTCTCGCCGAACGCTCGCAATATTTCTCCGGCGCCGTCGCGCGGCCAGTCGGCGGGGGTCCGGAAGACTCCCTCGCCGTGACTCCCCGGCATTCCTTCCGCTATTCCGCCGTCTTCGTGGACCAGAAGATCGTACGATCCCCGAATCGCTCGCATTTCATGGAATGCCGCATCGCGCTCCCGGTCCGAGTCCGGCAAGCCGTCCGAGTCGGCCGTGTACACCCATGTGACGAAGGGGCGACCGTTTTTCAGTGCGGCCAGCCAGGGGCCCAAAACAATCAGCGCTTCATCTTCAAGAACATTGGTTTCCACCTGCACGCCTGCTGCACGCAGGAGAGCGGCGCCACCTTCACCGCGTGAAGTCGGGTCCATCACGGCGATCAGAACTCTGGCCACATTCGCCTGGATCAGTGCTTCCCGACAGGGTGGCGTCCGGCCGTAATGATTGCACGGCTCCAGCGTCACTAGCGCCGTACCGCCATCGGCGAGATTGCCGGCGGCAGCGAGCGCATTGACCTCCGCATGTGGATTCCCCTTGCGGACATGGTATCCTTCGCCGACCGTCCGCCCGTCGCGGTCGAGAATTACGCATCCCACCGGCGGATTTGGGCTTGCCGACCCCAGGCCCTGGGCGGAAATTGCAATAGCACGCCGCATGGCTGCCGACTCATGAGTGTTCACCGCGCTCCAACTCCGGCCCTTCCCCGATTGCATCAAACAGTTCAGTCACGGCAGGCGAGCCATGGACCGCCCCGAGTGCGTTAACCGCGGAAATCGTCTCATGCATGGTACGCGCCGAGCCCGAACCACGTGCAACGCTGAGCGCTGAAGCAGCATGTTTGGCGGCTTCGTCGTACTCCTGGATTCCCGCGTACGCCATTGCCAGCCGTGCCTGTGCAAGGCCCCGGTCACGCTGGTACGCGTCCGGAAGCTCGGTCAGTGCCTGTGCGAAGACGGGTGCGGCACGATCGGGCCGGTTGAGGCTGAGCCAACAGTTCGCACGCTGGATCTCGATGTAACTCGGCGTACAGAAGTCACCGTGTCCGGAGCGGGCGTCTCCCTTCGTCTGCTGTGAGGCCGCGAATTCATGAGCTCTGTCCAGCCGTTTGTGACAGGCGATTTCGTCCCCATCCAAGGCATATCCGTGAGCCTCTTGCTGCAAAGCAGCTGCCCTCATGGGCGCGGTGAGCACAGCCTCGTTCCGTTGGACTGCCTGAGCGAGGCCGATGGCCTGCCCGGGATTCCTCTTCGTCGTGGCCTGCTGACTTCTGCGAAACAGTGTCCATGTCACCATGGCCTGATCCCCGGATTCTGTTGCCCATTCCATTGCCTGGCTCGTCCATCTCGCCGCCATAGACAAATCGGCGGAGTCCTCATGCAGCCATGCGGCAGACTCGGCGTATTGGGCGGCCAGCCTCAGCAGCTCAAGCCGTTGATCGCCTCGCGTGTATTCCAGTAGCGCTTCGAGAATCAAAATCTGCTGCTGAACTGATGCGAGGGCATGTCGCGGGCCGAAGAGGTTGTCGGCTCGGACAAGCGTATGCCACATATCTCTGAGATGTTCTGTCGCTGCTTCAATGCGGGAGCCGTCGAGCTTGGGTACGGCGTGGTGGAATATGATTCCGCTTTCCGGAGCGTGCAACCCGGCGCCAACGGCCCCAGCAAGCAATGCGCGGCGACTCATAGGCACAATCTGCCTCCTCCCCTCGACCCACACAGAGATGAAAAGAATGTCAGACGCCGCGCTCGTCTCTGCGGAGAGTAAGGGCGACGAATCTTTCGCCTCTTGTACTGGGGAGCGAATCAGCGAATCCGGCCGGGCGACTTCCTCCGGGGAAATCCTCTCCCATGGCCGCATCGGGAGTCCGAGCATTTCACCTGGGATGCCGAATCCATCGGCAATTCGTTCGATCACTCCCTGTCCGCGAATCCCACGAACGCCACGGATGATGTCGCTCACTCGTGAACTTGTCATCTTTCCAACGGCGGCAGCCATGGCCGCATAGCTGGAGCCCGTCCTCCGGTTGACGAGTCGGAATATCTCCTGAAAGTTCCGCGCAGCGCATGCCTGCCGCATGGCGTCGCTTTGTAGGAGTGCATCCGGAATCGTCAGCGGGAAGTCACGGCGGTGTGTCTTGCGCTCGTCCATGGGCCACCTTGCAGGAACGGAGGCGAACCCTTCCAGGGTAGCCCCGTGCGGGGTTCCCCAAATGGCGTTGCGGGGTTCCCCGTTCGCGGTTCCCCTGGCGCTCTGTCCGCTTGAAGCTCATGGGACGGCACCGTTACGTGCTGACAGCAGACCTCGGCGACCGCTCGAACGGCCCCGGGGCCCCGGACCACCTGAGACAGCAGGCAGCCAATGAGCCTTCTCACAGCGTTGCCCGAATGGGTAACAGTCGAACCTCTCGGCCGGACGGGGGTCTCGTCATGACCTCGCCTGCGCCGGCGGTTCCGGCCGAGGAATGTCCGTCCGTTGTCGACAAGTTGTGGCCTCCCGCGCCCCTCTCGGTGTGCAGGGCGCGTCAGTTCCTCGCCCAGCACCTCGACGCCTGGGGGTTGCCGCATCTCAAGGACAGCGCCCAAGTGGTCGTATGCGAGCTGGTCACCAACGCGGTCACGCACGCGCACCCGCCGTACGGGAATCTGATCGCCACTCGGTTCGAGCGACTCGCCTCCGGAGTGCGCATCGAGGTGCATGACGCCAGTGACGCCAAGCCGGAGCACAGGGAGGCGTCACCAGACGACGAGTCCGGGCGCGGCCTGGGTTTGGTGGACGCGCTGACTGGCGGGCAGTGGGGCGTGAGCGACCGGGACGGCCCGGGAAAGGTGCTGTGGGCTGTGTGCGGCGAGAACGGCGCAGAGGTGCCGCAGTGAGCTGACCGATGGGCATGCGTGGGATTCGGGGCACCGTTTGTGGCAGTTCGATTCGTGTCCACCGGCGTAGCTGCAAGCTGACGACCGTATGACCCCGAAGGCTGCCGTCCGGGCAATGGGCAGCAACGCAGGAAATCCGTACCGAACGTCCGACCCCTGTATTCATCGAGAACCAGGATCATGCCAATCAAGAACACTCCACCGAAAGCGGGCGGTGTGCCGCGCCTACGACCGAACGGCGCTGCCATGCGGGCTCTGCGAACTGCCCTCAAGGTAAGCCTGCGGGACATGCAGACATTAACCGGCCTCGACCGGGGTCATTTGTCCCGCTTGGAGCGCGGGCTTGTCGGTGCCAGCCCCGACACGATCCGCCGGTACGCGAACGCGCTCGAGGTACCGACCGCATCCATCACACACGACCGATGAGGAAAGGCCGCAACAATCCGCTGACGTTGCACGCGGTGCGGGTCGGGGACGGGTTCGGCTTCCTCGCGCGCCTGACCCCCAACGGCGATGACGAGGTGTGCCGGTCGCAGACGGAGATCGACCCGACGCCCACCCCGGAAAGGTGCGAGGCGTTCGACGCGTTTCACGCGGCGCTGCTGAGCTGGGTGAGGTGAGGTGAGGTGGGGTCGGGCGGGGCGGGCGGACTACGACGCGGTGGCGTCCGCGCCGGTGAGCGGGGAGGGTTCGGCGGCGAGCAGGGCGAGTTCGTCGTCGGTGAGCAGGCGTGAGCGCAGCAGGAAGCGCACGCCCTCCGGGGCCTCCAGCGAGAAGCCGCTGCCACGGCCCTTGACCACGTCGACCGTGAGGTGGGTGTGGCGCCAGTAGGCGAACTGGCTCGCGCTCATCCAGAACGGCGTGTCGCCCGCCACCCTGCCGAGCAGCACGTCCGCGCCGCCCACCCGGAACTCGCCGCGCAGGTAGCACATCGGGGAGCTTCCGTCGCAGCAGCCGCCGGACTGGTGGAACATCAGCGGGCCGTGCCGGTCGGCGAGCCGGCCGAGCAGTTCCTCGGCGGCGGGGGTCAACTCGACCCGGCGAACCGGCTCGGCCGGGTCCGCGGGGGAGGCCGGGGGAGTCATCGCGGCCCTCCGTTCCAGGCGGGGCGGCCGGCCGGCGGACGCGCGGTCCCTGGTCCGCACCCCGATCGCCGCTCCCACGGCGGTCCGTCCCGTTCCCTCGATGCTACTGCCGAACTCCCCGGCCGAACCCGCTCGTCGGGGCCCGGGTTGCGCGGCGCGGGCCGGTCGTGGCCGGTGGTGGCCGGTCGTGGTTCGGCCGCGCAGGGTCCCGGGTCCGTACGTCAGTGGTCGCCGCGGCCCGAGGGTGACGTGCCGGCAGGGACGGGGCCCACCGGGGCACCGGGTGCGTCCCGCGCAGGCGGCCCGCCCCATCACCACGCGGCGTCACCGGTACGGGGTGGGGGAGTCGGCCGGGTGCACGCGGCGCACGCGAGGGCCAAGGCGGCCAGGTCCTCCAGGGCCGCGGCGGGCCAGTCGTCGTGTCCGCGCAGGGACCACCGGCGGCGCCATCGGGCGCCCGCGAAGGCGGCGGCGACGGCCACGGCCCCGCCGACCGTGCCGGCGGTGGCGAGCAGGACCGGCCCGGGTGAGGAGGGCGCGGGCCTCTCCGCCGAACCCGCCCAATCCGCCGAACCCGTCAACGAACCCGCCGAACTCGCCTGCTGCACCGAACCGTTGCCGTCGTCCGCCGAGGGCCGCCGGCCGGGCGGCGGCGCGAGCGCCCGCACGGCGTCCGCGGCGAGCACCGCGGCCGCCAGGCCGCCGAGCACGACGCGGGGCACCAGCCCGGCGGCGGTCAGCCGGCTCGGGGTCGCCGGCAGCTTGTCGGCGACCAGCTCACCGACGGCAGCAGTCACCGTGCCGATCACGGCCGGCCGCCCGGCCAGCAGGTCCAGCGGTTCCGGGGCGGTCTCGGCCCGCCCGCTCACCGCGACGGCCGCCGTTCCGATCTGGCTGCGCGCCCCGGACGCGGCCCCGACCAGCCCGGCTCGCACGAGGCCGGCCCGTACGCCGGCGGGCGCTCTCACGCGCGCCGCTCCCCGGCCGTCACGACGCCGTACGTCGCGAGGCCGTACAGCAGGTGCGGTATCGCGTCGGAGACCCAGTCCGCGCCCGACCACGTGCGCGGGTCGCTCACCTTCAACTCGGCCATGGACAGGTCGCTGACCGCCATGGCGAGCGCCCCGGTGAGGACGCCGCCCGCCCAGAGCGGCAGCCGCACCCCCGCTTTCCGCAGTACGGCGACGGCTGTGCCCACCCCCATGCCGGTGGCGATCCCGGACAGCGCCGCCAACGCGCTCACCCGGTTGTCGCGGGTCTGGCCGGTGCCGTCGATGGTGACCCCGGCCCGGTCCGCCAGCGCCTCCACGGTCGCCTCCGGAACGGTGCTCGCGGGTCTGCCGCGCAGGGCCATGTCGCCGTACGTGACGGCGTTGAGCACGGTCGTCCCGGCGGCTCCGGCGAGGCCGCCGCGCAGTAGCGTTCGCATCATGGTCCCCGGGTGACCCGCACCCGCGGGCGTGAAACACCGCGACGCGTGGTTCCGTCCGGTCGCGTCCCGTTCGACCGCGGCCCCGCCCGTCAGGGCCCGGAACGAAGCCCGGATCGAGCCGTGGCCGATTTTCGATCGCGCGACGTTGCGTAGCGGAGTCGCCCTTTCGGGTGATGGTCACGCCTCACGTACCCCAGTGACAGTAAGGGGTGAGACGGTCTCCCTGTGACGAGTGGTCGCCGCTCCGGGCCGGCCTCAGCCCAGGAACGGCTTGATCAGGCCGAGCAGCGCCTCCGGGCGGTGCAGCGGGATGATGTGGCCGCAGTCCTCAAGGACGTGGCCCACGAGATCGTCGGTGATCGGCCGCAACTGCCGTTCGAGCGCGGCCCCGACAGGGTGCGCGCCGATCGCCATCGTGGGCACCGCCAGCCTGCCGGTGGCGGCGGCCTGCTGGATCTGCCGGGCGCCGGCGGGCATCGCGCGGTAGTACGAGAAGGCGCGGCGCAGCGCGTCGCTGCCGGTGTAGGCGCTGACGAAGGCGTCGCGGAGGTCGGCGCGGAGCCCCTCCCCGAGGGTGCCGGCGTCGAGGAACCAGTCGATGTAGCGGGCCTCGTGGCCGGTGAGCACGTCTTCCGCGAGGCCGGGCACGGCGTGGAAGCCGAACCACCACGGTGCCCCGCCGGCCAGGAAGTCCTCGGCGCCCGGCAGCGTCCCCAGCAGCGACTCCATGACCACCAGCCGGCTGACGAGGTCGGGGCGGCGCATGGCCAGCAGGAAGGCGGGCGGGGTGCCCGCGTCGATGCCGACCACGGCCGCGGAGGTCTCGCCGAGGGCGGCGAGAAGGGCTTCCGCGTCGGCCGCGAGGGTGCCTGCGTCGTAACCGCCGGTCGCGGGCCCGCTGGCGCCCAGCCCGCGCAGGTCGGGGGCGATCACCCGGTGGTCGTGGGCGAGTTCGCCGATGACCTCGGTCCACAACTGCCAGGTGTGCGGGAACCCGTGCAGGAGGAGGACGGCGGGGCCCTGTCCCGCGGTCGCCACGTGGAGTTCGACGCCGCCCGCCTCGACGTGGCGCAGCACCACCTCGGGCGGGCGGCTGCGGGCGGTGGTGCGGGGGACGGGGGACATGGGCGACCTCCCAGGCGGTTACCAATGGTGACAACACCACCGTAGGTAACTACGCTGGACCGGCCAAGACCGCACTCGTGCCACAGGTGGTGAGTTCCAGGTGACCGCCCCTTCCGTCCCCTCCTCCCCGTCCGGTCCGCCCCAGGGCCGCGGCGACCTCTTCGACCCGCTGTGCCCGACCCGGCGCCTGCTCGACCGGATCGGGACCAAGTGGACGTCGATGGCCGTCAAGGTGCTGGCGGAGGCGTCCCCGGACGAGGTGCGCTTCGCGGAACTCCAGCGCCGTATGGCGGGCGTCTCGCAGAAGATGCTGTCGGTCACGCTGCGCGGACTGACCCGCGACGGTCTCGTCAGCCGTCGCGTCGAACCCACGGTGCCGCCCCGCGTCCACTACCGCCTCACGGAGTTGGGGCTCTCCCTGGAGGGCCCGCTGTCCGCGGTCAGGGACTGGGCCGAGCAGCACATGGCCGAGATCGACCGCGCCCACGCACGGGCCGACGCCCACCCGTCCGACGCCCACCCGTCCGACGGCTGACCCGCCGGACCCCACGCGGCGGCCGCCGGACCGGCCGCGCCCGCCCGTCGGCCCCCCGACCTCCGGCCCCCGGACCTCCCCCGATCGCCCCCGGGTGACGCCCCGTCACCAGCCCCCCGCGCCCCCCGCACCCGCGACAGCCCCCCGCTTACGTGCAGTTGACCGCGTTTGTCCGCCCGGGCCGCAGAACTTTCCTTGACACTCCTGCGCGGTCGGAGCAACATCGTCATTCACTTCCTGACAACGTTGTCGGGTTCGGTCCCGTCGCCCCGCCCGCCGGGGGGAGAGGCCGTTCCCCTGCCGATCACCCGTACTCCACGAAGGGCAGGATTGGTGCCAGACTCAACCCCGCACCGGACGGTCGGAACCCGCCGCAGGCGCAGAGCCGTCTGCGCGCTGGCCGCGGCGACCGCACTCCTCGGGCTCGGCCTCGGCGCCGGGACCGCCGACGCGGCGCCCTCGCACGGCGCGCCCGCCGACCCGGCCTCGGCCGTCAACCCGCTGATCGGAACGTCGAACGCGGGCAACACCTACCCCGGCTCCGTGGTGCCGTTCGGCATGCTCGCGTGGAGCCCGCAGAACTCGACGGGCAACCAGTTCTCCACGCCGGCGCCCGGCGGCTACCGCTACGACGCCACGAAGATCCGCGGCTTCAGCCTGACCCACCTCAACGGCGTGGGCTGCTCCGGCGCGAACGGGGACATCCCGATCATGCCGTACGTCGGCGACGTCGACTCCTCGCCGAGCGCGGACACCAAGGACGCCACCTACGCGAGCACCTTCAGCCACGCGAACGAGACCGCGTCGCCCGGCTACTACAAGGTCGGCCTGGACAGCGGCGCGAGCGCCGAGCTGACCAGCACCGCCCGTACCGGCACGGGGGAGTTCGGCTTCCCGGCGGACAAGCCCGCGAGCATGCTGCTGCGCACCTCCAACTCCGAGAGCGGCAGCAGCGCGGCCGACGTCCACGTGGACGCCGCGACCCGGACCGTCACCGGCTCGGTGAGCGCGGGCAACTTCTGCGGCCCGCAGAGCGCGAACAACCGGCACGACCTGTACACCCTGTACTTCACCGCGCACTTCGACCAGCCGTTCGCGAAGGTCGGCACCTGGACCGACGACACGCTGAAGCCCGGCTCCACCTCGGCCTCCGGCGGCACCGGCTACAACTCCAGCGGCAACCCGACCGCGGGCAAGGGCTCCGGCGCCTACGTCACCTTCGCCCAGGGCACGAAGAACGTGCAGGCCAAGGTCGCGATCTCGTACGTCAGCGCCGCGAACGCCGAGGCGAACCTGCGCGCGGAGAACCCGGCGGGCAAGTCCTTCGCCGCGGTCCACGCCCAGGCGGTCGCCGCGTGGAACACCGCGCTGCGCAAGGTCCAGGTCTCCGGCGGCAGTTCCGACCAGACCAGCACCTTCTACACCGCGCTCTACCACTCGATGCTGGAGCCGACGCTCACCAACGACGCCAACGGGCAGTACCTCGGCGGCGACCGCAAGGTCCACCGGCTCTCCCGCGGCCAGCACGCGCAGTACGGCACCTTCTCCGGCTGGGACCAGTACCGCGCCCAGGTGCAGCTGTTGACGCTGCTCCAGCCCAAGGTCGGCAGCGACTACGCCCAGTCGCTGTTCAACTACGCGAACCAGCGCGGCGGTGAATGGGACCGCTGGCTGCTGGAGAACGGCAAGACCAGCGTCATGTCCGGCGACCCCTCCGACGCGGCGCTCGCCGGGATCTACGCCTTCGGCGGCACCGACTTCGACGTCAAGGGCGCCCTCGCCTCGCTGGTCAAGGCCGCCACCGTGCCGACCGCGAACGACTCCGACAGCTCCGGCTGCAACGTCGAGTGCGTCGGCCAGCGCCCCGCGCTGGACCAGTACAAGGCGCTCGGTTACGTGCCGGCCGACAACTGCCACTGCTGGGGCGGCGCCGCCGAGACGTTGGAGGACGCCGCGGCCGACTTCGGCATCTCGCAGCTGGCCGGCCAGCTCGGCGACCGCTCCGACGCGCAGAAGTTCGCGCAGCGCAGCGGCAGTTGGAGCAACGTCTTCGACCCGAACGCCACCACGCAGGGCGGTTGGATGCGCAACCGCAACTCCGACGGCTCCTGGGCCGGCACCAACTTCAGCCCCGCCACCGGCGACGGCTTCGTGGAGGGCACCAGCTCGCAGTACAGCTGGATGGTCTACTCCGACATCGCCGGCCTCGCCCAGGCGATGGGCGGGAACAAGGCGGCCATCGAACGCCTCGACGCCTTCTTCCACGACGCCGACGGCAGCTTCGACTTCACCGCCGACGACCCGACGAAGAACGACCCGACCAACGAGCCCGACATCAACGCGGCCTACCTGTACGACTACTTCGGCGCGCCCTACAAGACGCAGGAGACCACCCGCGCCGAGACCGACACGCTGTGGACGAACACCCCCGGCGGCATCCCCGGCAACGACGACGCGGGCACCATGTCGTCCTGGTACGTCTTCTCCGCGCTCGGCCTGTACCCGCAGGTCCCCAGCCGGGCCGACCTGGTGCTCACCGCGCCGGTCTTCCCGCACGCGGTGATCCACACCGGCCTGGGCCGGACCATCACGGTCAACGCGCCGCAGACCTCGGCGAAGAACGTCTACATCCAGAGCCTGCGCACCAACGGCAGGAGCTCCGACCAGCCCTGGGTCCCCGCCTCCTTCGTCACCCACGGCGGCACCCTGGACTACACCCTGGGCAGCACCCCGAACACCAAGTGGGGCAGTGCCGCCAAGGACGCGCCGCCGTCCTACCGCGACGGTGAGGCGCCGTTCTTCGCCAGCACCGCGCCCGGGGCGGTCAAGGCCGAGCCCGGCACGTCGGCGGACAGCACGCTGAGCGTCTCGACGATCCGCGACAGCCGCCAGGACGTGCGCTGGTCGGCCGACGTGCCGGACGGCATCACGCTCACCCCGGCGAGCGGGCGGATCGGCCTGTCCGCGAACGGCACCGCCACCGCGAAGCTGTCGGTCTCGGTCGCCGCGGGCACCAAGCCGGGCGTCTACGCCGTCCCGATCACCCTGACCTCCTCGGCTGCCGGCTCCGGCAGCACCCCCGCCCCCAAGGCGTGGCTGTCGGTGACGGTCGGGGTGAAGGGCAGCATCAGCTGGTACGTCAACAACCGCGGCATATCGGCCGACGACGACAACCCGGCGGCCGACTTCGACGGCGGCGGCTGGAGTTACTCGGCGAAGGCGCTGGCCGCGGCCGGCGTCACCCCGGGCGGCACCGTCTCGGCGGGCGGCTTCGACTTCACCTGGCCGCAGGTGACGCCGGGCGCCCCCGACAACATCCAGGTCGGCGGCGGTGACCAGGTGCTCGACGTCTCCAAGACCGCGGCGGGCGCCACCCGGCTCAGCCTGCTGGGCAGCGCCGACGACGGCCCCACCAGCGGCACGGCCACCCTCACCTACACCGACGGCACCACCCAGCAGGCCGACATCGGCTTCAGCGACTGGACCCTCGGCGGCGGCGGTGACCAGCCCTCCTTCGGCAACGTCACGGCGGTGCACACCACGTACCGCGACGTCATGGGCAGCAGCACCGACCCGGTGGGCACCGATGTCTTCGCGACCGCGGCCATCACCCTCCAGGCGGGCAAGCAGCTCGCCTCGGTGACGCTGCCGGCCACCACCACGGGAGGCGACATGCACGTCTTCGCGGTGGCGACGGCGTGACCGACGGCGCGGGCGGCCGTCCCCGGACCGAGCACGCGGGTCCGGGGGCGGCCGCCCGCGCCCGCTCAGCCGGCCGGGCGGACGGACACCGTGCGGGTCCCGGCGGTCAGCCCGTCGAGCAGCACGCACCCGTCCTGGGCCCGGGCGGCGTACGCCTTGGCCTTCCTTCCGTTCCACGCGAGCTTGCCGTCGACGTGCACCGTGACGTGGTGTCCGTCGGTGGGCAGGGCGACGCTGCCCCGGGTGCCACGCGGCACCCGGACGGTCAGGGCGAACGTGCCCCGGCCGGGATGGTGCCAGTCCACCCCGAGCGGGCCGCGCGGGGTGGGCACCTGGCCGCGCGCCCAGGCGACCGAGCCGGGGCGGGGGCGCACCGACCAGGTGGTGAAGCCCGGCGCGGTCGGCCGGACGCCGAGCAACTCGTTGGTGAGCGCCGGCACCACGCCGGTCGACCAGCCGTGCGCCATGCTGGTGTACGAGCCTTCGTACAGCGAGCCGTCGGGGCCGATCCCCTCCCAGCTGGTGATGCCCGGGTCGTGGGTGTCCATCCAGCCGTAGGTGCGGCGGATCTGGTCCAGCGCGGAGTCCTCCCGGCCGCTGCGGAAGCGGGCGACCAGCTCCGGGTAGGAGGTGAAGGCGTAGACCCGCTGCGAGGCGCCGTCGAAGATGGTGTCGTTGTCCATGAAGGCGTTGCCGTACGGCAGTACCGTCGTGGCGTCCAGGTGGGCGAGGGCGGACGCGGCCCGGGTGGCGTCGGCCACGCCGGCGGTGATCGCGATCGCGTTGCCGTCCTGGGCGTGCCGGGCCGGGCCGCTGGAGGAGTCCAGGTAGGCGCCGGCGGCCGCGTCCCACAGATGGGCGTTGACGGCGGCGGCGACCGTGGTCGCCCGGTCCGTCCAGCGGCCGGCGTCGGCGGAGTTGCCCAGGTACGTCGCGATCGAGGCGGCGTCGGTGAGGGCCTGCACGTAGTTGGCGTTGTAGTAGGTGATCTGCCCGGTGCGGCCGAGGAAGGCGTAGTCGCCGTACCCCGACGTGCCGTTGAGCCCCTTGCTGAGCAGACCGTCCCCGTCGGTCACCGACGGGTACCAGGAGTCGAGCACCTTCGTCAGGTGCGGGTAGTAGCCGGTGGCGTAGGCGCGGTCGCCGGTGTGCAGGACGTAGTCCCAGCTGCAGGTCACCCACCACAGCGGATAGTCGAACAGCGGCAGGGTGTAGCCGTTGATCGACGCGGGCGGTATCCAGCCGTCGGAGCGCTGGTGGTCGGCGAGGTCGGCGAGCACGTTGCGGGCGGCCGCGGCCGCGTCGTCGTGGGTGAGGTACAGGGTGCGGGCGGACACCGCCAGGTCGCCGACGTACGGGTCCCGGTCGCGCTTGGCGCCGTCCTGGAGGACCAGCTTGCCGTCCAGGGAGGGGCTGTCGGCGCCGCGGGGGTCGATGTCGTCGGACCGGAAGGTGTCGGTGACCAGCTCGTTGGTGTACGCGGCGCCGTACCAGTAGCGGTTGAGGTCGTCGTCGGCGCTGAGGAACCAGCCGGTGTAGGAGTCCGGGGTGCCGAGGTAGGCGGTGAACTCCAGCCACACCGCGTCGATCGACACCTCGCCCCAGGGCTGGGCGGCCGGCGCGTCGGAGGCGAGCGCGTCCAGGCTGATCTGCAGGTAGCGGAAGCCGTGCAGGCCGTCGGCGTAGACCTGGGTGCCGCTCTGGTAGCCCTTGGTGTCCTTCCAGTCGGCGCCGCCGGCCGGCACCGCGAACTGGTCGGTGCCCTGGGAGGGCACCCCGGACTGGTCGGCCCGGGTGAAGTCGCTGCGGTCGGTGAGGAACTGGACGGTCTCGGAGAACGCCAGCCGCACGCCGGGGGAGTTGCCCGAGGCGGAGGTGAAGGTGACGTGCGGGTAGCCCACCACGACCTTGCCGAAGTCGATCACCACCCGCGGGATGTCGTCGTCGGCCAGCAGCCCCGGGTACACCTCGTTGATCCGGGTGAACTCGCCCTGGGGCGTGCTCTGGTCGGCGGTGACGTTGATCCGCACCTGCGTGGTGGAGACCGTCGCGGCGAAGGGCACGGCCCGCCGCACGGACGTGTTGCCGGTGACGGTGGCGGCGGTCCGCCAGGCCGCGCCGTCCCAGGTCTCGACGGTGAAGTCGGCCGGCACGCCGTCGGAGTTGGACAGCAGCGTGATGCCCGGCAGGGACAGCGGCGCGGCCGTGGTGACGGTCAGGGTGTCCGGGTAGGCCGCGATCGTGTCGTCGTTCCAGAAGGTGCCGGGGTCGCCGTCGATCGCGTTGCCGGCGTCGTAGGTGCGCGGCTGCCCGTCGTCGCCGCCGTTGGGCGCGTGCGAGGACGAGGCGGTCGCCGTGGTGCCGTCCGGCCAGCGCGGCGGCTGCGCCGGCTGCGGGCGGCTCAGCACGGTGACGCCGCCGCCCGGCGCCAGCAGCGCCTGCGGGTCGGTGACCGAGCCGCTGCTGCGCAGCACGCTCACCGGCCGTACGGTCCGGCTGGACGGGCCCTGGACGTACTTCTGCCAGTCGCCGGTGTCGTGCGGGGCCGGGGCGCCGGCCGGGCCGCGGTGGGCGCTGTCCGCGGCGGCGGTGCCGGCGGAGCCGAAGGTGAGCCCGGCGGCGGCCAGCGCGGCGCCGCCGAGCCCGGCCTTCATGACGGTGCGGCGCTGCGGTCCGGGCGGGCGGGGGCCTTCTCCCGCAGGGGTGTTGGGCATGGGGGCGGCTCCAGACGGGAAGACGGTGTGAAACGTTTCAATGGTGGAGTGCGGCTTGAGGCTACAAGCACATCCGAGCTCCGTCCAGGTGTCGCGCCGGGCGAGCCTTCGCGGCCCGCCGGGGGTGCGCCGAAGCTTGAATCGATACGGACGCGGCAGCGCCGGACGGCTTCTGATCATCCGTCAGGCGCCGAACGCTTGACGCCGGGGCCCTTCGTCGTCAGGATTCCTGTCATTCTTGGCATGTCCCACGCCCCGGATTCCATCAGGCCCGGCCTGTATGGAGAGCTGACAACGTTGTCAACGAAGTGGAGTACACGATGACCCGACGGACGCGGCTGCGAAGAGCGGCCACCGCGGCAGTGGTCGCGCTCGCCGCGGCCTGCGCGGCGGCACTGCCGGCGCAAGCCGCCTCGGCCGGCACGGCGAGCGCGGGCGGGGACCTGACCCACCTGGTGAACCCGTTCATCGGGACCCAGGACGACGGCAACACCTACCCCGGCGCCGCCGTGCCCTTCGGCATGGTCCAACTCTCCCCGGACACCGGCCACAACACCGGCTACGACTACAACCAGGACCACATCCTCGGCTTCAGCTCGGTGCACCTGTCCGGCGTCGGCTGCGGCCTCGGCGGGGACCTGCCGGTGCTGCCCACCACCGGCGACATCACCAGCACCGACGACGCGCAGTACGCGGCGCCGTACAGCCACGACGACGAGAGCGCGTCGCCCGGGTCGTACCAGGTGAAGCTCGGCACCGGCATCACCGCCGAGCTGACCGCGACCGCGCGCACCGGCTGGCAGCGCTACACCTTCCCCGCGACCGACAAGGCCAATGTCCTGCTCAACAGCGGCCAGGCGCTGCACAAGGTGACCAGCAGCACCGTGACCGTCGTGGACGACCGCACCGTGCTCACCGCGATCACCGGCAGCGGCTTCTGCCAGGACACCAAGCCGTACACGCTCTACACCGAGACCCGCTTCGACCGGCCGTTCGCCTCCTACGGCACCTGGAACGGCGGCACCGTCACCGCGGGCAGCGCCACGTCCACCTCCACCGGACGCGGCGGCGCCTACGTGCGGTTCGACACCACCAAGGACCGCGCCGTCACCGCCGTGACCTCGCTGTCGTGGACCGGCCCGGCCGGCGCCGCGAAGAACCTCGCCGCGGAGGGGCGCGGCAGCTTCGACCGGACCCGCGCCGCCGCCAAGCAGGCATGGCAGGACCGGCTCGCGCAGATACGGGTGACCGGCGGCACCGACGAGCAGCAGCGCACCTTCTACTCGTCGCTGTACCGGTCCTTCCTCGCCCCGAACGTCGGCGACGACGTGGACGGCCGGTACACCGGCTGGGACGGCAAGGTGCACCCCGCGGACGGCATCACGTACTACCAGAACTGGTCGCTGTGGGACACCTACCGCACCCAGCAGCAACTGCTGTCGCTGCTGGCGCCGCGCGAGTCCCGGGACATGGCGCTGTCGCTGCTGCGGGTGGCCGACGAGAGCGGGCAACTGCCGCGCTGGGGCTACGGCACCGTCGAGACCAACATCATGACCGGCGACCCGGTGACCCCGTTCCTGGTCGACGCCTACCGGCAGGGCCTGCTGAAGGGCCATGAGGAGGAGGCGTACCGGGTGCTGAAGCAGCACGTCGACCACGCGGCGCCCGCCTCCTCGCCGTCCGCCGACCGCCAGGCCGACCCGGAGTACCTGGCGAACGGCTACGTGCCCTACGACCCGACCCGGCCGCAGACCAAGCCCGGTGACGACGACTACCAGCACGGGCCGTCCGCGACGCTGGAGTACGCGCTGGCCGACGCGGCGCTGGGCGGGATGGCGCGCGACCTGGGCCACCAGGCCGACGCCGCCACGTACCTGACCCGCGGCCAGAACTACCGCAGCATCCTCAACTCGGCCACCGGCTTCTTCCAGGCCCGCGACACCGACGGCGCGTTCGTCGGCCCGACCGACCCCGCCTCCAGCGTCGGCTTCCACGAGGGCACGTCCTGGCAGTACATGTGGCTGGTGCCGCAGGACCTGCCCGGCCTGCTCGACCAGATCGGCGGCACCTCCGCCGGGAACGCGCGGCTGGATTCCTTCTTCGCCTACGACCAGTTGCTCAAGGACCCGGCCGGCACCGCCCGGAACGTGTGGGTCAACGGCCCCTACTCGTACTACAACCAGGACAAGTACAACCCGCAGAACGAGCCCGACCTCAGCGCCCCGTACACGTACCTGTCCACCGGGCAGCCGTGGAAGACCACCGACGTGGTGCACGCCGCGCTGACGCTGTTCACCGACGCGCCCAACGGGGTCACCGGCAACGACGACCTCGGCACGATGTCGGCCTGGCAGGTGCTGTCCGCGATCGGGATCTACCCGATGGCGCCCGGCACCGACGAATGGGGCGTGTCCACGCCGCTGTTCAGCCGGGTGGACCTCAGCCTGGACCGGAAGTACTACCCGAGCGGCCGGCTGACCGTCACCGCGCCGGGCAGCAGCGACAGTGACCGCTACATCCAGTCCGCGCGCCTGGGCGGCAAGGCGCTCACCGACACCTACTTCACCACCGCCGACATCAAGGCGGGCAAGAACCTCGCGCTGACCCTCGGCACCTCGCCCTCGACCTGGGGCACCGCCAAGTCGGCCGCGCCGCCCGCCCTCGACCACGTGCCCGACAACCGTCGGCACACCGCCGCGGCCGCGAGCCCGGCCGCGCCCGGCATCCTCGCCGGGGCCAAGGCCACCGAGGTGGACGTGTCCGCGGTGCTCTCCGGGCCCGGCACGGTGTCCGGTTCGGTGGCGGCCTCCTCCGCCGGACCGCTGACCGTCGACCCGGCGCGGACCTCCTTCACCGTCGAGTCCAAGTCCCTGCCCGCCACCCACGTGGTGCCGCTGCACGTCTCCGCCCCGGCGGGCACGCCCGACGGCACCTACCCGGTGACCGTCACGGTGAAGCAGGCCGGCGGGCCGACCGCGACCAGGACCGTACCGGTGTCGGTGACGACCGCGGGCTGCCAGGGCAGCAGCGGCTACTGCCCGCAGGACCTGTCCGGGCAGTACGACGTGGACGGGGTCAGCGCGGCGGGCGGCCCCGGCGCGGACTTCGACGGCACCGGCACCAGTTACCCCGCCGAGCAGATGCCGACGCCCGGCACCGGGGTGCTGGCCGGCCGCGCCTACGACTTCCCGGACACCGCGGGCACCGCGAAGAACTTCGTCACCGCCCACGGCCAGACCGTCTCCCTGGTGCCGCGCGCCTACTCGGGGCTCGACGTGCTGCTCTCCGCGCACGGCGGCGACGTCACCTCGACCGCGACGGTGCACTACACCGACGGCAGCAGCGCGCAGCTCGCGCTGAACGCCACGGACTGGGCGGCCGGTTCCCCGCGGCTCGGCGAGGACATCGCCGTGCACGCCGACAGCCGCTACAACAGCAGCGGCGCGCCGGACGGCGTCGCGGTCAACCTCTGGCACCTCTCCGTCCCGCTGGACAGCGGCAAGACCGCGCAGTCCGTCACCCTTCCCGACAACACGAACCTGGCGCTGTACGCGATCAGCGGGCACAACGCCTGACCGCGGCCGATCGTCCCTGATCGCCGCCTGATCGCCCGTCCGACCGCCGCATACCTGCCGGTGCCCCGCCCGCCCGCGACCCCCGTGCAAGCGGGCGGGGCACCGGTCAGTACCTGGAGCCGTCACCAGAAAGGCAGCACCTCCATGAGAAGTGGCCGATCCCACCGCACCCTCGCCAGATCACTGCTGGCAGCCGCGGTGTCCATGGCCCTGACCGTGCCCGCCGCCGGCCTCGCGCACGCCGCGGGCAGCGGCTCGCACGGCGCGGGCGACACCCCCGCGCCGGCCTTCACCACGTCCTTCGAGTCCGGGCAGCCGCAGCCGACCTGGACCAGCACCTCGGAGACCGACGCCAAGGGCAAGGCGTGGGTCTCCGGCGTGACCGCCGGCAACGTGCCGGTGCTGGCCGGCAGTATCAAGGACAAGATCGCCAAGGTCACGGCGAGTTCGGACAACCCGCCCGACGAGACGGCCGGCAAGGCCGCCGACGAGGACCCCAACACCAAGTGGCTGACCTTCGCCACCACCGGCTGGCTGCAGTACGAGCTGTCCGGCGACGTGACCGTCAAGAAGTACGCGCTCACCTCGGCCAACGACAGCCCGGACCGCGACCCGAAGGACTTCGAGCTGCAGGGCTCGGCCGACGGCTCCACCTGGACCACCGTGGACAGCGAGAGCGGTCAGAAGTTCGCCAACCGCTTCTCGTCGGACATCTTCGACGTGGCCCACCCCGGCGCCTACCGCTACTACCGGCTCAACGTCACGGCCAACAGCGGCGACACCGGCTCCACCCAGCTCGCCGACCTCATCCTCTCCGACGGCTCCGCCGCCCCGACCCCGGTGGCCGGCATGACCACCGACGTGGGCAGCGGCCCGTCCTCGGGTCCCGACGTCAAGCCGAACGTCGGCTTCACCGGCGCCAAGGCGCTGGAGTACGCCGGCACCCACACCGCGTCCGGCGCGGTGCACGCCTGGAACAAGCTCTACGACGTGCACATCCCGGTCGCGCGTGACACCCGGCTGTCGTACGACATCTTCCCGGAGCTGACCGGCGGGGACCTGAAGTACCCCAGCACGTACGCCTCGATCGACCTGCACTTCACCGACGGCACGTACCTGAGCCAGCTGCGGAGCAGCGCGCAGGACGTGAACGGCGTCGCGCTCACCCCGCGGGCGCAGGGCGACTCGAAGATCCTCTACGCCTCGCAGTGGAACGCGGTCGCCGCGTCCGTCGGCAAGGTCGCCGCGGGCAAGACGATCGACCGCATCCTGATCGGCTACGACGACCCGGCCGGCAGCGCCGCACAGGGCGCCGCCACCCAGTTCAAGGGCTGGATCGACGACCTGACGATCGGCGCGGCCCCGGCGGCGAACACCTCCAAGAGCTACGTCGACCACGTGGACACCCGGCGCGGCACCAACTCCTCCGGGTCGTTCTCCCGCGGCAACAACCTGCCGCTGACCGCGGTGCCGAACGGCTTCAACTTCTACACCCCGGTCACCGACGCGGGTTCGGACAGCTGGGAGTACAGCTACGCGGCGCAGAACAACGCCGACAACCTGCCCGAGCTGCAGGCGCTCGGCATCAGCCACGAGCCCAGCCCGTGGATGGGTGACCGCGACCTGTTCCAGGTGATGCCCTCCACGGCCACCGGTACCCCGGACCTGGACCGCACCAAGCGGGCGCTGCCCTTCAAGCACTCCGACGAGGTGGCGCAGCCCGACTACTACGGCGTGACGTTCACCAACGGTCTGAAGGCCGAGGTCGCGCCCGCCGACCACTCGGCGATCATGCGCTTCACCTTCCCCGGCAACACCGGCGACCTGCTCTTCGACAACATCGACAACAACGGCGGCCTGACCTTCGACGCCGCCAAGGGCACCCTCGACGGCTACGCCGACCACAAGAGCGGGCTGTCCACCGGCGCCAGCCGGATGTACATCCACGCCGAGTTCGACCGGACCCCCGGCACGGCCACCAAGACCACCGGAGCGGGCCGCGACAACGTCACCGGCTACGCGCAGTTCGACACCTCCGGCAACAAGGTGGTGACCATGCGCATCGCCACCTCGTTCATCAGCGCCGACCAGGCGAAGAAGAACCTGGACCAGGAGATCCCGCAGGGCACCTCCTTCACCTCCGTGAAGGACCGCGCCGCGCAGGCGTGGAACGCCAAGCTGGGCAAGGTCGAGGTGCAGGGCGCCAGCGACGACCAGCTGACCACGCTCTACTCCGACCTGTACCGGATGAACCTCTACCCGAACTCCGCCTCGGAGAACACCGGGACGAACGCCCACCCGGTGTGGAGCTACGCCAGCTCGTTCTCGCCGCAGGGCCCCAGCTCCCCGACGCAGACCGGCGCGAAGGTCGTCCCCGGCCAGGTCTACGTCAACAACGGCTTCTGGGACACCTACCGCACCGAGTGGCCGGCCTACTCGCTGCTGGAGTCCGACACCGCGGGCAAGCTCGCCAACGGCTTCGTGCAGCAGTACAAGGACGGCGGCTGGACCGCCCGCTGGTCCTCGCCCGGCTACGCCGACCTGATGACCGGAACCAGCTCCGACGTCGCGTTCGCCGACGCCTACGCCAAGGGCGTGACCGGCTTCGACGCCAAGGCCGCGTACGAAGCGGCGGTGAAGAACGCCACCACCGTCTCGCCGAACTCCGGCACCGGCCGCAAGGGCATCGACACCTCCGAGTTCACCGGATACACCAACACCTCGGTGGACGGCAGCGTCTCCTGGTCGCTGGACGGCTACGTCAACGACTACGGCATCGGCACCATGGCGGCGAAGCTCGCCAAGGCCCCCGGCACCTCCAAGGCCGACCGCGAGCGCTACCAGGAGGAGTCCGCGTACTTCCTGGCCCGCGCGCAGAACTACACCACGATCTTCAACAAGAACGTGGGCTTCTTCGAGGGCCGCAAGGCCGACGGTTCCTGGCGGGTGGCGGACTCGGACTACGACCCCAAGACCTGGGGCTACGAGTACACCGAGTCCAACGGCTGGAACTACGCCTTCACCGTGCCGCAGGACCCGGCCGGCCTGACCTCGCTGTACGGCGGCCAGAAGAGCATGGAGAAGAAGCTCGACACGTTCTTCGGCACGCAGGAGACCGCCCAGGGCGACACCGGGTCGTACGGCGGCACCATCCACGAGATGATCGAGGCCCGCGACGTCCGCATGGGCGAGCTGGGCATGAGCAACCAGCCCTCCTACGGCATCCCGTACATGTACGACTACGCGGGCGCGCCGGCCAAGACCCAGGCGGCGGTCCGGGAGATCGAGCAGCGGCTGTTCACCGGCAGCTCGATCGGCCAGGGCTACCCCGGTGACGAGGACAACGGCGCCACCTCCACCTGGCAGATCTTCAGCGCGCTGGGCTTCTACCCGCTGCAGACCGGCAGCGGCAACTACGAGATCGGCTCGCCGCTGTTCACCAAGGCGACGATCCACCTCGACAACGGCAAGACCATCACCGTCAACGCGCCGAAGAACAGCCGCAGCAACGTCTACGTGCAGTCGCTGAAGGTCAACGGCAAGCCGTACGACAAGGTCTACCTGACCCAGGACCAGCTCTCCAAGGGCGCCGTGCTGGACTTCACCATGGGCGCCAAGCCGTCCAAGTGGGGCACCGGCAGCTCCGCCGTCCAGACCTCGCTGACCCCGGCCGGCGGCACCCCGAAGCCGCTCGCGGACACCACTGGGGCGGGCCTGGGCACCGGCTCGGCGACCGACGGCACCGATGTGTCCGGCCTGTTCGACAACACCTCCAAGACCGCGGTCACCTTCCCGTCCGCGACGCCGCAGATCACCTACGCCTACCAGGGCAGCGGCAAGTCGGCCGAGCAGAAGGCCACCTTCTACACCCTCACCTCCGGCAGCACCGCCGCCCAGGACCCGAAGAGCTGGCAGCTCCAGGGCTCCGACGACGGCGGGAAGCACTGGAAGACCGTCGACACCCGCAGCGGCCAGACCTTCGACGACCGCCTGCAGACCCGTCCCTTCGAGATCGCCCACCCCGGCGCCTACTCGTCCTACCGCCTGGTGGTGACCGCGAACAACGGCGGCACGTCCACCACGCTGTCCGAGGTGGAACTGCTCGCCACATCCGGCGCGAGCACCCACCACTGATCCGCACCCGCCCGAGGCGGCGCCCCCGGCACATCCGTGCCGGGGGCGCCGTCGCGTTCCGCTGTCCGGGCGAGCCGCCTGTGCGCCTGAGCTCGGCTGCCGCGCCGCCGGGGTTGACTGGCGGGCACGGCCGGACCAGGGCGTACGACACGGGTGCAGAGAGGGAGGCCGGGTGGTCGCGGTGGCTGGCGGCGAGGGCGCCGAGCTGGACTACGCGGCGCTGTTCGCGGCGATGCCGGCGGCCTGCGTGGTGCTCGACCGGCAGCTGACGATCGTCGCGGTCAACGAGGCGTACGTCGCGGCCACCGGCAGGGCGGCGGAGGAACTGCTCGGCTCCGGCTTCTTCGACGCCTACCCGCCCGATCCCAGCGACCCGGCTTCGCACGGCGCCGAGGTCCAGCGCAGGTCGCTGGAGGTCGCGCTCACCTCGGGCCGCACCAACATGCTGTTGCTGCACCGCTTCACGGTGCCGCGGCCGGACCGGGCCGGCCGGTTGGACCCCCGCTGGTGGAACGTGGTGAACCGGCCGGTGAAGGGCGCCGACGGGCAGGTGGAGCTGATCATCCACCAGGTCGACGACGTCACCGAGTACGTCCGCTCCGAGCAGGAGGACGAGGGCGCGGTGGACGACGGCCGGGCGGGAGACGGCGCCGACGTCGAGGCGCCGCGCGCGGACATGTTCACCAGGGCACAGGAGTTGCGGCAGGCCAACGCCCGCCTCCAGGAGTCCGCGCTGCGCACCCGCGATGTCGCGCTGGCCCTGCAGCGGGCCATGCTCGCCACCCCCGACCTGGCCGCGCACCCCGAGATCGCGGTGCGCTACCTGCCGGCGCTGAAGGGCATGAACGCCTGCGGGGACTGGTACGACGTCGTGGACCTGCCCGACGGGCGGCTGGCGCTGTCCGTCGGCGACGTGGTGGGCCACGGCGTGGACGCCGCCAGCGTCATGGGCATGCTGCGCAGCGCGCTGAGCGCCGCGATCCGTGTCGCCGACGGCCCCAACGGCGCGCTGGAGACGCTGGGCCTGTACGCGCGCTCCCACGACGGCGCGATGGCCACCACCACGTTCACCTGCCAGCTCTTCCCGCTCAGCCGGCTGGTGATGTACAGCAACGCCGGCCACCCGCCGCCGGTGCTCATGCGCGCCGACGGCACGTACGACCTGCTGGACCAGGCCACCGACCCGCCGCTGGGCGCGCGCCTGGAGCACGTGCCGCGGCCGCAGGCCACCGCGGAGTACCGGGCGGGCGACACCCTGGTGCTCTACACCGACGGCCTGATCGAGCGGCGCGGCGAGGACATCTACACGGGCGTCGACCGCCTGATCGACGCCATCCGCGAGCTGCGCGCGCTCTCCCCGGACGACCTGGCCGACGGCCTGCTCCCGGCCATGACCGACCCCTCCGGCCAGCAGGACGACATCTCCCTGCTCGTCATCCGGCTTTGACGGGTCCTGTTCGCCCGGTGAGGTTTTTACCCGGGCGGTGGGTCGGGGGATGTTTGATTGTGTTTCTTTGTTCGCGCTGTTGACCGAATATTCAACAGGTAGGGACACTTGGCGCCATCCTCCTCTAGTGAAGGGCGTCAGCCATGCCCCGAGTGATGACTCGTGTGTGGAGACTTACCCCGCTGTGGGTGCTGGCCTTGCTGGCAGCGCTGCTGGCCGCGAGCACGGCGCCGGCCCACGCGGACCCCGGTACGTCGATCAGCGTGGACGGCGGCCAGAGCGGCCGGACGTTCGACGGGATCGGCGCGATCAGCGGTGGGGGTGGCAACTCCCGCCTGCTGACGGACTATCCGGCCGCCCAGCAGAAGCAGATCCTCGACTACATGTTCAAGCCGGGCTACGGCGCGAACCTCCAGTTGCTGAAGTTGGAGATCGGCGGTGACGCCAACTCCACGGACGGCTCGGAGCCGTCGATCGAGCACAGCAAGGGCACGGTCAACTGCGACGCGGGCTACGAGTTCTGGCTCGCCGAGCAGGCGGTCAAGCGCAACCCGGACATCGGCCTGTACGGCCTGGCATGGGCCGCGCCCGGCTGGATCAACGGCGGCTTCTGGTCGACCGACACCATCAACTACCTGATCTCGTGGCTGGGTTGCGCCAAGAGCCACGGCCTGGACATCAAGTACCTCGGCGGCTGGAACGAGCGCGGCCACGACGCCGACTGGTACGTGCAGCTCCGCAAGGCCCTTGATGACGCCGGCTACTCCAAGGTGCAGATCGTGGCCGACGACAGCGGCTGGGACGTCGCCGACGACATGGCCAAGGACCCCGACTTCAACAACGCGGTCTCCATCATCGGCGCTCACTACCCCTGCCAGGGGGACGGCGGACCGGCGACGAGCTGCTCCAGCACGAAGACCGCACAGGACAACGGCAAGCCGCTGTGGGCGTCCGAGAACGGCTCGCAGGACATGAACACCGGCGCGCCCGCGCTGATCCGCTCCATCACCCGCGGCTACGTCGATGCCAAGATGACCAGCTACTTCAACTGGCCGCTGATCGCGGCGATCTACCCCAACCTGCCGTACTCCACGGTGGGCCTGGCCACCGCCGGCTCGCCCTGGTCGGGCAACTACGGCATCGGCGAGAACACCTGGGCCACCGCGCAGGTCACCCAGTTCGCCCAGCCCGGCTGGAAGTTCGTCGACGCGGGGTCGGGCTACCTCGGCGGCTCGGAGTCGAACGGCAGCTACGTGACGCTCAAGTCCCCGAACGGCAAGGACTATTCGACGGTGCTGGAGACCACCACCGCCACCGCCGCGCAGACCGCGCACTTCACCGTCAAGGGCGGGCTGTCCACGGGCACCGCGCACGTGTGGGCCACCGACGTCGACCAGCCCAGCGCGGCGACGGACTTCGTGCACACCCAGGACATCACCCCGTCGTCCGACGGCACGTACGCGCTGACGATGAAGCCCGGTTACATCTACACGGTCACCACGACCACCGGGCAGGGCAAGGGCACCGCGACCGCGCCCGCCGCGCACGCGCTGAAGCTGCCTTACTCCGACAGCTTTGACAACGATGTCGCGGGTACTGAGGCGAAGTACGTCTCCGACATGCAGGGTTCGTTCGAGGTGCAGAAGTGCGCCGCCGGCCGGCGGGGGATGTGCCTGCAGCAGATGGCGCCGGTCAAGCCGATCGAATGGCAGGACGACTCCGACGCGTTCACCCTGGTCGGCGACCCGACCTGGACGGACTACTCGCTCCAGTCCGACGTCGAACTGGCCAAGCCCGGCACCGTCGAGCTGATCGGGCGCGCGGGCACCCAGAACCGCCCGCAGTCCCACCAGCAGGGCTACTACTTCCAGATCAGCGACACCGGTGCCTGGACGATCCTGAAGAGCGACGCGGACGGCAACCGCACGGTGCTGAGCAGGTCCGCGACGACCCCGCTCGGCACCGGCAAGTGGCACCGGCTCGGGCTCTCCTTCAGCGGCTCGGCGATCACCGCGTCCGTGGACGGCAAGCAGGTCGGCGTGGCGCACGACAGCAGCTACACCGCGGGCCAGGGCGGGCTCGGCCTCACGTCGTACGACACCGACCAGTTCGACAACCTGTCCTTCCAGAAGACCGGTGGCGACAAGGCCACCGCGGCGCTGGCGGTCACCCCGTCGGCCAAGAGCGTGCAGCGCGGCAAGACCCTGACGGTGTCCGCCACCGTGTCGGTGCCGGCCCGCGCGAAGACCGCCGAGGGCGTCAACGTCTCCCTCTCCGCGCCCGGGTTCACCTTCGACGCCCAGCCGGAGGTGTTCGGGGCGATCCGGCCCGGGCAGAGCGCCACCGCCGTCTGGCAGTTGACCGCGCCGACGGACAAGGCGTCGACCGCGACCGTCAGCGCCACCGCGACCTTCGCGCAGGGCGAGGTCGCGCAGTGGCTGCGGCAGGACGCGCAGGTGGCGGTCACCAACCCGCCGCCGCCGACCGGGGTGAACGACGTGAGCGACCTCGACTTCGTCTCGTCCACGAACGGTTGGGGCCCCGTGGAGCGCGACGAGTCGGTGGGCGGCACCAACGCCGGTGACGGCACCCCGATCACGCTCGGTGGCACGGTGTACCCGAAGGGCCTGGGCACCAACTCGATCAGCGACGTGACGATCTATCTCGGCGGCAACTGCTCGAAGTTCACCGCCACGGTCGGCAACGACGACGACGCGGGGACGTCCGGCAGCGACACGTTCAGCGTGCTCGGCGACGGCAAGACGCTGACGGCCACGGGCACCATCAAGGGCGGTGACCCGGCGCAGAAGATCAGCGCCGATCTGACCGGCGTGCAGACTCTCGACCTCGTGGTGGGCGACGCCGGCGACGGCAACGCCTACGACCACGGGGACTGGGCGGCGCCCGTCGTCACCTGCTCCGGCTGAGCGCCCGCGCGCGAGGCGATGCCGGGTGACCCCGGCAGCCCGGTCCGGCCGTGCCCACGCGCGGCCGGACCGTCGCGCGTGGCGCGGCCGGACGGTTGGGCTCGGCGCGGATGGACGGTTGCGCGTGGCGCGGACGGACGGTTGGGCTCGGCGCGGGTGAAGGAGTGGCGCCGGCGCGGACGGGTGGTTGCGTGCGCCGCGGGTGGACGGTTGCGCTCGGCGCCGCGGGTCCTTCGCCCGCCCTGGCTCTTTCGCCCGGCGCCGAGCCCTTCGCCCGCCGTGCCGCCGCCCGGAGACGCCTCCAACTGCCGCGCTGCCGCCGTACCCTGCTGCCTCCATCCGCCGCGCCGGCGCCACTCCTTCACCCGCTGCCACAGCCGCCCCAGCCGGGTGTCGCTGCTGCCGCAGCGGCCTCTCCCTCGCGCCTCCCAGCCGGTCGAGTTATGACCGTCCGCTTTATTGACGCTGCATAAGCGCGATGATTCACTTCGTCCCTGAGAGCGCTCTCACGCGGTTCAGGGCCAGCCGCAGTTCTCCTCCCCATCCACCACTTCAGGGAGAGCCGTGTCCGTCATTCCCACGCGCCGTGCCATGCTCCGCGGAGCGGCCGTCGCCGCCGCGGTGCCGCTGGTCGGCGGCATCGCCACCGGTTCAGCCTTCGCCTCGCAGCCCGGCCACGCGAACCCCGGTCACCCGCAGCCCGGTCACGGGGGCGGCGCCGACCTGGGGCCGAACGTCCTCGTCTTCGAGCCGTCCATGGGCGACGCGGCGATCCAGGCGAAGCTCGACGCCGTGTTCGCCACCCAGCAGTCCAACCAGTTCGGCACCGAGCGGTACGCCCTGGCCTTCATGCCCGGCAGCTACAACGTCGACGTCAACGTGGGCTTCTACACCCACGTGCTCGGCCTGGGCGACAGCCCGGACGACGTGGTGATCAACGGTCATGTCACCGTCGACGCGCAGTGGTTGGACGGCAACGGCACGCAGAACTTCTGGCGGGCCGCGGAGAACCTGAGCATCGCCCCGCCGGACGGCCTGGAGCGCTGGGCGGTCGCCCAGGCGGGCCCGATGCGCCGCGTCCACGTGAAGGGCGACATGACCCTGTGGCCGAGCCCGCCCGGCAACCAGTGGTCCAGCGGGGGATTCCTCGCCGACAGCGTGGTGGACGGCCAGGTGGACTCCGGCTCGCAGCAGCAGTGGCTGTCGCGCAACGACACCTTCGGCAGCTGGACCGGCTCCAACTGGAACATGGTCTTCGTCGGCACCCAGGGCGCCCCCGCGCAGTCCTTCCCCACGCCGCCCTACACCACCGTCGACCGGACCCCGACCGTACGGGAGAAGCCCTTCCTGACCGCGGACCGGCACGGCGGCTACCAGGTCTTCGTGCCCGCGCTGCGCCGCGACAGCGCCGGCACCACCTGGGCCCACGGCCGGGCCAAGGGCCGCAGCATCCCGCTGTCCGACTTCCACGTGGCCAAGCCCGGTGACTCCGCCGCGGACCTCAACCGGGCCCTGGCGCGGGGGCAGCACCTGCTGCTGACCCCCGGCGTCTACCAGGTGTCCGCGCCGCTGCGGGTGAACCGCCCCGGCACCGTCGTCCTGGGCCTCGGCCTGGCCACGCTCCAGGCCACCCACGGCAACTCCCTGGTGGAGGTCGCCGACGTCGGCGGCGTCACCGTCGCCGGGGTGCTCCTGGAGGCGGCCTCGGCGCACTCCCCGGTGCTGCTGCGGGTCGGCCACGGCCGCAGCCGGATCAGGCACTCCGCGGACCCCACCGCGCTCTTCGACGTCTACGCCCGGATCGGCGGCTCCCTGCCGGGCGGCGCGGGGGTCAGCGTCCAGCTCGACAGCAACGACGTGATCTGCGACAACCTCTGGCTCTGGCGTGCCGACCACGGCCTGGACGGCACCGTCGGCTGGTCGGTCAACCCGGCCGACACCGGCTTCCTCGTCAACGGCGAGCACGTCACCGCCTACGCCCTGGCGGTGGAGCACTACCAGAAGTACGAAGTGGTCTGGAACGGCAACCACGGCCGTACGTACTTCTTCCAGAACGAGCACCCGTACGACGTGCCCACCCAGTCGGCCTGGGTGCACGGCGGCACCAACGGGTACGCCGCCTACAAGGTCGCGGACTCCGTCACCGACCACCTCGCCTGGGGACTGGGGAGCTACTGCTTCTTCAACCTGGAGGCGAACATCTACACCGACCGCGCCTACGAGGTCCCCGACACCCCCGGCGTGGTCTTCACCGACCTGATGACCGTCTGCCTCAACGACGCGGCCGGCGGCGGCATCCTGCACTGCATCAACAGCAGCGGTGACCCGGTCGAGAACGGCTTCGGCACGTACAACATGAAGCGGTACGCGAACGGCGTCGCGACCGTCTGACCTCGCGACCGCCCCTCGTGGCAGGCCGCCGGTGCGGTCCGGGCAGACCCGGACCGCACCGGCGGCCGTCGGCGTGGGGGAGCGGTCAGCCGACCGCCGGCCGCGCCCACTCCTCGATGGTGGCGCCGGCCCGGAAGCGCAGTGCGGGGTCGGCGTAGCGGGCGGCCGGCACCGCGTAGAGCGCGTCCACGTCGGCGCGGCGCCTCGGGTACTGCGCGGTGAGGAGGGCGAGTTCGCCCGCGTCGACCGGCAACGAGGCGGCGGCGAGCAGGAGTCGGGTGGTCGTCTCGTCGGCGCCGGAGTCCTGCGGACCGGGCTGCTGCGAACCGGAGACCTCCGAACCAACATGCTGCGTCGTGTCGTTGGGCGATGCGTCGTTCATGGCGGGGGTCCTTCCGAGGGCGCGGCGCGGGGCGCGCAGGGTGCGGGTCGGGGCTGGGCGGTGTGGGCGGTGCGGTGCGGTCAACCCGGGTACGGTGCCGCGCCGGCCGGCACCCGCAGGTGCCAGTCGGTGGACTGCTGGAAGGCGTCGGCGGCCCGCAGCAGGACCGCCTCGCCGAAGGCGGGTCCGGCGAGTTGCAGGGACAGCGGCAGCCCGGCGGCGGTGAAGCCCATCGGCAGCGCGATGACGGGGTTGCCGACGCTGTCCCAGTACGGCGTGTGGATGAAGCGGAAGAGCGCCTCCACGTCGAGCCGGCCCTCGGCGTCGACCACCGACTCGTAGGCCGGCGCGCCGACCGAGATGGTCGGGCAGGCGAGGACGTCGACCTCGCGGAAGAGCCGGGCGAGCGCGTCCTGGGCGACCCGGCGCACCCGTTGGGCCTGGACGTAGTCGGCACCGGAGACCAGCGCGCCGAGTGCGATGGTGGCGCGGGTGGAGCGGAAGTAGTCGCCCCAGCGGTCGGACAGGTCGGTGCGGTGGTAGGCGAGCGCCTCGCAGGACATGGTGACCATGTCGGCGGTGATCATCTCCGACCAGTACGGCAGCACCGCCTCGACGACGGTCGCGCCGCGCTCGGCCAGCACAGCCGCCGCCGCCTCGAAGGCGGGTTCCACCGCCGGGTCGCTGCCTTCGGGGAAGTGGTGCTCGCGCACCAGGCCGATCCGCACGCCGGTGAGGTCGCCGGTCAGGGCGGGAGCGGTGAACGGCGCGTCCACGCAGTCCGGGTCGCTGGCGTCCGGGCCGGCCAGCACTTCGAGCACCGCCGCGCAGTCGCGGGCGCTGCGGGCCAGCGGGCCGATGTGGTCGAGGCTGTAACCCAGCGGCACGCAGCCGGACTTGGGCACCCGGCCGAAGGTCGGCATCAGTCCGGTCACCCCGCAGAAGGCGGCCGGGATGCGGATGCTGCCGGCCGTGTCGGTGCCGAGCCCGGCCAGGAACAGCCCGCCGGCCACCCCGGTGCCGGTGCCGGAGCTGGACCCGCCCGGCCAGGTCGCGGTGTCCCACGGGTTGCGCGGCACCGGGAACGGCTTGTCGGTGTCGGGCATGCCGCAGGCGAACTCCATGGTGGAGGTCTTGCCGGTGATCACCGCGCCGGCCGCCTTCAGCCGGGCGACCACGGGCGCGTCCTTGTCCGCACCCCACCGGCGGTCCAGGATCAGGCTCTGCGCGGTGGTCGGGCCCTCCGCCATCGCCAGGATGTCCTTCACGCCGAACGGGATGCCGTGCAGCGGGCCGCGGTCCAGGCCGTCGGCCAGCTCCCGGTCGGCGCGCTCGGCGGTGGCCAGTGCGTAGGCGTCGAGCCGGTGCAGGTACGTTCCGGTCGCCGCGTCCAGCCGGTCGGCGGCGGCCAGCGCGGCCCGGGTGAGGGCGGTCGAGGTCACGGTGCCCTCGCGCAGCGCCCTGGCCGCGTCGGTGAGCGTCACCGGCAGGGCGGTGGTGGCGGTTGTTGTCGTGGTCGTGGTCGTGGTCGTGGTGGTCATGGTGGCAGCTCCAAAGTGCTTGGCGGGAAGGGGAGTTGGCGGCAGCGCGACCGGGCGCGGCCGCGTGCTGGGGCGGCTGCGTGGTGGGGCGGCGGGGTGCTGGAACGGCGGGGTGTGGGAACGGCGGTGTGGGAACGGTGCGGCGCGGCGCTCAGGCGCCGGCCGGCGGCGGAGTGTCCACCACGGCCCTGGACATGAACCGCATCCGGTCGCTGCGGGTGTAGATGAACGCCACGTCGAACGGCCGCCCGTCCGGGTCGTAGATGACCTGCTCCATCGCGAGCAGCGGTGCTCCCGGGCGCAGGCCCAGCATGTCGGCGGTGAGCGGGTCGGCCAGTTCGGAGCCGATCACGAACTCGGACTGTCCGAAGTCCGCGCCGGCCGCCGCCATCAGGGCGTACCAGTCCGAGACGAACGGGCTGTCGCCCAGCCGCTCCGCCTCCGGGTAGAGGGCGTAGTTGGTGGCGACGAGCAGCGGTTCCTCGTCGAGCAGGCCGACGTACTCCAGGCGCAGGCAGGGGGTGCCGAGCGGGACGCCGAGGCGTTCGGCGACCGTGCCGGGCACCGGAATCCGGCTGCGGTCCAGCACCCGCGGGCGCATCCGCCGGTCGAAGAGACCGTTGGCGGTGGGCCGTACCGCGCCGTGCGCCTCGGCCAGGCCGGTGGTCACGGTGGCGGTCACCACGTGGGTGCCGACGCCCTGGGTGCGCTCGATCAGACCGTCGGCGCGCAGCATGGCCAGCGCCTCCCGGACGGTGGCCCGGGACATCCCGTGGCCGGCCATCAGCTCGGACTCGTACGGGAGCAGGCCGCCGGGGTAGCCGTCGCGCTGGATGGTGGTCCTGATCATGTCCCGCAGCCGGCGCACCTCGTGGACGCGCGCGCTCTCGCGGCGGCCGGGGGAGGGCGGTACAGGTCTCATCCGGTGCCATGCTGGCCGCATCCGGTTGCCGTGGGGTTTCCGGTCCCGCACGAGCGCGTTGCGCTCGGCGAGCGTCGCGGCCGGCGGGTGCGGTGCGCGGTCCGGCTCCAGTTCCAGCTCCGTCTCCGTCTCCTGCTCCGTCTCCGGCATACGTTCCGCGGTCGCGGCCGGCGCCCTCACGCCTGCGCCTCCTCGACGGCGGCCGGGCCGCCGGCGTGCGCGCCCACCGCGGCCGGATCGTCGCCGCCGCGGGCGACCAGGACGGGCATCGCCGGCATGCCGAGCATCGTGGCGCCGGCCGGCGGCCGCCAGGCGTTCGGCTTGCAGCGGTCGTGGCAGGCGCCTTCGGTCGAGCAGCACAGCGAGCAGATCGTGCCGCGGTGGAAGGGGCAGGTCGCCAGGTCGGACACGTCGTAGTCGCCGCCGCACACCGCGCACGGCAACTCCTCCGCGCCCGCGGGGAGTTCGCTGAGCCGGGCGATGTACCAGCGGCCTCGGGTCCCGGCGGCGATCAGCGGCGGCAGCACCAGCGCCAGGCCGACGGACAGGAACGGCGCCAGCGCCGCCGCGGTCGGGCCGAAAACCTTGTAGGAGGCGGTCATCGACACCGCCGCGGCGATCAGCATCGAGCCGAAGCCCACCGGGTTGACGTTGTACAGGTGCGCCCGGTGGAAGACGAGCTGCGGCGGACTCAGCCGCAGCCAGCGCTTGTTGATCACCAGGTCGCTGAACATCGCGGTGATCCAGGCGACGCCGATGTTGGCGTACCAGGTCAGCACCGTGACGATGTGGTGGAAGATGTCCAGCTCCATCAGCACCAGCGCCAGGCCGACCTGGAGGAAGACCCAGGCGGCGCGGCCGGGGTGGCGGTGCAGCAGCCGGGAGAAGAAGTTCGACCAGGACAGCGAACCCGAGTAGGTGTTCATGATGTTGATCTTGAGCTGGGAGAGCAGCACCAGGCTGCCGGCCAGCACCAGCGCCGAGGTGTGGCCGCCGGTCACCCGCTCGAAGACCACCGTGAACAGGTCCACCGGCACCGCGACCACGCTCGCGTCGGCCTTGGTGCCGGCGTAGCCGACCAGCAGCGTGGAGGCGAAGAAGATGGCCACCGCGAACAGCGACATGCCCGGTCCGCCGAAGATCACCGCGAGCCGCCAGCCGCGCTCCCGGCCCGGCTCCGGGTCCTTCATCAGCCGCAGGTAGTCGCCCTGTTCACCGATCTGGGTGGCCAGCGACAGCTGCGCGGCCGCGATGGTGAAGACCGCCAGCACGCCGATCCCGGCCGCCCCCGACGCCGACACGGTGGCCGGCGAGGTCATGTGGTGCCCGGCGTCCGGCGAGGTGATCGCCGCCCCCACCGCCAGGCCGATCAGCGCCACCCACAACGGCCAGGTCCACGCCTGGAACTTGGAGCTGAACGTCATCCCGTACAGCGTCAGCGGGATCATCACCGCGGCCACGAGCACGTACGACAGGTGGATGTCGAGGTGGGTCAGCGCGGTGACCGCCTGCGCCATGATGGCGCCCTCGTAGGCGAGGAAGATCAGCGTGTACGTCGCGTACACCAGCGAGGTGAGGGTCGAGCCGAGGTAGCCGAAGCCCGAACCGCGGGTCAGCAGGTCGATGTCCACGTGCTTGCGGGCGATGGCGAAGGCCAGCACCAAGGTCAGCGGCACCGTCACCGCCGCGGCCACCAGGAAGCCGACCAGCGCGTTGCCGAAGCCGTACGCGTCGACGAAGGCCGCGTCCAGGGCGTACCCCGCCATGGCCGAGATGCCCACCAGGCAGGACAGGAACACCATCCACGGCGACCACTTGCGGAAGGCCGCGGGGGTGAAACGTAGCGAGTAGTCTTCCATCTCCGGGTTGTCGGCCAGGCCCATACCCACCATCTCCTTCGTAGCGGAGCCGTCGCAGGCGGCTTGGCCGGGAAGCTATGAATGGTGTGTTTCGTGCGGATGCCGCGCCGCTTTACGCCTCGCTACGCCGCCCGCCGGGCCGCGCCCACCCCGGCTACCTGCGCTGATCGGCCGCGCCCGGGGCCGGAACGCCGGTCTCGGCCGGCATGCGCCGCTCGCCGGCCGGCCGCGGCGGCTGTTTCGGGCCAGGGCGCTCCGGCGGGAGCAGGGTGTCCAGCCGGCGTGCGGAGCAGCGGCGTTGGGCCAGCGACACGCCGGCCACCGCGGTCCCCAGCACCAGCCAGCCGGCCGGACCGGCGACCATCACCGCGCCGGTGAGCACCACCGGGCCGGCCGACCGCGCCACGCCCTGCGAGACCCCGGCGACCCCGAGGTAGGCCGCCTGCGACCGGGCCGGCGCCATGGAGACCGACAGTTCCCACGAACTCACCGCCCGCATCATCTCCGCGGCGGTCACCGCCACCGCCGCGGCCAGCAGCAGCACCGAGGCGGTGACCGGGCCCCCGCCGGCGGACAGCGCCACCAGGACGCAGCAGGCGAGCAGGGCGCCGCCGTACGCCACCACCGCCCCCAGCGCGCGGCGCGGGCCGTCGATCCGGGCGGACACCGGCATCTGGCAGCCGACGACCAGGATGTTGTTGACGATCATGAACGCGGGCACCACGGTGTGCGGCGCGCTGGTGTGGTTCACCAGCCAGAGCGGCAGGCCGACGTTGAGGATCGCGTCGTCGATGTTCAGGGGCGTGTCGAGCAGGACGAACAGCAGGTAGCCGGGGTCGCGCCACGGGCTCGTGCCGGGTGCCGGCCCGACGACGGCGCCCTGCTCCCGCGCCGGTGCCTCGTACGATCGGCGCGACTCGCGGGTGCGCGCGACCAGCGTGCCGGCGAGCAGGAAGGACAGCGCGTTGCCGAGCACCAGGGCGGTGTACGCGCCGCGGGTGCCCACCGCGAGTCCGAGGGCGGCGACGCCCGCGCCCACGCCGTAGCCGGCGTTCATCATGACGCGCGACAGGGCCCGGTACCGGGTGCGCTCCGGCCCCGCGGCGCGGGTGGCGAAGAGCGTCTCCCAGGTCTTCGCCGCGCGGTCGGCGACGCAGATGACGGCGACCACGGGCAGCAGCGTGCCGAAGTCGCCGCAGACCAGCAGCAGGACGACGGCCGCCATCCGCAGCAGGTGGGACCCGAGCAGCAGGGGGCGGAGCGGGAACCGCCCGGCGAGCCGGCCGGCCAGCGGGGACCCGGCGATGCCGGTCGCGCCGGCCACGCCCAGCAGCAGCCCGACCTGCCGGGCGTCGAGCCCGGTCACGAAGGTGAAGTAGAGCACCGAGACCGCGGACCACATGCCGGAGCCCGTGCGGTCCAGCAGCAGGGCGAAGAGCATCGTCCGCGCGTCGCGGCCGCCCGGCGGGTTCCGTGTCTGGGCGATCAGGCTGCCGTGCCGCTGTCCCCGGTCCGGCCGGCCGGTTCCCCCGCCGCGCATGTGCCCGCCCCTTCGTCGCGAATGTCTCTCGATGTCGAGAGACCACGTGAGTCTGCCCCGCGATATTGCTTGACGTCAAGATACTTGACGTCGACACATGTACGGGGTGGGGTGGGTGGGGCGAGTGCGGTGGATGGCGCGGGTGTCCCGGGCCGTGCGGCCGAGGGCTACGGCAGGTCCTGCGCGTCGGCCGCGCCGCCGCCCGGGTCGCCGCTGTCGGAGGGGGAGGGGGACGCCGACGGGGCGGACGGGGAAGGCCGGACGGACCCGCCCGTGCCGGCGCCGCCCGTACCCGCGCCGCCGCTGGTCCCGGTGCCGCCGCCCGTGTTCGCGCCGCCGCCGGTTCCGGGTCCGGTGCTCGGCGTCCGGGAGGGGGTGGGGGAGGTGGGCGCGGTGCCGCCGGTGCTCGGACGGGTGTCGGACGGCGTGGGGTCGCCCCCGTCCCGCGTGCCGCTGGAGGGGCCGCCGGAGGGGCTCTCCGTGGTCCCGGGGGACGGGGTCTTCTTGGAGTGCGACGAGTTGCCGCCGGTGAAGGCGTTGCCGATGGTCGTGCCGCTGCCGTGGCCGCTGATGTTCTGGCCCGAGGCGAGTTCGCACACCGTGATGCCGCCCATGGTCAGGCCGAACGCGAGCGCCACCGCCGCCGCCGGCCGCTTCCAGCGCAGCCCGCGGGCGCGGTGCACGGTGCCCTCGGAGTAGTCGGTGCTCTCGGGGTCGATGTGGGCGGTGGGCGTGGTGTACGAGGTGTACGCGGTGTACGCGGTGGGGGCCGCGAAGGTGCCGGTGGCGTCCAGGGGGAACGGTCTCGTCGCGTCGGCCGCCGGTTCCGCCTCCGGCTCCACCCGCGGCTCCACCGTCGTGTCCATCACGGGACCGATCGCCGTGGGAGCGGCGGGCGCGGGGGGCTCCACGGCGGTGAACGTACGCGCGGCGGCCGTGCCCGTATCGGCGGCCGGGCGCGTCGCCGTAGCCGCCGTCTCGATCGCCGAGCGGAGGATCTTCGGCTTGACCTGCGTCGCCGCCCCGTGGACGTGCCCGGCCACCTCGTGTACGTGCCGGCCGGTGCGGTGGAAGACGTGCTGGAGGAGCGAGCCGCCGCAGGTGCCCAGCACGCTGACCACTCCGGCGCCCATGATCGTCCCGTACACGCCGAGGTTGGACGCGAGCTTGGCGGCCACGACCGCGGCGACGGCGCTCCCCGCCACCTGCGGCACGCTCAGGTCGAGGCGCCGGCCCTTCCCCGGGTGCTTGCCCAGGTCGGGGCGCTCGCCCTGTTCCACCTGCTCGCCCTGCTCCGGGGGCTCGTCGCCGACCCGTCCCGCTCCCATGTCAGACACTGCCCACCTCTCACGGTCAACCGCAAGAACAGACGGACAGCTGATGGCATAAAGTTCCTTTTGCGCTCTTTTCGTGAACTACGCCACTCCGTGCCGCCCGGCCCCCGCCGACGCGCCTGACCTGGGCGGACAGCAAAGCGCAAGCGGGGTACTACGCTTGGCCGATGGCGCGATACCTCGACGTACATCCTGAGAATCCCCAGCCGCGCATCATCAGCGGAGTGGCCGACAGCATCCGGTCCGGCGCGCTCGTCGCCTACCCGACGGACTCCTGCTACGCCCTCGGCTGCCGGCTGGGCAACCGCGACGGGATCGACCGAATCCGGTCCATCCGCAACCTCGACGACCGGCACCACTTCACCCTGATGTGCCAGAACTTCGCGCAGCTCGGCCAGCTCGTGCAGATCGACAACGACGTGTTCCGGGCGATCAAGGCGGCGACCCCGGGCAGTTACACCTTCATCCTCCCGGCCACCCGCGAAGTGCCCCGGCAACTGCTGCACGCCAAGAAGAAGACCGTCGGCGTCCGCATCCCCGACCACGTCGTCACCCAGGCGCTCCTCGCCGAACTCGGCGAACCCCTCGTCTCCAGCACCCTCCTGCTGCCCGACGAGGGCGAGCCGCTGACCCAGGGCTGGGAGATCAAGGAACGGCTCGACCACGTCGTCGACGCCGTGGTCGACTCCGGCGACTGCGGCACCGAGCCCACCACCGTCGTGGACTTCTCCAGCGGCGCGAGCGAAATCCTCCGCCACGGCGCCGGCGACCCCACGCGCTTCGAGTAGGAGCCCGCCCGGCCCGCATACGTCTGCCGGGGCCCCGGCACCCGTGCGTGCCGGGAGTTCACGGCCCGGCGGTGGTGGGGTAGGACACTCTGGTGGTCGGGTGTCGGGGGGAGGCGGCGTGGTGCGTCTTGCGAACGTGGGTCGGTCGCTGTTGATGGCTGCTGGGACGGTTGCCACGGATGACTGGGCGGAGGGCATGCACGGGCGCGGCCTCGCGTACGGCGGTGCGTCCTCGTTCCTGGCCGGTCTACTGGTGTTCCAGGGCGGCGACTGGTGGAGCAAGCACCGGAAGCGTGACCGCTCGGACCCGGTGCCACCGATCCCTCGCGGTGGTGGGACGTCCGGGGAGCACGGCGCCGGCGACCCCACGCGCTTCGAGTAGGCCCCCGGGTGGGGGTGGGGTTGTGTCCACCCCGTTCGGGGTTTCAACTGCAGCGTGCGGGTGTGCGGGCCACGGCAGGGTTGAACTTGTCGAAGGAACGCGGGGGAACCCACTGTTCCGGGCCGCACGGGCCGCGACCGTAGCTGTGGGGGAGACCCTCATGACCGCACGATTCCTGTCGTCAACCAAGCGCCGGCGTACGGCGATCGCCGTGGGGGTGGCCGCGGCGCTGACCGGGGTGCTCGCCGGGTGCGGGCACTCCGGGACCGGTGCTTCCCACCCCGCCGCCGCGTCGCACTCCGCCGGGAGTGCGCAAGCCGGGGCGACCGGCGCCGGTTCGACGTTGCGTATGGTCGGCAACCAGGGGCATCGGTTGGCGTTTCACGTGACCGCTGGGCATCAGCCCGCGATCGTGCTGGACGCGGGTGGCGGTCTTGACTCGTCGTACTGGAAGACCATCGTGCCGGTGCTGGCGAAGAAGACCGGGTCGGAGATCATCACCTACGACCGGGCGGGGATGGGTGCCAGCGACGCGGTGCCGGGTCCGTGGAAGGTGCGGAGCGCGGTCTCGGATCTGGAGGCCGGGCTCACCGATCTGGGGGCCACCCACGACGTGATCCTGGTGGCGCATTCGGAGGCCGGGGAGATCGCCACGTATGCCACCCGGCAGCACCCGGGGCAGTTCGCCGGGGCCGTGCTGGTGGACGCGAGCGTGCCGCAGTTCTCCACGGACGCCGAGGTGGCCCGGGTCGCGGCGGCCACCCAGGCGCAGGTCGACGCGTTGAAGGGCAAGCCCGTGACGAAGGCGGACCGTCAACTGCTGGCGGTCGCCGCCGATTACGTGGCGGACCAGCACGCGTACCACCGGACCGCGTGGCCGGTGAGCGTGCCCGCCACCGTGATCGTGTCCGAGCAGACGCCGTTCCCGACCTCGCCGCCCGACGCGCAGGCGTGGCGTGCCGCGCAGGCCGCGTTCGCGAAGGAGGCGTCCAACCGGCGTCTGGTCACGGCCGCGCACAGCTCGCACGACATCCCCGTCGACCGCCCCGACATCGTCGAGGCGCAGATCGAAGCCATGGTGACGGCCACCCGCTGACCGTATCGGCCGCTGGAGCGTGCCGGCCGTGGACCGCCGGTCGTGACGGCCCGTCGTGACCGCGCGCCGTGGCGGCCGGTCGTCACCGACGGTCGTCGGTCCGCTGCTTCGTCACCTGGAGCACGGCGGCGAGCAGTTCCTCGGCGGCCGGGCGGGCGGAGGGGTGCGGCAGGACGAACGACGTGGGTTCCAGGATCGGCCGGTCCGGCTCGACGAACGCCACGGCGGCCGAGTCCGCGTGCGCGGTGTGCGCGGGCAGCACCGTCCAGCACCGTCCCGCGGCGACCGGGCCGAGCAGGATGTCCTGTGCCGTGACGAGGGTGGGGCCGGGCCTCGGCGTGAAGCCGGCCGCCTTGCACGCGTCGGTGATCAGGTCGAACGTGTCGGGGTTCTCCTCGCGGGTCGTCCTCGACAGTGGCAGGTCGGCGAGGCCGATCAGGCCGGCGGCGACCTGCGCGCGGCCGGCCGGTACCGCGAGGAGCAGCGGCTCGTCCCACAGATGACGCACCCTCAGGCGCGGATTCCTCGGCACCGCCGCGACGAACGCGGCGTCGAGGTCGCCGCCCAGCACCGCGTCGACCTTCTCCGGGGCCGACCGGGTCGTCGTCAGATGCACCGTGACGGCCGGGCGCCGCTTGCGGAACTCGGTGAGGATGTCCTCCAGTCGGCGGCCGAGGCCCGGGTTGCCGCCCAGGCGCAGCGTTCCCGTCGAGCCCGCCGCGAGATCCGCCGCCGCGGTCGCGGCCCGGTCGACGGCGCGCAGCACCCGGCGCGCGTGCGGCAGAAAGGCTTCGCCGTCGGGGGTGAGCCTCGCCTGCCGGCGGGAGCGGTCGAACAGGTCGAGTCCGAGTTCGCGTTCCAGGCCGGCGATCTGCTTGCTCACCGCGGGCTGCACGATGTGCAGATGCGCCGCGGCCCGGCCGAAGTGGCCGAACTCCGCGACAGCGACGAAATAACGCAGTTGCCGGAGCTCCATCGTTGATCTCCATTGATTCCGTTTGGTGATGAGTCTACGGGCGCATCGGTCATTGACCACCCCTCGCCGAGCCCGGTGGACTGGTGCCCGGACGAACGGGAAACCAGGGAGTGCACGTGGTCGAATCAATCGCCGAACCCGATCCGGGGCGCGGCACGGACCCGCGACGCTGGTCGGCGTTCGCGGTGTGCCTGATCGCCGGGTTCATGACGTTGCTCGACGTGAGCATCGTCAACGTGGCGATGCCGTCGATGCAGGCCGGGCTCGGCGTCTCCTCCGGCGAGTTGTCGTGGACGGTGGCCGGCTACACGCTGGCCTTCGGACTGGTGCTCGTGCCCGCCGGCCGGCTCGGCGACGTGTTCGGACGCCGTACGCTCCTGCTGTCCGGCCTGGTGCTGTTCACCGTGACCAGCCTGGCCTGCGGGTCGGCCCCCTCCGGAGAGTGGCTGGTGTCCGCCCGGCTGGCCCAGGGGGTCGCGGGCGGGTTGCTCGCGCCGCAGGTGGTCGGCGTGATGCAGCAGTTGTTCGTCGGGCGGGAACGCGGTGTCGCCTACGGCTGGTACGCCGCCATGATCGCGGCGGCGACCGCCGTCGGGCCGGTGGCCGGCGGGCTGATCGTCCAGGGAGCCGGGAACGCGAACGGGTGGCGGTGGGTGTTCCTGGTGAACGTGCCGATCGGCGTCGTCGCGTATGCCCTCGGGGCGCGTCGCATCCCTCACGACCGCCGGCGGCTCGACCGGACACGCGGCCGTACCGTCCGGTTCGACCCCGTCGGCGTGCTGCTGCTCGGCGCCGGCATCACCTTGGTCACCTTGCCGTTGACCTCCTTCGGCGGCGCGCAGCGATGGCCGGCCGTCGGCCTCGGCGTGGTGGTGCTGGTCGGCTTCGCGGGGTGGGAGCGACGGTGCGGCGGGCGCGGTGGGCAGCCGCTGATCAATCCGGCGCTGCTGCGGCAGCGGTCGTACGTCTTCGCCGCGCTCATCGGGGTGCCGTACTTCGCCGGGTACAGCGCCATTCCCTTCATCACCTCGCTCTACCTCCAACAGGGGCTCGGCTATACGGCACTTGCCTCGGGCGCGACCGGGGTGCCGTTCGCGGTCGGAGCCGCGGCCGGCGCCGCGTTGACCGGACGGTTCGTCATCCGGCTCGGCCGCCTCCTGGTCCTGCTCGGCGCGGTCACCGTGGTGATCGGGCTCGCCGCCACCGTCGTCCTGATCCGCACCGTGCACGGCACCCCGATCTGGCTGGTCCTGCTGGGGCCGTTCCTGCTCTCCGGCGCCGGCAGCGGGGTGGTCGTCGGGCCGAACCTGACGCTGGCGCTGCACGAGGTGCCCCCGTCCGAAGGCGGTACCGCCGCCGCGGCGCTCCAGACCGCTCAGCGCATCGGAGCGGCGGTCGGCCTCGCCGTCACCAGCTCGGCGTTCTTCGGCGCGCTGCGCGCTTCGCACCGACGGTTCCCCGCCGCTGCGGGCAAGGGGCTGCTGTACTGCATCGGTTTCATCGCGCTTGCCCTGGTCGTGGCCGCGGCCGACGTCGCCTTCGCCGCGCGCTCCAAGTCCGGGCCGCCCGCGGCCTCCCCCGAACCGGCAGCGCTGAGCCGCTGACGCCGGCCGTACGGGGCGCTCCCGCTCTCGCCGCGGATCACCGCTCGGCGAGCGGCGCCTCCGGCCACGGAACGAAGCCGCGCGACTGGTCGAGCCGGAACGGTGCACCGGGGCGCGCGGGCGCCCAGCCGAGGACCAGGGCCTGCCGTACGGCGGCCGCGACGTCCGCCGGCAGAACCGAACGCCCCGTCCGACCGACCCAGTTGGACAGGTGCGGCTGGTCGGTGGTGACGAGGAGAACGGCGCCGGGCCGGTCGGCGCTCTCCACCGCGTACGTGGCGGGCGACCAGCACAGCCCCTGGGAGTAGGTGGGCCTCGCCCGGAGCCGCCACCGGTATGCCGCACCATCGACCACGGTGCGCCGTGATCCCTTTCCGGCCAGTGTCATGTGTCCCCTTTCGACGCGTCCGAACGTGCCGAAGGTAGTCCCACACGTCCGCGCGGGGCGAGACCAAGGGGCAGTGACGGTCCGTCGGCCGGCCCGCGCCGCCAGGGGCACCGAAAGCCGGAGCTGTCCGCGGCGCGGGGGCCTGGGATTCCGGCTGGGCGAAGCCGTAGCGCAGCGGTCGACGCGCGCGGTCTCCAAAACCGCGAGGACGCCGGTTCGAATCCGGCCGGCTTCGTCCACCTCGCGCAGCCGGCCGCCTCCTCCGACACGTTTCCGCTCGCGGAGGGGGCCGGGATCTCTGGCAGCGGCGGGGCTTTCGGGCACTGTGGAGCCGGCTGAGCCGAGCCGGCGCGGTCACTGCGGGGCGCCGCTGACGACGGCCTGCGGGCGGTAGGAGAGCACGGGGTCCGCCCACCCCCCGAGGCGGCGGCTGAGCCCGAACCGCCGCGGCAGCCACCAGCGCCTGCGCACGCACCCCGCCGCGGCGTGCGACCACTCCGGACCGGACAGATCCTCCACGCCCCACCAGGTCTTGACCGCCTTCTCCCCGTGGAGTTTCAGCAGCGGCCATCGCGGCAGGTGCAAGCCGACGTGGAACATCGACACGTCGTCGCCGCACTTGGTGGTGTAGAAGAACCGGTGGACGTCCGTACAGCTCGCGCCCAAGCCGCAGTCGAGACCTTGCGTGCCCCCCAGCCACGCCAGGGCCAGCCTGCCGCCCGCCGGAATCGACGGCACCAGGACCGGGTTGAACCACGTCTCGTGGTCCAGGCCGCGGCCGAGACCCGTGCGGAGCGACTGCGCGACGACGACGTTCGTGGCGGGGCCGGCGCCGACGTTGACCAGCCACCACTTCGGCTCGCCGCTCGTTCCCTGGCCGCTCTCCCACATGAACTGGAGCACCGGCATCTCGGAGCGCCGGTCCGACGCGTACGCGAGGAAGAGCGATCCCAGCGACACGAGTACGGCCAGCACCGAGATCGACAGCGTCAGCATCGTCCCCCCATACGGCGAGCGGCAGTTGGAACTACAGCCAGTGTGCCCGCCGACGGGCCCGGTGGGTCGGGGTCGCGGGGTGAACTCCCGCGTGCGGTGCGGCAGCCGGTGGACGGCCGGGTTGCCCCGGGCGCCGGGCGGCTGCCGCACCGGGTGGGGGTCAGCGCCGGGTGGTGAGGGCGTAGAGGTTGCCGTCGTAGGCGGTGACGAGGAGGAGGTGGTCGGCGACGGCGGGAGTGCCGTCGACGGGGGCGCCGATGTCGACGGCGGCGCGCCTGGCGCCGGTGGCCTTGTCGAAGGCGTAGAGGAAGCCGTCCATGGAGCCGATCCACACCAGGTCGCCGGCGACGGTCGGGGAGGAGACGATCGCGGCGCCGGTCATCACGCTCCACTTCTGGCCGCCGGTGGCCTTGTCGACGGCGGTGACCCGGCCGTCGGTGAACCCGACGTAGACCGTGGTGCCGTCGACCGCCGGGGAGGAGCCCATCTGCGCGGCCTCGTGCACGGAGGGGCCGGTGGAGGTGAAGCGCCACTTCTCGGCGGCGGTGGTGGCGTCGCGGGCGACCAGGATGTTGCCGAACGCGCCCGCGTACGCGGTGTCGCCGTCGACGGCGGGCGTGGAGTGGGTCAGGGCGCCGAGCTGGCTGGAGGCAGCGAGGCGGGTACCGGTGGCCCGGTCCAGGATGACGAGCTCGGAGGGGTTGGAGTTGATGTAGACCTTGTCGCCGACCACGGTGGGGGCGGTGCTGTTCCACCAGCCGCCGTCCAGGGGCGCCGACCACAGGACGCGGCCGCTGAGGGCGTCGATGGCGCTGCACTGGGGGGTCGCCCCGTAGCCGATGGCGTACACGGTGGTGTCCACGACGGTGGGGGAGGTGTACGCCCAGCCGCCGAGGGTGGCGTTGACGCCGGGCAGCATCAGGCTCCAACGCTGCTTTCCGGTACGGGCGTCGACCGCGTGCAGCAGGCCGTGGACCTCGGTGGCGTAGACGGTGTCGGCGCTGACCGCGGGGGTGCCCTGGATCTGTGAGCGGGTGGGGAAGCGCCACAACTGCCCGCCGGTGGCGGTGTCGACGGCGACCAGGCCGTTGCCGGCTTCGGCGTCGTTGTCCCAAGTGCCCCAGTAGGCCACGCCGGAGGCGATGACCGGGGAGCTCATGACGGTGGCGGCGCCGGAGCGGTGGCTCCACAGGAGGTCCAGCTCGGGGCCGACCCGGCCGGCGGCGATGCCGGTGTGGGCGGGGCCGCCGTGGAACTGCTGCAGCTCGGGCCGGTTGGCGACGGCGGGAACCGCGGCGGGCGCGGCGGTGACGGTGAAGGTGGTCTCCGCGCTCCAGGCGGTGTTGCCGCGGGCGTGGACGCGCAGTTGCGCGGTGTGCCGCCCGAGGCCGAGCTGCTTGGTGTTCCAGGGGGCGGACCAGGTGAACAGGCCGGTGCGCATCAGGTCGTTCCAGCCGCCGCGGTCGTCGACGCGGAAGCGGACCCACTCGATCTCGGCCGAGGTGTCGAACACGTTGACCTGGAAGTCGGTGCGCGTGCGGGCGACGGTCTGCCCGGGCAGGGGGTTGAGGAACGCGGTGCGGCGCTCGTAGTCGTAGGGCCGGAAAGTGCTCCTGACCCCCTTGGTGGTGACCGCGAACTCGCGGTAGCCCATCGGGCTCTGGTCGTCGTTGTAGTTCGACGAACTGGTGTTGTACTGCACCGTGTTGGGCGCGATGCGCTCGGAGACGTAGTTCGCGTGGCTGTGGCCGTTGAGCAGCGTGCGCGGTCCGTAGGGGGCCAGCGCGTCGAGGTACGACTGGAGTTGGACGGTGGAGCCGCCGGCCGCGGGGGTGTCCCAGGGCTCGTGGGTGGCCACGATCAGCTTCTTCATCCGGCCCTTGGAGTCCCGCGCGTGCAGCTTCAGATCCTGCTGGAGCCAGGCGAGTTGCTCGGCGACACCGAAGCCGCCGTTGTTCTCCAGCACGACGAAGTGGCAGCCGCGGTAGTCGAAGGAGTACCACTCCGGGCCCAGGTAGGAGCGGTAACGGTCGGTGCCCAACGAGCCGCCGCCACCGTGGTCGTGGTTGCCGACGACCGGCCACACCGGCAGCGGCGAGTTCTTCAACGCGGCCAGCAGCCCCTGGAACATCCCGTCCGCGCCGTCGAAGGACAGGTCGCCGGTGTTCAGGATGAACGCGGGAGCGGCCGTCAGCGCGCCGATCTGCTCCAGGTAGCGGCTGATCCGGCCGATCGCGGCACCCTTGTCGTCGCTCGGCGGCTCGGGGATGTCGATGGTGTTCACATGGGTGTCGGAGATCTGGGTGAAGGTGAACGCGCTGCCGCCGGCGGCGTGGTCGCGGTCGAGACCGAAGTCGGCGGTCACCTGGGAACCGGCGCTCAGGGCGCCGACCCGGCGGTAGAAGCGGGGGACGCGGTACTGGTCGAGCGGCGCGGTGCAGCCGTCGGGCACGCAGATGAAGACGATGGTCTGCGCGCGGCGGCCCGGGTCCACGCTCAGGTGGTACGCCCCGTCGCGGTCGGTCAGGACGGTCTGCACCCCGTCGCTGACGGCGACCCCCGCGATGCCGGGGTTGCCGTGGCCCGCCGTCCCGTTCTTCCTGCGGTCCAGGTACACCACCCCCGAAACCGTCGCGGTGGCGCCGGAGTCGGCGGCCGCCGACCCGCTCAGCGCCGGGGAGATGTCCAAGGTGAGCGCGGCGGCCGCGGCGGCGCCCGCGCCCATCAACGTACGTCGGGTCATGTCGTGGTTGCACATGGTCCCCACCCTCGGCCGCACCGGCGTAGCCCCCGCGAGGAGCGGCGAACCGGCGCGTGAACAGCCTCTGAAATCTGGACTAGACCCGTTATCGCTCCGTTATGGAATGGGCGGACGCCGAGGTGCGGTGGACGGAACAAGTTGGCCCTGGGCGCAAGGTGTTTGGTCGTGCGGGGGTGCGGTGGGGGCGGCGCGAGGTCACACCCAGCCGCGGCGGGCGGCGGCCAGGGCGGCCTGGAAGCGGGTGGTCGCGCCGAGGGCGGTCATCAGGGCCTGGATGCGCCGCTGCGTGGTGCGCGGGCTCCACCCCTGGGTTCTGGCGATCGCGGCGTCGGTCAGCCCGGAGGTGAGGAGCATGAGCAGGGTCCTGGTCTCCTCGCTCGGCGCAGCCGACGCCCCGGCGATCCCGGCGATCCCGGCCCCCGGCGCCTCCACGGCTCCCGCGGCCCCCTGCGACAGCCCCGGCCCGCCCGCGCCGAGCGGCACCGCCCGGTCCCACTCCGCCTCGAACAGCGCCTCCAGCGCCGCCAGGATCGGGGACGGGTGGACCAGGTACGCCGCGGAGTGCCCGCCGGCCGACAGGCTGAACGGGATGAGCGCCGCCACGTCGTCGCGTATGACGAGCTTCAACGGCAACTCGCCGCGCACCCGCGCCTGTTCACCGGCCTGCACGCTCGGCAGGATGTCGTCGAGGAGCCGGCCCGGCCACGCCACCGCGTCACGCGAGTAGATCACCCGGTGTGCCATCCCGATGCGCTGCCGCCGCAGCTGGTGCTGGAGGTTGCTGCCCGGCCGGTCGATGTACGGCGGCAGGTCGAACGCCCGCACCTCGCGCTCCGCCTCGTTGATCAGCCGTCCGGCGGCCGCGCTGATGTCGTCACGGTGGGTGAGCAACTCCACCGCGATGTCAGGGTCGTTGATGCGCAGCGCCTCGCGGTGCGTCTCCGCGAGGCGCTGCACCAGCGTGCGCGCCGCGTCGAGCCGGCGCTGCCGCTCCTGGATCAGCGCGGTGACCGCGACGTCCGGCGGGGCGGCGGTGAAGCGCGGCGGCCTGCCGCCGGCCCGGGTCGCGAGGCCCTTGGCGACCAGCGCCGCGAGCACCTTCGCGACGGCGGCGGTGCTGCCGCCGGACGCCTCGGCCAGCTCCGAGGCGCTGGACCGGGGAAGGCCGACCAGCGCCGTGTAGACGCGCTCTGTTTCCGCACCGAGTCCCAGGACGTCAAGTTTCATGGTTTCTCCGTACTCGTGTGGCGGCCCGCAGCCACCTGGCACAACCCGGCCAACGTGAACATCTTGCGCATGATCGACCGCAGTTGGCATCTTCCACCGCACAGGGTGTCGTTCCCGTGTCGACGCAGCCCCGGAAGCGCCGCCCGTTCCTTCCCTGTGCGCCCGCACTCGCACTCCCTCCGTCGGAAGGTGTTCCATGCACCGCTCCAACCTGCCGGGCAGCGCGCCCGGCCGCGCACGTGCCGCCGTGGTGGCGGTCGTCGCGGCCGTCGCCACCGCCGTGGCCGCTCCGACAACGGTGTCAGCGGCGACCCCGCACCCTCAGGCGTTCTCCGCGCCGGCCGCGCCGGACTCATCCGGCTCGACCGCCTCCTCGGGGAACCCCTCCACCGACCCGCCCGCCCCGGCCCTGTCCCCGCTCGGCAAGGCCGCCGCACCGACCCCGCCCCCGCCCCCGCCCCAGCGCCAAGGCGTCGTGCCGGGGCAGGTGTTGGTGACGCTGGACGCCGCGACCTCGGTGACCGGGAGCGGCGTGCCCGGCACCCGGATCGCCGCGCGCCGGCCCGACACCAGCAACTCCGCGCTCGACACGCGGCTGAAGTCGGTCGGCGCGCAGTCACTGAGCCCGCTGCTGCCCGGCGTGTCCGAGTCCGCCGCCAAGACGCTGACCGGTGCCGCCCGCAGCCGGCTGGGCACCGCCGCCCCCGACCTCGGCCGTACCTATGTGCTGCGCACCTCCGGGAAGGACGCGGCAGCCGTGGCACGGGAGTTGGCGAAGAGCCCCGGCGTGGTCGCGGCGGAACCCGACCGCTACGTCAACACCATGAACAGCGGCGCGCAGCAGCTCCCGAAGGGGGTGACCGCGCCCGGCACGGCGGCGCACACCCCCGCCGAGAGCGCCACGCCCGGCAAGCCCGGCAAGCCCGGCAAGCCCGGCACCTCCGGCACCGCCTCCCTCCCCGCCAACGACACTCTCTCCGACTCCGCGCAGGCGTTCCTCGACGCCGGCGGCGTCGACGCGGTCGGCGCCTACTCCCTGCTGGGCGGCGAGTTCGGCCGGCAGCCCGGCGCCGGCGAGACCATCACCAACGTGTCGATCGGCGACCTCACCGACCAGTCGATGGCCGACGCCGGCGACACGTACGTCCAGGGGAACGGCCCGACCACCGTCCTCCAGCACGGGCAGCGCTATCTCGACCTGCCGTCGATGCCGCTGATCCCGGCGTACGTCGCCAAGGACTCCGGCGGCCTGGACGGCGCCGCCTCCACCGAGCAGCAGGACCCCTCCCTCGACGAGGTCATGCTCGACTTCGGGGTGATGGCGCCGCTGCCGCACGACCAGCAGCGCGACGGCGCGACCGGCAGCGGCTACACCGACCTGCTCGGCATCGCACCCGGCGCGAACTACCGGCTGGTGGTGCCCGAGCAGCCGACCACCGACCGTATCGCCGGGGCGCTGCTGGCCGCGGCCGACCAGTCGCCCAAGCCGGACGTGATCACCGCGAGCCTCGGCTTCGGCACCGACTCCCAAGGACTGCCCGGCCGTTACCTGGAGGACGACCCGGTGATCCGCTCGGTCGTCGCGTCGATCGTGCAGCGCGACCACATCGTGGTGTCGATCTCCTCCAACGACGGCACCCGGCTCTACACCCCGGCCGCGGTCGGCCCGGACGGCGGCAGCACCCCGACCGACACCGCGCCGGGCCACTCGCCGGCGACCACCATCAACGACGACGCGCTGTCGACCACGCCCACCCGGGTGCCGGACACCGGCGCCATAGCCGCCGGCGGCAGCACGCTCGACGACACGCTCGCGCAGGGCACCAGCGGCCCGGCCACCACCGCCGAGACCCGGCTCAGCGGCTTCGGCAGCTTCTCCTCCGGCTTCGGCAGCCGGGTCGACCTGTCGGCGCCCAGCGACAACATCCTCGCCTTCTCGCACGCCGCGGGCGGCTCCGCGCAGGACGTGAACGTCTCGCTCAACGGCGGCACTTCGGCCTCCGCCCCGGAGATCGCCGCGGCGGCCGCCGTGGTGCTGCAGGCCGGCCGGCTCGACGGCCGCGAGCTGAGCCCGCAGCAGGTCCGCGACCTGCTGGAGCAGACCGGCCGCGCGGTGCCGACGCCGCCGCAGATCGACCGCACGCTGCACGTCGGCCCGCAGATCGACGTGACCGCCGCCGCCGAGCGGGCGCTGGGCCGCAAGGCACCGGCCCGCCCGGCACTGGTGCGGCTGTCGGTCGCGCACCGGGTCACCCAAGGCGGCCTGGGCGGCACCTTCCTGGAGGGCACCGACCAGGACCGGATCGACCTGGGCGACATGGCCTCGGGCGGCAACGGCGAGGGCCTGGTCGGCCCGATCACCTTCGCCGGCGACGTGACCGGCCTGACCGGCGGCCGGACGTCGTACACCCTCACCGTCGGCCACACCGTCCTGCGCTCCGACTCGCCTGCGATCCGGCTGACGCCGAGCCGGCTGCTGGCCGCCGCGGGGCTGCCCGTGGTCTCCGGCACGGACCGGCAGGTCACCGTCACCTACGCGGTGGTCAGCGGCGGCCGCACCGTCGCGAGCCGGCGCCGTACCCTCACCGTCGGCCCGAGCGACGGGCGTTACGCCGAGGCGGCCGCTCCCACCGCGCCCGCCGTGGTCGCCGCCGGGCACGCGGTGACCGTCTCCTACGACCTGACCGGGGTGGCGAAGACCTCCAGCCCGCAGCTGGTCGTCTCCACCGCGGGCCACTGGAACCCGCAGCTCGCCCCGCTGTTCACCGCCGCCTGGCACCAGGAGCTGACCGCGGACAAGGGCACCGTCACCATCCCGGCGTCCGCGTTCGACGACGGTGGCGGCATCTACGGGATCGGCATCGCGCAGTTCGGCTACGGCGGCAACCCGCAGCTCACCGGGTACGGCGAGTTCGCCCCGATCCGGGTCGCGGGCGCCACCGCGGCCCAGCGCCCCGACGCCCCGCTGCTGTCCGCGGCCGGCGGCGCGGCCGGCCACACCGCCGAACCCACCCGCGCCGCACCGCGGTTCGACGTGCGCTACGACGTGCGTACGGTGCCGGGCGCGCACAGCGCGGAACTGGAGTTCTCCGCGCCGGCGCCCACCGCGTTCGGCTCGATGAACACGTTCACCAACGCCAACGGCACCGGGCTCGACGACGACGGCGTGGACACCCCCTCGGCCGCGCACCGGGTGCTGCCGGGCGCGTCCGGGACGGTCCGGCTGGACGCGTCCGCGCTCGGCCTGGGCAGCTCCGACGGCTACGGCGTGCGGGTCCTCGCGCTGGACCGCGCCGGGCACGCGGTCGGCCAGGCGTCCCCGCTGTCCTCGCTCGCCTTCGACGACGGGCTCGCCCCCGACGGCTCGTCGGTGAGCGGCTTCGCGGCCGACGGCGACCACTCGGTGGTGGCCCTCACCACCGCGTCCGGCGGCACCGAGGTGCGGCACTACGCGTCGGCGACCGGCCGCTACGGGGCCGTCATCACCGCCGACACCGCGGCCGGTTCCGCCTACCAGGTGGTGGGCGCCACGACCGACCGCGTGCTGCTCGTGCACCGCTCCGCACCGGGCGGCGACCTGCGGGTCGAGACGTGGGACACCGCGTCCGGCGCACTCGTGGGCTCCACCGTGCTGCCCGCCGCCGAGGACACCTTCGTCACCGGCCGGGTGGACGCCGCGCACGGCCGTGGCGCCCTGCTGCTGCACGGCGCCGACAGCGCCGACCTGGTGCTGCCGGTTGACCTGTCCACCGGGACGGCGGCGGCGCCCATCCCCGCCGACCTGCCCGGCGTGCTCGTCGGGTCGTACGGGCTGCTGACCGTCGACACCTCCACCGGGGCGGTGTTCCTGGCCCGCCCGGCCGGGCCGTTCAACTGCCTGGGCGGGGCCACCGTCGCCCGCGTCGACCTGGCCGCCCGCACGGTGACCGCGGCCGGCAGCACCTCGGCGTGCAGCCACGGCATCGCCTCCGACGGAACCGGCACGCTCTACAACCTGTTCGCCACCGCGATCAGCGTGAACATCGTGCCCACCGGCGTCATCTCCGGCACCGACGAGACCACCGGAGCCACCGCCGGCGACTCGGTGACGGTGCGACTGGGCAAGCCGGCCGCGCTCGCGGTCGACGGCACCCACAAGATCGCCGTCGTCTCCTACTCCTCGCCCGCCGGCACCGCGTACTTCGGGGCGGGCATGTGGGTCCCGGACAACAACGCGAGCGGCCAACTGGTCGTGGTGGACCTGACCACGGGCACGGTGCTGCGTACGCTCACCGGCTTCACGCTCGGCGGACACGCCTCGCCCGCCGACGCCATCCAGCTCGACCCGTCGACGCGGACGGGGTGGACCTTCGGGGCGTACGACCAGCAGATCCAGCAGTTCAGCTACTGATCGCGGCTGACGGCGGCCGATCACCGCTGACGGCGGCTGATCGAGGCGGAACCGGCCGGCCCGGCCCACCAGGCCGATCCGGCCGGTCACTCAGGCCGGTGCCCGGGGCAGACCCCCCGGGCACCGGCCTTCCGCGTGCGCCGGAACCGCAAAGCGTGAACAGCCGGCCGCGCCGGCCGCTAGCCTGACGTCGGTGAGTTGACGTCATATCGGGGGAGGGCGGCCGGATGCCGCTGCGCTACTGCCGGCACGTCGGCGACGCGGGGGCCGCCCCGCTGCCGTCGCCGCTCGGCCTCGGGGGCTGAGGCCGCCGTGGCACGCGGACCCGCCCGTATCTGGGCGCCGGGCGATACCGTCCTCGGGCTGTACGAGGTCCTCGACGTGGTGCGCGACGGCGGGATGGGCCTGGTGCACCGGGTCCGGCACCGCGACTGGCAGGTGGACCTCGCCGTGAAGACCCCGCGCCCCGACCGGGTGCGGACGCCGGACGACCGGCGGCGGTTCGAGAACGAGGCGGGCACGTGGGTGGGGCTCGGGCTCCATCCGCACACCGTCAACTGCGTGTACGTGCGCACCATCGACGGGCTGCCCCGGGTGTTCGCCGAGTGGGTCGACGGCGGCAGCCTGGCGCAGGCCGTACGCGGCGGCAGGCTGTACGAGGGCGGGCACCGGGCCGCGCTCGGCCGCGTCCTCGACATCGCCGTGCAGATGGCCTGGGGGCTGGCGCACGCACACGACAGCGGGCTGGTCCATCAGGACGTCAAACCGGCGAACGTGATGCTCCAGGCGGACGGCACGGCGAAGGTCACCGACTTCGGCCTGGCCGGGGGACCGGCGGCGAGCCGGCCGGAGGCGGCCGAGCCCCCGGCCGGCGACCCGCTGACCGCGACGTACGCCGGGATGACACCCGCCTACTGCTCCCCGGAGCAGGCGGCGGCCGGCGCGGGCCGCGGCGCGGTCCGGCTGACCGCGGCGACCGACGTGTGGTCCTGGGCGGTGAGCGTCCTGGAGATGTTCGCCGGACGCCGCCTCACCGCTCGGGGACAGGTCGCCGGCGAGGCGCTGGCGACGTTCCTACGGGGCGGCGGCGCCGAGGACGCACGCGTGCCGGAGATGCCCGCCGGGGTCGGCGAACTGCTGCGCCGGTGCTTCGCCGAGGACCCGGCGGCCCGCCCGTCCGGCTTCGACGAGATCGCGGCGACGCTCGGCGAGGTGTACCGCGCGGCCCTCGGCACCGCCCATCCGCGGCCCGCGCCCAGGGCGGTACGCCTGCTGTCGGACGGCCTGTCCAACCAGGCGCTCTCGCTCCTGGACCTGGGCAGGGCCGAGGAGGCCGAGGAACTGTGGCGACGGGCCACGGGCGCCGACCCGCACCATCTCCCGACCCTGTACAACTTCGGCCTGCACCGCTGGCGTTCGGGTCACGCCACCGGCGAGCAGGCGGCCTCCGACCTGGCGGCGGCCCGCGCCGCCGGTGCCCCGGCCGGCCTCGGCGCCCTCCTGCTCGGCTGCCTGGAGCTGGAACGCCACGAGGACGAGCGGGCCGGGGAGTTGCTGCGCGAGGCGGCCGCCGCGGACCCGGACTCGGCGGACGCCGCGGCGGCGCTGGCCGAGCTGGCGCGCCGGCCGCCGCCGGTCCGCACCGACCTCGACGGCCACTCCGAGAAGGTGTCGGCGGTCGCGGTCAGCGCGGACGGCGGCCTCGTGCTGTCCGGCGACCGCGCGGGCCGGCTGCTGCTGTCGGCGCCCGGCGAGCAGCACCGAAGGCGCGCGCGGCGCACCCTGGCCCGGAACGGGCCGGCCGTCGCGCACCTCGCCGTGGACGCGACGGGCACGCGGGGAGCGGCGGCCCGCGAGGACGGCGCCGTCGAGATCTGGGACCTGGAACGGGGCCGCCGGCGAATCGTGTCGAGGGACGCGCACTCCGCCGTCCGCGCGCTGGCGATCAGCGGCGACGGCCGTTACGTGGCCGTGGGACACCAGGACGGCACCATCCGGGTCTGGGAACCGGATCGGATGAGCGCCGGAGCCACCGTCGTGCAGGCGCACGGCGGCGCGGTCACCTCGCTCGCGCTGAACAGTACCGGCAGCCGCGCCGTGTCCGCGTCCTTCGACGACTTCGGCCGGGACGGCACCGTCCGCTCGTGGAACCTGGTCGGCCCGCGGCTGGTCGGCACCCTGGTCGGTCCGGTCCGGGGAACGCTGCACGGCAGGGACGTGCGGGCCCTCGGGATGGACGTGGCGGGCATCTCCCCTGACGCCCGCTGTGCCGTGGTCGCCTGGTGGGACGGGCCGCTCACGGTGTGGGACGCCCGACGCGGCGAGGTGGTGAGCGAAGTGCCGCACCGGTTGCAGCACAACACGTTCATGGTGGTCGCCTCGGCCGGACCCACCCTCCTGACGGCCGGCGACGCCGGGGTGCCGATCCAGGCATGGGCCCCGACGACCGGCCGCTGCCTGCGCACCCTCGATAGGGAGGTGCCGTCCGACGCTCGCTCGGTGAACTCCGCGGCCCTGGCGGCGAACGGCCGGGTGGTCGTGCTCGGCGGCCGCTCCACCGTCGTGCTGCGCTCGCTGCCCGCCACCGGCTACCGTGCGCCGTGGTGTTACGCCCGCCCGAGCTCGGCCGGTGAACTCACCACCGCGGGAGAGACGTTCCGCGAGCTGATGGCACGTGCCCGCGACCTCGCGGACGCGGCGCGCTACGCGCCCGCCGCCGAGGCCCTGCGCGCCGCACAGCAGGTGCCCGGCTTCGCCCGCCATCCCGAGCTGCGCCAGGCGTGGGCCAGGGTCGGCGCGCACGGCCGCAGGGCGACGCTGCTCGGTGCCTGGGGGCTGTACGCGTACAGCGGGCACCGGCAGTTCACCCAGCCCGCCACCACCGCGCTCGTCCCCGCCGGAAGCCTGCTGGCGACCGGGCGGTGGAGCGGTGAGGTGGACATCTGGGATGTCGAGGCCGGGGAGCTGCTGCACACCTTCGACCACGGTGAGGGCGGCCACGCCAAGGACATCCGGTTCGCCCTCGACGGCCGAGTGCTGGCGGTCCTGACCAACGCGGGCACGATCCGGCTGCTGAGCCTGGAGGACGGTGGCAGGTATCTGCTCACCGACGAGTTCGGCCGGATCGGCACGTTCGCGCTGAACCCCGCGGGCGACCGGATACTCATCGGCGACGCGACCGGCACGGTGCGCCTGCGCGACCTGCCCGGCTGCACCGTCCTGCGCGAGTTCCGGGCGCACGGCGGAAATGTGGGCGCGGTGGCGCTCAGCCCCGACGGCCGGTTCGCCGCCACGCACGGCCTGACCCGGCCGGACACGGACACCTCGTTCCCGCCCGCGGGCGAGCACGAGGTCCACCTGTGGCCGCTGGACGCGGACCGCCCCGCCTGGACCCTGCCGTCCCGATCGAGCCAGGAGGAGCTGGACTTCAGCCCGGACGGGCGGACCCTGTTCCTCTCCGCCGGCCTGATGACCACGGCGTGGGACGTGGCGAGCGGGTCGTTGCGGTACTCGGTCCGGGGCGGCGGCGTGTTCGCGACCGGCCAGACGGCCGGCGCCTTCAGCGCCGACGGCAGGCTGGCCGCCTCCCCGGCCGGCGGCGCGGTGCAGGTGTGGGAGACCGCGACCGGCCGGGTGCTCCACTCGCTGCCCTGCGGTATGCCGTACGCCTTCACCCTCAGCGCCGACGGCACGTTCGCGATCACCGGCGACTGGGACGGGCCGGTCCGGGTGTACGACCTGCGTTCGGGCCGCTGCCTGCGGACACTGGAGGGCCACGAGGCCGCCGTCGGCGGGATCGAGCTGAGCCGGGACGGCACCCTGCTCGCCACCACGGACCTGGGGTCGAACCTGCGGGTGTGGGAGCTGGCCTGGGACCACACCCTCGCACCCGCGGACGGGGAGTGACCGTGCCGTGGACCGCGGTGCTCGTCGTCACCACCGGGCGGACCGACGACGGGGCCGAACTCACCGACGAGCACGTGTTCACCGAGCGCGCCGACTGCGTGCTCGGGCGCGGCCGGGACGCGCGCGTCCGGATCGCCGCCGAGCAGCACAAGGTGTCCCGCCGGCACTGCCTGGTCGAGGTCCGGCCACCGCACGCCTTCGTGCGCGACCTGGACAGCCGCAACGGCACCTACGTCAACGGCGAGCGCGTCGACGAGGCCGCCGGCGCACGGGAGTTGGCGGACGGGGACGAGCTGCGCGCGGGCGGCACGACCGTGCGGGTGGTGCTGCGCCCGGACGTCCGCGCCGACCTGCCGCCCGGACTGCGTGTCCTGCGGGAGCTGGGGCGAGGCGGGCAGGGCGTGGTCGAACTGGCCCGGCACGCACGCTCCCGCAGGCTCGTCGCCGTGAAGTCGCTGATCCCGCAGGGCCATGTCGACCCGGCCGCGCGCGAGGCGTTCCGCCGGGAACTCGACTGCACGAAGGCGCTGCGCCATCCGCACATCGTCCGCTTCCACGACAGCGCCGCGCGCGACGGCGTGTTCTGGCTGCTGTGCGAGTACTGCGCCGGCGGCAGCGTCGCCGACCTGGTGCGGCGCAGTGGTGGCCGGCTCCCCGTCGAGACGGCCGTCCCCCTGGCGCTCCAGGCCCTGGAGGGGCTCGCGTACGCCCACGAGGCCGAGGTCACGGTACGCCGCGCCGACGGTGGGGCGGCGGTCGCGCGCGGACTGGTGCATCGTGACATCAAGCCCCAGAACCTGCTGCTGGACGGTCCCGGCCGGCAACCGGTGCTGAAGGTCGCGGACTTCGGCCTGGCGAAGGCGTTCGACTACGCCGGCCTGTCCGGGGGCACCCACACCGGTGCGGTCGGCGGCAGCATCGCCTTCATGCCGCGCCGCCAGCTGCTGGACTACAAGTACTCCCGGCCCGACGTCGACCTGTGGGCGACCGCGGCCTGCCTGTACTGGATGCTGACCGGCCACACGCCACGCGACTTCCCCCCGGACGTGGACCCCGCCGAGATCGTGCTGTGGGAGCCGCCGGTGCCGGTGCGCACCCGCGTGCCGTCGCTGCCACGCGGGCTCGCCGAGCTGATCGACGCCACCCTCGACGAGTCGGGCGGCACGGCACCGTCCTCGGCGTCCGAGCTGGCCTCGGCGTTGCGACGGACGCTGTGAGCGGGCCTGCCGTCTGCCGTACGCCTTCTGCCGTCTGACGTAACGGCGGTCAGCCGGCCGGCGGGACGAGGACCGTGCGGTCGAACGGTCCCGGGTGCGCCGCGGCGTACGCGACGGCGTCGTTGACCGCGTCGAGCCCGAAGGACCGGACACGTTCGGGGGCGAGGTCGAGCGCGCCCGACGCGAGCAGCCGGACGATGCCCACGTTCGCAGAGCGCGGATACATCCACTGCCCGCGCACGGTGATCGAGTTGCGCATGATCCACCGGTACGGGAGCGCCAGGTCCTCGCCGCCGAGCATGCCGACGCCACCCATCAGGACGACGCGGCCGTTCTCCCGTACGGTCATGGCGGCTGTGCGCGTCACGGAGCCGGGCGCGCGCGGCGGCAGCAGGTCGATCACCATGTCGACCGGGCCGCGGGCCGCCGCGGACATCGCCGCACGGTCGGCGGCCTCGTCCCCGGTCAACCGGACCGGTTGCACGCGCGGGCCGAACCGGTCGGCGAGCAGGTCGAGTGCGGCCTGGTTCCGGCCCGGTGCCACCACCCGGCCCGCCCCCATCGCCAGGGCGACCGCGACCGCGCTGCTGCCGAGGTTCCCGGTGGCCCCGCTGACGAGCAGCGTCTCACCGGCTTCGAGCCCGCCGGCCAGCAGCCCGCCGTAGGGGATGGCGTGCACGGTGAGCGCGGCCCAGCGGGCCGGATCGGACCGCGCCGCCGCGGGCAGCGGGAAGACGTTCTCGGTCGGCACCCGCATCGACTCGGCGAACGAACCGTCGTGCAGGTGCTCGGCGAGCCGCGCGCCGCCGTCGCCACGGGAACTCCAGCCCTGCAACGTGATGTCGGGGGCCAGGGCGTCGTCCCGGGAGCGCACGGTCGAGTCGCACCACACCAGGTCGCCGGCCCGCAGCCGGGTGGCGTCCGGCCCGACGTGGACCACCCGGCCCACACCGCCGACACCGGGCACGACGGGAGGGACCAGCGGGTAGTTGCGCTCGCCGCTGAAGACCTCGGCGGTGTATGGAGGCACGCAGGCGCCCAGCACGTCGACTACCACCTCACCGCCGCCCGCCTCGGGGTCGGGCACCTCCCGCACCGTGAGCGGCGCGCCGAACTCCGTGAGAACCGCTGCTCGCACGTGATGACCTCGTCTTTCGTCCGTGATTCCGGGTCTTTCGTCCGCGTTTCCGGTATCGACGCTACGACCGGGCCGGCCATGCGGGAAGCGACGATCGAGCATGCGTGGTATGCCTGGTGCGCATGGACATCTCCAGTGCGGGCCTGCGGGTCCTGCGGCAGATCGCGGAGTCCGGCAGCTTCACCGCCGCCGCGGCCCACCTCGGCTACACGCAGTCGGCCGTCTCGCGCCAGGCGGCCGCCCTCGAACGGAACGCGAACGCCGCCTTGTTCGAGCGCCACACGGACGGGGTGCGGCTGACCCCCGCCGGACTCGTCCTGCTGCGCCACGCCCGGACCATCCTGGACTCCGTCGCGGACGCCGAGCGCGAACTCGCCGGCGCCGGCTCGCGGACCGAGGTGGTGCGGCTGGGCGCGTTCCCCAGTGCGGGCTGGGCCGTCCTGCCCGACGTGCTCGACCGGCTCTCGGCCCACCCGCGGATCACCGTGACGACGAGCGAGGGCAGCACGCCCGCCCTGATCCGGGCGCTGCGCGCCGGCTCGACGGACCTGGCCCTGCTGACCTCCCGCCCGCCGCACAGGCCGTCGGACGGCGAGTCGCCGCGCCTGCGCCTGGAGACCGTCGAGGACACCGAACTGGCCGTCGCGGCGTCGTCGGACGGGAAGTTCGCCGGCCGCACCGCGGTGCACGTCGACGAACTCGTGGACGCCGCCTGGATCGCCACCCCCTCCTCGTCCGCACAGCCGCTGCTCGGGGTGTGGCCGGGCCTGCCCGGGCGGGCCCGCGTCGCCCACCGCGCGGCCGACTGGCTGACCAAACTCCGGCTCGTCGCGAGGGGGTTCGGCGTGACGACAGTGCCCTCCCGGTCCTCGACGGCGCTGCCCCCGGGTGTGATCCTGCTGCGTGTCGAGGGCGCGCCGCCCGAGATCCGCCGGGTGTTGCTGGCCCGCCTTCCCGGCCGCCCCACCCCCGCGGTCGCGGCTGTCACCCGCGCGGTCATGGCCGCTTCGACCGGCGGGTGACGGCCCTCCGACCGGCGGCGCACGGCGCACTGGTGGCGCCGCCTTCCGGTGGGGCGCGCGGCCGCCCGCGCCGTCAGGGCCGCGCCGTCAGGACCCGCGCCCCGCCGTCAGGGCCGCGCCGTCAGGACCGTGGCGCGGGGGCCGGGCCGGTCGAGCCGCGGACGACGAGTTCGGGGCGGTGCAGCACCGAGTGGCCGGCGGTGGCCGTCTCGGCCTCGGTCTGCTCGCGCAGCTTCGCGAAGGCGCCCGTGGCCATCTCGGCGATCGGCTGGCGGACCGTGGTCAGCCCGGGCATGGCCATCTGCGCCAGCATGATGTCGTCGTACCCCACGACCGAGACGTCCCGGCCGACTTCGAGGCCCGCGTCGCGCACCCCCGCGCAGACGCCCAGCGCGCAGACGTCGTTGATGGCGACGATCGCGGTGGGCGGATGCTCCCCGTCCAGGAGTTCGCGGGCCGCGGTACGGCCCATCTCCGCGGAGTCGCGGTCGTCGAAGTTCGCGGTGGCGGCGGCCGAGGAGACGGTGATGGCGTCCTCCGGCAGCCCGGCTGCCTCCAGCGCCTGCCGGAAGCCGCGGTACCGCTCGGAGCGGTTGACGCTGCCGATGGAGCCGGAGACGAACCCGAAGCGGCGGTGGCCGAGTTCGATCAGATGGCTGCCGGACATCTGCGCGCCGAGCACGTTGTCGGTGCCGACGTTCACCACGGTCGACGGGTCGCCCGGCTGCGCGGTGCGGTCGAACGCGACCAGCGCCAGGCCGCGTTCGACGACCGGGCGCAGGTGGTCGAGCGAGGGCAGCGAGGAGCACAGCACCACCCCGCCGATGCCGTCGTCCCACAACTCCTCGACGTAGCCGCGCTCGCGGACCGGATCGCGCTCGCTGTTGCAGAGCAGCACGTAGAACCCGTCGGCGAGCGCGGCCGCCTCGAAGTGCCGGGCGAAGGTCCCCCAGAAGGGGTTGGCCACCGACGGCACGATCAGGCCGACCGTCTGCACCCGCCCGGTGCGCAGTTGCCGCGCGGCCCGGTTCGGCCGGTAGCCGAGCTTCCGTATCGCGGACTCCACCCGCTCCCGGGTCTCCGGCTGCATCTTGGCGTGCCGCCCGTTGAGGAGGTTCGAGACGGTGCTCGGCGAGACGCCCGCTTCCGCCGCCACCTGGTAGATCGTCACACCACTCAAGGTCCCACCCTCACTCGCGCTGATAACCAATGTGTTTCACACATGTTGACACTCTCTGGTGACATTTCTAGTCTGCTCTGCAACGCAGCCAAGTAAATCGATGCACTGGCGTCAGCGCAAGACCAAGCGAGTCTTCTACCACGGCGATCCTGCTCGCCGACGGGAGTTCAGCCATGCCTCCAACACGCTCAGCAGCACTGTCCCGCAGACACTTCCTCGGCCTCGGTACGGCAGCGGCGGCCGGCGCCGCGCTCGCCGCGTGCGGCGGTCCGGCGCCGAACTCGTCGGGCGGCGGCGGAGGCGGCGGCGGCACGCTCCGGATGATCACCCCGATCTTCGACCGCTCCGACGGCCAGAAGCTGCTGGAGTCGCTGATCGCCGACTTCCGGAAGACCAACCCCGGGGTCACGGTCCAACCGGACTACACCAGTTACAGCAAGCTCAACGAGAAGCTCACCACCTCGATCGTCGGCGGTATGCCGTACGACGTGATGCTGATCGGGGTCGGCTGGATACCGCCCTTCGCCAAGAAGGGGGTGCTCGCCGACCTGGAGACCAGCGCGGCCGAACTGGGCAAGGTCTACAACTCCCGAGTGGTCGAGGCGGGCGTCTACGACGGCAGGACCTACGCGCGGCCGGTCGTCCTGGACACCCGGCTCGGCATCTACCGCAAGGACATCCTGGCGGCGGCCGGCATCACCGCGCCGCCGAAGGATCTCACCGAACTCAAGCACATGGCAAAGGAGTTGACGGTCCGTAAGGGCGGCACCCTGCAACGGGCCGGGGTGGACATCCTCAGCAACGACATCCGGCAGACCTTCCTGCCGCTGATGTGGGCCTTCGGCGCCGACCTGTTCAAGGACGGCAAGCCCGCCTTCGACTCCCCGGAGGCGATCGACGCGCTCCAGTGGATGGTGGACGTCGTCCGCAACGACAGGATCGAGGACTACGGCTTCTCCAGCACCAGCGCGGTCGCCGCCCCGCTCACCCAGGGCCGGGCCGCGATGGCGGTCGGCCACAACGACCTGTGGCGGCAGATGGAGGCGGCCGCGCCCGACCTGATCAAGGAGGACAAGGTCGCCGGGTTCACCCTCAACCAGGCCCGCCCGGCGATGTTCCAGGGCGGCACCCTGGCCACCGTCGCGGCACGCTCCAGCCACCGCGAGGAGGCGAAGAAACTGGTCGAGTTCCTCTCCAGCGCGCAGGTCTCCCCGCAGGCCGCGCAGCAGCGCGGCAACCTCCCCGCCGTCAACAGCGCCGCCGACTCCGCGTACGTCAAGGACGACAAGCTCGTCGGCTTCGCCATGCAGAACCTCGACCACGCCTTCTCCGAGGGCGGCGTGCCGTCCTGGCTGGAGATCCGCGACGAGTTCAAGCCCGCGCTGGAGAGCGCGCTGCTCGGCCGGACCACCCCGGCCAAGGCGCTCCAGGGGCTGGCCGAGAAGGCCCGGGCGATCATGGCCAAGGACGCCTGATGGCCGCGCCCACCGCGCAGGCCCCGCACCCCCGCGGCGGCACACCGCCGCCGCGCGGCTTCCCGCTCCCGGCGGCACGGCGGCACGGCGGCGGCCGGCGGCCGAAGTTCGGGCGGGACCGCCGCCGGGTCGCGCTGCTCATGCTCACCCCGGCCACCATCCACCTCGTGTGGTGGATCGGCGTACCCGTGGCCGCCACGTTCGTGCTCGCCTTCATGAACTACGACATCCTCGCCGGCACCGCCACGTTCACCGGCCTGGACAACTTCCGGGCGATCTTCTCCGACAGCACCTGGAACGCCTCGATCTGGCACACCGTGGTCTTCACCTTCTTCACCGTGCCGGTGGCGATGGCCATCGCGGTCGTGCTCGCGGTCCTGCTCAACAACAAGATCCGCGGGCGCGCCTGGTACCGGGCGGCGATCTTCATGCCGCACATCACCGCGACGGTGGCGATCGCGCTGGTGTGGATGTGGATGTTCGAGCCGCGGATCGGCATCTTCAACACGGCGCTGGGCTGGTTCGGCGTGAAGGGCCCGGTGTGGCTCGGCGACCCGAGCTGGGCGCTGTTCGCCGTGATCATGGTGTCGATCTGGAAGGGCGTCGGCATCAAGATGCTCATCTACCTGGCCGCGCTCCAGGCGATGCCGCAGGACGTGTACGAGGCGGCCGCGCTCGACGGCGCCTCCAAGGCCCGCACCTTCTGGTCGATCACGCTGCCGCTGCTCAAGCCCGCGACGTTCTTCGTGCTGGTGGTGTCGATCATCGACTCCTTCCAGGCGTTCGACCAGCTCTACGTGCTGACGCCGGACGGCGGGCCGGCCAACTCCACGACCGTGATGACGTACGAGATCTACACCAAGGCGTTCAAGGAGTTCCAGATGGGCCAGGCGTGCGCGATGAGCGTGGTGCTCTTCGCCTTCCTGCTGGTGCTCATGCTGATCAGCCGGCGAGTGACGGGGAGGGAGGACGATGTCCGCTGAGCCGATCCGGGGCCGGATACGGTCCCTCGACCCGCTGCTCGCACGGCGGCTGCGCAGGGCGGCACTGCACCTGGTGCTGCTGCTGGTGTCCCTGGCGATGATCGCCCCGTTCGTGTGGATGGTCCTCACCTCGGTGAAGACCGAGGCGGACCTGGCGTCCTATCCGCCGCACCTGCTCCCGCAGCACTGGCGGTGGTCGAACTACTCGACGGCACTGAGCTACGCGCCGTTCGGCACGTACTCCCTGAACAGCCTGGTGATCGCGGTCAGCCACACGGCGCTGAACCTGCTGCTCGCCTCGATGGCCGGATACGCGCTCGCCCGTGTGCCGTTCCGCGGCCGGACACCGCTGTTCATGGCGATCCTCGCCATGATGATGATCCCCACCTACACCAAGGTCGTGCCGCAGTACCTGATCGCGAAGGGCATGCCCTTCTTCGGCGGCAACGACTACCTCGGCCGCGGCGGCCACGGCTGGCTCGACTCGTGGTGGGGGCTGATCGTCCCCGGCGCGCTCACCCCGTTCGCCATCTTCCTGTTCCGGCAGTTCTACCTGTCGCTGCCGCGCGAACTGGAGGAGGCGGCCCGGATCGACGGGCTCGGCGAGTTCGGCATCTACGCCAGGGTGATGACACCGCAGGTGAAGCCGGCCATCGCGACGGTGGCGCTGCTGACCTTCGAGTCGAGCTGGAACAACTTCCTGTGGCCGCTGATCGTCACCAGCAGTCCCGACAAGCGGGTGTTGCAGGTGGGGTTGTCCAGCTTCCAGCAGTCCGACCAGAACGCGTGGGCCTACCTGATGGCCGGCACCACGATGGCCACCGTGCCGATGGTCGTCCTCTTCCTCTTCACCCAGCGCTACTTCGTGCAGGGCTTCGCCAACTCCGGCATCAAGTGACCGCGCCGCGAGGCCCGTTCACCACTCTTCCTCCCTTCCCTCGCACCCACCCTTCGCAGTTCACCCACCGCACACCAGGAGGCACCCCCATGCCGTTCGATCTCACCGGGCGCCGCGCCCTCGTCACCGGGGCCGGCCACGGGATCGGCGCCGCCGTCGCCCGCGGTCTGGCCGCCGCGGGCGCGGACGTCGCCGTCCACTACGGCCGCAGTGCCGAAGGCGCCGAACAGGTCGCCGCCGAGATCGCCGGACTCGGCCGGAAGGCCACGGCGCTGCACGCCGACGTCACCGACGGCGCCGAGGTCACCGCGCTCGTCGACGCGGCGGCCGGCTTCCTCGGCGGCCTCGACATCGTGGTGACCAACGCCGGCCACCTCGTGGCGCGGGTGCCGGTCGCCGAGATGACCGAGGACCACTTCCACGCCGTTATCGACGTCAACCTGACGGCGACCTACCGGACCGTGCGCGCCGCCGTGCCGTACCTGCGGGAAGCCGGCCGCCGCGGCCGGATCATCACGATGGCCTCGCAGGCCGCGCACGACGGCGGCGGACCGGGCGCGGCGGCCTACGCCGCGGCGAAGGCCGGGGTCGTCGGGTTCACCAAGGGCCTGGCCAAGGAGTTCGGCCAGGACGGCATCACCGCGAACTCCCTCGCCCCCGGCTTCATCGGCGACACCGCCTTCCACGGCACCTTCACCGCCCCGCAGGTCCAGGAGAAGATCGTCGGCGGCCTGCCGATCGGCCGCGGCGGCGTCCCGGACGACGTCGCCGGCGCGGCCGTCTACCTCGCCTCGGACGAGGCGGGCTACCTCACCGGGGCCACCTTCGACATCGGCGGCGGCGCGTGGCCGCGATGAGCGCGTCCGCGCGGGGCGCGGCCGGTGCGTCCGGTGCCGCCGGTGAGCCCGGCGTGGTCGGCGGGACCGAGGGTTCGGGCGGAGCCGATATGACTGGCGGAACGGGCGAGGTGATCAGGGTCGCTGAGAGCAGCGCGATCGGCGGGGCCGGGGGCGTGGGCCTACCGGGCATGGTCGGCGGTGTTGGCGGGGCCGGTGAGAGCGGCACGGCTGGTGAGGCTGAGGGCATGGGCGGAACCGACAGGATCGGCGGCACCAGCGGAACCGGCATTGTGAGCGCGGCCGGTGAGGCCAGTGCGAGCGGCGGGACTGAGGGCATGGGCGCGACCGACACGAACGGCGGCACCGGGGCCACCCGCGGCACCGGCGGGGAGGACGGACGCCTGGCGGCCCTGGCTGGGGAGCGCGGAGGTTCGGTCACCCCGGCTGGGGAGCACAGCCGCCCGGTCACCCCGGCCGAGGAGCGCGGACACCTGACGCCCCCGGCTGGGGAGCACGGCCACCCGGTCACCCCGGCAGGGGAGCGCGCGGTCGTCCCGCCGGGGGAGCGGGGTGGGTGGTGGCATGCCTACGTGTGTCCCGTGCACGGCACGGAGCTCGGGCACGGGGATCTGCTCGGTGGGCGGTTTCCCGCGGGTGGAGCGGTGTGCCCGCATGGCTGCCGGGTGGACACCGCTGAGGTGCGCGGCGCCTGGACGGTGCTCGCCCATCAGGCGTGCGCGCTGCGGCTGCGGCACCTCGCCGCGTCCGACGATGCCGCGGATCGGGTGAGCGCGGCCCGGGGACTGGAGCGATACGCGGCCCTGTACGCGGAGTTGACCCGGCCGGGGGAGCACAGCGGCGCGCCCGACTGGATGCTGCGCGGCCGACTCTTCCAGCAGGCGCTGACCGAGGCGATCTGGGCGGTGAACATCGGGCACGCGGCCTGGAGCCTCGCCGAGCGCGGCGAGGACACCGGCACCGGCACCGGCGGCGCGGCCGTGGCACGCCTGCTCACCGCGCTCGCGCACTCCGCGGATGCGGCCCGCGAACGGCTGGTGGCCCGCGGCGACGAGCGCTCCAACTACACCGCGTGGCTGAACGCCGCCGCCGCGGTCTGCCGAGGCCGCCGCGACGGCGACCTGCGCGGACACCCGGGACTGGCCACCCACCCCGACGGCTGGGAGTGGGAGGGCAGCACCTACTACCACCTGTTCGTGCTGCGGGCCTACCTGCTGTCGCTGCGCGGCTGCGACCCCGCCCGGATCGCGCCGGACGACCGGGAGCGGCTCGCGGCGATGGCCGCCGCGCTGGCCGGAGTCGCCGCACCCGACGGCGACCTGCCGGAGCTGCACGACGGGCCCTACCGGCGAGCCGAGGCCCTGGCCGAGCTGCACGAAGTGTGCCTGCTGGTACACCAGTTGTTCACCGGCGAACCGCTGGCTGAGGTCCTGGACCGGGTCCGGTCCCGGTCCGCCGCGCCCGCGCCCGACGTCGAGGGCTGGTTCGACGGCCCCGCGCTGCCGTGGCCGTACTCCCGCCCCCGCCGGACCTTCCCCGACGCCGGATTCGCGGTGGTCAGGGGCGGCGGCGTGCACGCCGTCCTGGACGCCGGCCCGCATGGCGGCGGCCACGGCCACCAGGACAAGCTCGCGCTGTACCTGTACGGCCCGGACGGCGTGGCGTGGCAGCCGGACCCCGGCCAGGTGCCGTACGCGCACCGCGCTTTCCGGGCGTACTACGCCTCGACGGCCGCGCACCCCGCCTTCTGCGTGGACGGCGCGGACCAGCGGCAGGTGGACGCCCGGCTGGACCGGGCGGACGAGCGCTCCGCGCACGGCGTGTGCGCGCAGGCGTACGACGGGGTGACCGCCACCCGCACGGTCACCGCGGCCGCGGGCTACCTGCTCGACGTGCTGACCGTCGAGGCCGACCGCGCGCGCACGCTCACCGCGCACCTGCGCCCGGCGGTGGAGTTCGACGCGGTGCGAGGCCCGGACGGCGTGGTCCGCACCGTCTGGGGCGACGAGGCGGGCCCGGTCCTCACCGGCAGCCATGTCGCCTCGGCGCAGGCGGAGTTCGCGGTCCGGCCGCACCCAGGGCCGGCCGACGACCCGGCGGCCGTCCGGCAGGGCGCCGACTGGTCCGCGCACGGCCGCCGCGTCGTCTTCGCCTCCGCCTACTGCCGCGGGCTGTCCCCGGTCCGCGCCATGCGGCTGGACGGTTCGCTGCTCGCCGTCGAACTCCTCGACGGCACCACCGACCACCACGACCTGGGAGAGTGAGCGAAGTGCTGCTACTCGACGGCGAGTTGGAAACGCTGCGGGCCGAACTGCGCACCGTACGGGCCGCGCAGTGGCGCAGGCTGTACGAGCAGTGCGACTGGTACCGCGGCCAGACGCCGCCGGCCGAGCACCCCACCGCCAGCATCACGTACTTCGGCCCCGCGGCCGCGAACCTCGCGCTCGCCTACCGCCTCACCGGCCGGCGCGGCTACCTCGACGAGTGCCGGCGCTGGATCTCCGCGTGCGTGGCCTACCCGCACTGGGGCAAGGCCAACATGCCCGACCATGACCTCGACGCCGGCTGGCTGCTGCACGGGCTGTCGCTGGCGTACTCCTGGCTGGGCGAGGACCTGGAGCCGGACCGGCGCGCGGAGTTGCGGGAGAAGCTGACCCTCCAGGGTGAGCGGCTGTGGGCGTACGTCCAGCAGAACAAGGGCACATGGTGGACGGACGCCTACTGGCAGAACCACAACTGGATCTGCTGGGCCGGGCTGGCCACGGCCGGTTACGCGCTCGGCCGCCCCGAGTGGTCCGACGCGGCCCGCGCCAACCTGGAGACGGTGCTGGCCAACCTCGCCCGCGACGGCTCCGACTCCGAGGGCGTCGTCTACTGGCGCTACGGCGTGCCCTGGCTGGCGATCCACGCCGACCTCGTCCAACGGGTCGAGGGCGCCGACCTGTTCAAGTCGTGCGACTTCCTGCGCAACACCACGAACTGGCGGCTGCACCAGTCGGCCGGCGGCACCTTCGAGGAGAACATCGACCACGGCGACTGCCACGACCGCCGCAGCGGCCACAGCGTCGCCCTGTACTACCGGCTCGCCGCCGCGTACGCCGACCCCACCGCCCAGTGGCTCGGCGCCCTCGTCGCCGAACGGCACTTCTGGCGCGAGGCGTACGCGTCGGGGGTCCGGCCCGGCGTGATGCCCGAGGCGTACCTCGAACTGCTCTGGTACGACCCGCGGATACCGGCCCGCGCCCCGGGCGGGGAGACGCCGGCCACCGCGTACTTCCCCGACCTCGGGCAGATCACCGCCCGCACCGGCTGGGACGCCCCGGCCACCGTCGTCAGTTTCAAGGCGGCACCCGGCGGGGGCCACCACGCGTGGGAGGAGGGCGAGCGGCTGCGGCGCGCGACCGGCTGGGAGGCCGCCAGCGCGGGACACCACCACCCCGACGCGGGCGCGTTCGTCATCGCCTCGCGCGGCGCCTTCCTCGCGGTGGACGAGGGCTACAGCAACCGCAAGCGCGCCGCGCACCACAACCTGGTGCTGGTCGACGGCCGGGGCTGGGCCGACGAGGACCGCTACCACGTCTACCGCGACATCCCCTACGAGCGGCGGCCCCGGGTGCGGGACGTGCTCGCCGAGGGCGGGTTCGCGCACGCCACCAGCGAGACGGCCCGCATGTTCCCCGCCGAACTCGGCGTGACCCGGCTGGACCGCACGCTCGTGGTGACCCCGCGCGGCCGGGTCGTCGTGCTCGACCTGCTCGCTGCCGGGCAGCCCCGGGAGTGGACGTTCGTGCTGCACTCCGACTGGCCGGCCGAGGAAATCGACGGCGAGAGCTGGCTGTTGGCGTCGGGCCCGGCCCAGGCACGGCTGACCCGGCTCGCCCCGCAGACGGTGCGCGCCACGCGCTTCGCGACCCCGATCGAGGCGAACCCCACGTCCAGCACGCCGAGTCTGCGGATCGAGAAGACCCTCCAGACCCTGCACCTGACCACAGAACCCGCCCGGGAGACAGCGCTGTTGACGGTCATCGAGTGCGCCGACGCCTTCGACGCCACACCGGCGGCCGCAGTGGCGCTCGATACGGCCGAGGGCTGGGGTGTCCGGGTCGGCCGGGGCGAGGACGCCGAAACGGTGCTGCTCGCCCCGCTCACCCGGCGCATCGACGCGGGCGGTGTACGGGCGGACGCGGCCGCCGTCGTCATGTCGGGCGGCCGCACCGCGGTGGTCGGGGCACGCGCGGTGCACCGAGGAGGGCAGCGACTCCTGGCGTCCGGCGAGCCGGTCACCGCGATCCTGAGCTGACCGCGAGCCGGCGCCGGCTCGCGGCCCTCGGCCGCCGTACACCCGGCCCACCACCTCCGATCCCTCACCTTCGACGCCTCACCTCCCTCCACCGCACATCCACGGCACACCGACCGGCAGGAGCACACTCATGGACGGCTGGGAACGCAAGGCGCTGCGCGCCGCGGAGTTCGTCGCCTACCCGGCCCTGGCCGGGGCCGCGTTCTGCGTGCTCGCGCTCGGCGTCGTCACCTGGCTGCCGGCCCTGGCGGCGGCCGCCACCGCGCTGCAGAGCTGGCGCACCGACGGTTCGGACCGCTGCTTCACCGCGACGCTGCGGGCCTTCCCGGCGCAGTGGCGGCGGCTGCGGGGCGAAGCGCTGCTCGGCACGGCGGTGTTGCTGCTCTGCGTCTCCAACACCGTGTTCCTGGTGGGGCGGAGCGGACCCGCGCTGGCGCTGCTGCCCGTGCAGGCCGTCCTGCTCGCCGCCGCGGCGGTCTACGCCGTCGCCCTCGCGGTGACGACGACGCTCCAACCGGACGCGGACCGAAGGGAGTTGCACCAGGCGGCGGCGGTCTTCGCGTTCGGCTCGCCGTGGCGCACCCTCGGCCTCGTGGCGGCGGTGGCCGTGCTGCCGCTGTCGGTGCTGCCGGTGCCGCTCGGACCGGTGCTGCTCGGGCCGACGTTGCCGCTGATGGCCGCGCTGTCCCTGGCCGCCCCGGTGACGCCGGCCGGCCTCCGCGCGGCGCCGGGTGTGTACGGCCGTGGCCCGTCCGGAGGGGCGTCGTCGGCGGCTCCGCACGGGCCCGCGAGGCCGGCGCCGTCGCCCCTGTAGCGGCAGGTGCGTCGGCCCGCGGGGTGCGACCGGCGCCTGGTCGGCCTGGTCGGCCTGGTCGGCCTGGTCGGCCTGGTCGGCCCGGGATGTCCGCCGGGGCTCGTACGGACGCCCGCATTGCCGACTGAGGCGAGCGTGGCGCACGGCGCCGATCATTGCCGGAGCACGGCCCCGCGGGAAGCGCCGCCCTTGTAGCCTGGAGCAATGGCCTCATCCACGCCGGTGTCCGGAGTCGCACCGAGGAATCCTTCCGCCGCGCCGGAGTTGGCCCGCCTGGAAGTGGCGCTGTCGGCGCTGATGCGGTGGAGCGAGAGCAAGTACATCCGGGCCGAGGTGGCCCGCCGGTCGGGGTGCGACATACCGTCGAGCGCGCTGCGGCTGCTGGAGCACTTCGACGTCGCCGGCGCGATGCGGGTGTCGGACATCGCGGAGTGCCTGAGGATCGACATCTCGACGGTCTCGCTGCAGCTTCGCCAGCTGAAGGCCGACGCGCTGGTCAGCCGGCTCCGGGACCCGTCCGACGGCCGCGCCGGGGTCATCGCGATCACCGAACGCGGTCGCGAGGTCCTCGCGCGCGTCCGGGCCGCACGCTGCGAACTGCTCGCCACCGTCTTCACCGAGGCGGTGCCGGACGAACTCGGCCGGGCCGCCGACACCCTGATCCAGGTCCAGGACCACATGCTCGCGGGCATGGTCGAGGCGGGCTACGTCAAGTCGCTCGACTGACCGCCGCGTTGGCCTCCGCGCCGACCTTCCCCCGGATCCCGGCCCCCGGCCCCCCGCCCCGAGCGCGCCCGAGTCTCCCCGCACCCGCACGCGGACCCACACCCGCACCCGCACCCGACGGCCCCCGCTGCCAGGGAAGTTCGCCCGCGTCCCCGACGTGTGCCGAAGTCCCCATCCCCGCAAGCGCGTTGCTCACCTCTCGGCAATCTGCTTTGATTGATCAAACTAGTTGAAGAGAGCCTGGGGGAGACCATGGGAACCACCGTCATCACCGGCGGCACCGACGGCATCGGTCGCGCGCTGGCCGACCGCTACCTGGGGCGCGGCCACGACGTGCTGATCGTCGGCACCAGTGCCGAGAAGGGCGATGCGTTCCTGGCCGCGGCCGAGCGGAGCGGCGCCGGCGACCGGGCGCGGTTCCTCAGGGCCGACCTGAGCCGGGTGGCGGAGAACCACCGCGTCATCGGCGAGATCACGCGCGACTACCCGGCCCTCGACCTGCTGGTGCTGGGCGCGCGCTTCCACCGCTCGACCCGGGCGGAGACCCCGGACGGGCTGGAGAGCAACTTCGCGCTGTACTACCTCAGCCGCCACCTGCTCAGCCACGGGCTGATCGCACCCCTCAGCCGTGCCGAGCGAGCCGTCGTGCTCAACTTCGGCGGCTCCGGCCAGACCGGCCCGGTCCGCTGGAACGACCTGCAACTGCGCCACGGCTACCCGGGCACCGGCGCCCTCGGCCACGGCGGCGCCCTCTGCGACCTGCTCGGCGTCCACTTCGCCCGGCTGCACGCCGGCACCCCCGTGCACTACGTCCTCAACCACCCCGGGGTGGTGTCCACCAGCTTCGCGGGGGAGTACGACCCGGCCACCGCGGCCGCCGTCGACCGGCTGAAGGCGACCGGCAAGCCCGTGGCCGAGGCCCTCGCGCAGATCCAGCCGTTCCTCGACGAGCCGCCCGCCCGCCTCACCGCCGTACTGGAGGGCCGCCAAGTCCCCACCGACGGGCAGGCGTTCGACCCGGCGGACGCCGCCCGCCTGCACGAGATGACCGAGCGGCTCCTCGCCGGCCTGCCGCGATGACGGCGCCCGTCGCCCGCCCGAGGGGCGCCCGCCCCGGCAACTGCCAGGTCGGCCGACCCAGTTGCCGGTCCGGTCCGGCCGTCAGACCCCCGAGGCGTCCTTCACCTGGGGCAACTCAGGTGCGGCGGCCACGGGTTCGGGCCCGCCCTCGCTGAGCCCGATCCGTCCGTGCAGCGTGCGCAGGAACCCGGGCGCGTACCAGGCCGAGCGGCCCAGCAGCCGCATCGCGGCCGGAACCAGGACCCCGCGGACGGCGATCGCGTCGATGAGGATGGCCAGTCCGCTGCCGAGGCCGAACATCTGCATGAAGCTGACCTTGGCCGTGCCGAAGGCGAAGAAGCTGACCGCGAGCAGGCAGGCGGCCGCGGTGACGATGCGGCCGGTGTGCCCCAGGCCGTTGGCGACGGCGGACCCGGTGTCCTCGCCCTGGTCGTGGAGCTCCTTGATCCGGCTGGTGACGAACACCTCGTAGTCCATCGACAGGCCGAAGACGATGCAGAACATCAGCACCGTCATCGACACCTCCATCGGCTGCGCGGTGAAACCGAACAGGCCCGACAGGTGGCCGCTCTGGAAGATCCACGTCATGGCGCCGAGGGTCGTCCCCAGGGTGATCACATTGAGCGCCAGGGCGCGCAGCGGCTGCACCACGCTGCCGGTGAACAGGAAGAGCAGCACGAAGGTGGTGAGGGCGACCAGGCCGATGGCGAGCGGGAGGTGGCTGCTGATGGAGTGCTTGGCGTCGACCAGTTCGGCGTCCTGCCCGCCCAGCAGCGGGTGCGCCCCGGGCGGCGGAGCCAGCGCCCGCACCTCGCGGACGAGGTCCTGCGCGTCCTCCGACCTCGGCGTCAACGAGCTGACCACGCTGATCCGTTGGGCGTCCGGCCGACCGAGGACGGCGCTGCCGGGTCCGGCCGCCGAGCGTTGCCCGCCGGCGTAGGTCGCCGTGCTGGTCTCGACGCGCTCCACGCCCTTGAGACGGGACAGCTCCGTCGCGTACGCGCCCAGCGGGGCCTCGCCCACCCGCTGGTCGATGACGATCTGCAGGGCCGTGTCGTCGTTCCCGTCGAAGTTCTTCTGCAGCGCCGCGGACACCTGGCGGCTCTCGGCGTTCGTGGGCAGCACGCGCTCGTCCGGCGTGCCGAAGGTGATCCCCAGCAGGGGGCTCGCCGCCACCAGCAGGACCGCGAGCACGGGCAGCGCGGTGAGCGCGGGCCGCCGCATGACGGTGCGCGCCAGCCGACCCCACACGGATTCGCGCACGCCGGAGCGCTCGGACTTCAGCCACGGCAGCCGCCCGCTGTTGACCCGGTGGCCCAGGACGGCGAGCAGCGGCGGCAGCACGAACAGGGCACTGAGGGCCGCGATGGCGACGACCCCGACCCCGGCGTAGCCGAACGAGCGCAGGAAGTACTGCGGGAACACCAGCAGCGCGGCCAGCGCGGCGGCCACGGTCGCGGAGGAGAACGCGACGGTGCGGCCCGCGGTGTGCACGGTGCGCCGGACCGCGTCGTCCACGCTCGCCCCGGTCGCGAGCTGCTCCCGGAAGCGGCTGATCATCAGCAGGGCGTAGTCGATGCCCAGTCCCAGGCCGAGGGCCGTGGTGAGGTTGGTCGCGGTGTCGGCCACGCTGGTGAGGCTGCCGAGCAGGGAGAGCAGGGCGAACGAGCCCAGGACGGCGATGGTGGCGATCGCCAGCGGCAGCAGCGCGGCGACCACGCTGCCGAAGACGAACAGGAGCAGCACGAGGGTCAGCGGGATGGCGATGGTCTCGGCCAGGAAGAGATCGCTCACCACCTGCTTGGACATGTCGGAGTTCACCGCGGCGCCGCCGCCGGCCTTGACCGTGAGCGTGTGCCCGTAAGCGCCGCTGTAGGTGTCGATGAGGTGCTCGGCGCTCTTCTTCTGCTGGGTCTCGTCGCCCTTGACGTGGGCGAGCACGATGGCCTCGCGGCCGTCCCGCGAGCGGAGTTGGGCGCTGTGCGTGTCCCAGAACGAGACGACGTTCGCCAGGGTGCTCTCGTGCTTGAGGTCGGCCTCCAGCGCGCGGCCGCCGCGCTCCGCGGCCGGGGTGTCGATGCGGCCGTCGCCGGCCCGGACCAGCAGCACCAGGTTCGTCTCACCGCCGAACTTCCGGTCGATGACGTTGCTCGCCCGGGTCGACTGGGAGGAGGGGTCGTCGAATCCGCCGCCCAGCAGCTTGGTGAACGCGCCGCTGCCCGCGGCACCCATGAGGGCCGTTGCCACGACAGCGACGATGAGTACCAGCCGGGACCGGCGGATCGCCAGTTCGGCTATGTGTGGGAACACGCGGGATCTCCTCTTTGTCCTTGCGCTTGCGGTGAAGGCGACGTGGTGGCGGCCGGGAGGCAGGGGGAACCACGCGGCGCTCGACGGCGGCTGGGCGCGCGTCGGAACCTGGCGCGTCACCGGGACCGGCACCGCGCTCTTCGTCGCGGCAACGACGTTAGTGAGACGGAGCGGGAGTTGGCAGTGTGAGATTTACCTGACAGTGTTCGAATTCCTGAAGACCGTCAGGAGCCGTAGGCCGTACGGTGACTTCATGCCCGCAGAAGAGCACGCCACGGCCCCGCCCACCCTGCGCGAGCGGCGCCGGGCCGCCGCCGTCCGGGAGATCCTGGAGGCCGCCGAGCGCCAGATCGCCGAGGACGGCCCCGCGGCCCTGTCCTTGCGGGCGGTCGCCCGCAGCCTCGGCATGACCGTGCAGGCCCTCTACCACTACTTCCCGAAGCGGGAAGCCCTCGTCACGTCGCTGGTCGCCAAGGAGTACGAAGACCTGGCCGACGCGCTGCAGGCCGCCCTCGACGGCGTGCCGGACTCCTCGGACGTGCCGCGCCTGGTGGCCGCGACCGAGGGCTACCGCCGCTGGGCCATGGCCCACCCCGAGCGGTTCCAACTCCTCTTCGGCACGCCGCTGCGCGGCTATGCGGCCCCCGCCGAGGGCGCCACCACCAAGGCGATGCGCCGGATAGCCGGCATCTTCCAGCGCGAGCTGTTCGACGGGTTCAGCAGGGAGCAACTCGCGGCGGCCGACACCTCGGCGCTCTCGCCCGAACTCCTGGCGCACCTGGAGAGCCTGCCGGCCGAAGGGCCGGGCGAGCTGCCGCCGCCCGCGATCGCGCTCTTCATCGACGCGTGGGGGCGGGTGCACGGCCTCGTCGTCCTCGAGGTCTTCGGGCAGACCTCGTTCATCGGCGACGGCCAGGCCGAGATCTTCCGGATGGCGATGTCCCACATGCTCCAGGACGTCCACCGCCGCATACCCGCCGCAGTCAGCGCGCCGGCCTGACCCGGGTGTGCTGACGGATCGTCAACTCACCTTCACCATCAGCATCTTGTCGTCACCCGGCTTCGGGCTGATCCGGCCGTCGGTGTTGCTGGTGGTCACCAGCAGCCCGCCGTCGTAGGCCAGGACGGTACGCAGTCGGCCGTAGGTGGCGACCAGCTTGCTCTGCGGCGCGGCGACCAGCTTGGTGCCGTTCAGCGGGATGCGCCACAGCCGCTCGCCCTTCAGGGCCGCCATCCAGATGCAGCCGTCGGCCCAGGCGATGCCGCTGGGGGAGTCCTGCTCGGTGCCGAACTGGGCGACGGGCGAGGTGTATCCGGGGTGGTTGGTCTTTCCCTGGGTGGCGGGCCAGCCGTAGTTGTGGCCGGCCTTGATCAGGTTCAGCTCGTCGGCCTTCTTGTCGCCGAGTTCGGAGGCCCACAGGTTCCCGGACGGGTCCCAGGCCAGGCCCTGCACGTTGCGGTGGCCGAGGGTGTAGACGACGGAGTGGCCGAAGGGATTGCCCGGTGCCGGCTTGCCGTCCGGCGTCATCCGCAGGATCTTGCCGCCGAGCGAGGACTTGTTCTGCGGCAGTGCCTTGTTCTCCGCGTCGCCGGTGCCCGCGTAGAGGAAGCCGTCCGGACCGAAGGCGATCCGGCCGCCGTCGTGGTGGATGTTGCGCGGGATGCCTTTGAGGATGACGTCGAGCTTGCCGAGTTGGTGGCCGGCGGTCGCGGAGGGGGTGTACGTCAGTTTCGCGATGCGGTTGTCGGTCGCCGTGGAGAAGTAGACATAGATCAGCTGGTTCGCGCCGAAGTCCGGGGAGAGCGCCAGCCCGAGCAGGCCGGTCTCGCCCGCGGAGCTCTTGGTGGAGACCACCCCGGGCACCGTGCCGGCCACGGTGCGCTTGCCGGTGCCGGCCGCGATCCGCTGGATCACCCCGGTGTCGCGCGAGTTCACCAGCAGGTCGCCGCCGGGCAGTGCGGCCATGCCCCACGGCACGTCCAGGTTCTTGGCGACGGTACGGGTGACCGCCGCCGACCCGGAGGCGGCTCCCGCGGTGGCGGTCGGCGTCGCGGTCGCGGGCGCCGAGGTGGTGGCGGAACCCGCGGTACCGGTCGGGGCCGACGCGCTCGCCGACGGTGACGCCGATGACGACGCGCCGGCGTCGCCGGACGGGGTGGACGCGCTGCCGCCCGATCCCGACGAGCAGCCCGCGAGCAGCACGGCCGCCACCGCGGCGGCGCCCACCGCGATGCCCCGCCCGCGCCGGGCCGCGGTCCCGGTCCGCCGCTGCGGGTGGAAGCGGTCCGCGTGCTCCGTCAGTGTCCTGCGCCATGCCGTCATCGGACGGTCGCCCTTCTCGTACCCGGTGCCGTGCGCCGGTGTGCCGTATGCCGTATGCCGTATGCCGCGTGCCGTAAGCCGACCGGGCCCGGTCCGGGCCCTCGGGCCACTCCTACCCCATGCCCGGGCCCGCCGCGACCGGCACCGGCCACCAGCGCCCGAACGGCCCCTCCCGTTCCCTCCCGGGCCGGGGGCCCGCCGATCCGTGCGCGGGGGTGCGGGTCGGGGCTTGGGGCGGCGTGCGGGTCGGCGTGCGGGTCCGGGTCCGCGCTCGGGTCAGGCCGTCGTACCGCCCGGCGCCAGGACCGCCGGCGCCACGCACACCGCCGCCGGGCGGGCGGGGTCCGGCTCAAGTCCGTTGAGCGGGCGGGGTGGAGGGCGCCCCGGGGGTGAAGGCCGACGCGAGCCGGTCGAGCAGCGCCGCGGTGGACGGGTGCGGGTCGCGGCGCGGCGCGAGGGCGTAGACGCCACGGGTCGGAGGGTCCACGAGGGCCACGGTCGTGACGTCGGTCCGGAGCGCGGACCTCAGCACCCCGGGGATCAGCGCGACGGCGTGGCCGGTCGCCACCAGGGCGATCTTGCCGGGCAGATCGGCGGCGGTCAGGTCGATGCGGGCGGTGACGCCGGCGCGGGCGGCGTGCCGGCGCAGCAGCGCAGCGGAGCCGTCGTTGTCCTCGACCCAGGTCTCGCCGGCCAGCGCCTCGACGGGTACGGGTCCGCGCCCGGCGCGGGGATGGCCGGCCGGCAGCACGACGACCATGGCGTCCATCCCGAGGAACCGCCGCTCGACCCGCGGATCGTCGGGGAGCCCGGGCGGCGCGTCGGTGACCACGGCGACATCGAGATCGCCGGCGGCCACCCGGCCGTGCAGGTCCGCGCTCAGCCCGGGCGACAGGCTCCAGCCGAGGGGACCTTCCTCGTCCAGCAGGCGGCGGATCGCCGCGGGCACCACCCCGGCCGCCAGGGACGGCGTCGCACCGACGGCCAGCGCCCGGCCGGCCGCCCCGTCGCGCAGGTCGCGGACGGCGCGGACCGCGCGCTCGGCCTCGTTGAGCGCGACCAGGGCGTGGCGGCGGAACACCTCGCCGGCCGGTGTCGGGCGCACCCCGCGCGCGTGGCGTTCCACCAGCGGCACGCCGAGTCGGCGCTCCAGCCCGGCGATCTGCCGGGAGACGGCCGACTGGGTGTGCCCGAGCTCCGCCGCCGCCGCCGACAGCGAGCCGAGCCGGCACACCGTCACGAACGCCCGCCACACCAGCAGATCCATGACGCCAGTATGCCCGCTGCCATGCGCGTTGCGCAGAGCTGACCTGTGAGATCTGCGCTTGTCGCAGCTATCGCGGTGCACCACGCTGGACGTATGACCACCACACCGCACACGATCGCGGTCCTCGGCCTGGGCCGGATGGGCGCCGCGATCGCCGCACGGCTGGCCGGAGAGGGCTGGGACGTCGTCGGCTGGACGCGCTCCGGGCGCGCGGCCGGCGCCGTCCGTACCACCGGCGACCCGAACGACGCCGTGGCGAAGGCCGACGTGACGCTCCTGGCGTTGTACGACGGCCCGGCCTGCCGCGACGTCGCCGACCGGGTCCGCGCGTCGCTGCGCCCCGACACGCTCGTGCTCAACACCAGCACCATCGCCCCCGCCGAAGCGGCGCTGCTGGCAAGGGAGTTCGGCCCGTCCTACGTCCACGCCCCGGTGCTCGGCTCGGTGCCCGCCGCCACCGCGGGGACGCTGCGGATTCTCGCCGCCGCCGAGAGCCCCGCGCTGGACCGGGCGCTGCCGGTCCTGGAGGCGCTCGGCACCGTGTGGGCGGTGGACGACGCGGCAACCGCCGCCGCGCTCAAGCTGGTTGCCAACAGCTCGCTGGCCGGCGCGGTGCTCGCGCTGGGCGAGTCGCTGCGGCAGGCCGACGCCCTGGGCGTGCCCCGCGCCCAGGCGCTGGACGTCCTCGAACTCGGGCACCTCGGCGGCCTCGTCAGCCGCAAGCGAGCCTTCCTCGGCGACCAACCGGCCTCCGCCGCCGCCGAGTTCACGATCGGCGCGCTCGCCAAGGACATGGCGCTGCTGGCGGCGGCGTCGGACGTCCCGCTGCGCGGCGCGGCCGAGTGGGGCGCCTGCCCGGCCGGCTCTGACGCCGACATCGCCCTCGCCGCCACCGTGCCCGCCCCCGGCGACGCGGTGCTCGCCCCGCTGCGCGCCTACCAGCGCGGGCACGCCACCGGCGACCCCGGCCACTTCCGCGACGCGTTCCTGCCCACCGCCCACATCGAGGGCCTGCGGGACGGCGCGTTCGTGTCGTGGCGACTGGACGACTACTGCGCCCTGTTCGGCGGCCGGCCCGCCCCGGACGAGCCGGCCCGCTCGCGCCGGATCGACTCCGTCGAGGTCCGCGGCACCGTGGCGACCGCGACCATGACGCTCCGGCACGGCCCGGACACCTTCACCGACCTCTTCCTGCTGGTCCAGGGCGGCGACGGCTGGCGTATCGCCAACAAGGTGTACCACCGGCACCCTTGAGGCAGTGGAAGTCACGTCCGGCCCGTACGGAGGAGGGCCCCGGCGTCAAGGTGGCCCTGGTCGAACCGGCCGGCTTCGCCACCGACTGGCAGGGCGCCTCGGCGGACCAGGCCGAACACGCGCCCGCGTGCGCGAAGTTCCGTGCGAACCTGCCGGTCAGCGCCTCCGCCCGCCGCGGCGATCCTGGCGATCGCCGACGTCGACGAGCCGCCGCCGCGGGTCTTCTTCGGCGACCGGCCGCTCCCGCTGATGCGCACCGAGTACGCCCGGCGGATCGCCGAGTGGGAGGCATGGGACGACCTTTCCGGCAAGGCGTTCGGCCGAGGTGCCCGCCACCGACAGCCGCCGCGGGCCGGCCGCTCCGGTACGCCGATCGGAGCGGCCGGCCGGCGGTGGGCAGGTCTGAACGTCCGGGTCGCGGGCACGCGGACGGCGTGAACACTTCAGCAGGGACAGCGGCCGGCCGGCGCGGCATCGGGAGAGCGGCCGGTGGCACGGCCGTCGAGTGGGGCGGGCGCGCCGGTTTCGCGGCGCGCGGCGTGATCTACGTACTCGTCGGCGTGCTGGCGGTGCGCGTCGCCTTCTCCGACGCGGGCGGGCAGCAGGCCGACCGGGGCGGCGCGCTCGCGGAGATCGCCCACGAGCCGTTCGGCGAGGTGCTGGTGTGGCTGCTGGGCGCGGGGCTGGCGGGCATGGCGCTGTGGCGGCTCTCCGAGGCGGCCTTCGGCCAGGCGGGCCCTGACGGCGGCAAGCCCGCCAAGCGCGCGGCGGCCGCGGGGCGTTGCGTCTTCTACGGGTTCGTGTCGTACTCCGTCCTCGCCTACGCGGTGGGCGACAAGGGGAGCGGGAGCGGCTCGACCGACAAGCGGACCGACGACGTGACAGCCCGGGTTCTCGACTGGCCGGGCGGGCAGTGGATCGCCGGCGTCGCCGGGGTCGCGGTGGCCTGCGCCGGCGCGTGGATCGCCGCCCGTGCGGTGATGCGCACGTTCCACAAGCACCTGAAGACGGGCGAGATGTCGGTACGGCAGCGTCGCGTCGTGGACGTCCTCGGGGTGTCCGGTGGGGTGGCGCGAGGCGTCCTCTTCGCGACCGCCGGCGTGTTCGCGGTGGTGGCCGCCGTCCAGCACCGGCCAGGCGAGTCCAAGGGCATGGACGACACGCTGAGGTCGTTCGCCGGGACGCCCGCGGGCCCGTGGCTGCTGGTGCTGGTTGCCGTGGGCCTGGTCGCCTTCGGCGGCTTCTCCTGGGCCTGCGCCCGCTGGCGCGCGCTCTGATGACGCCGGGCCGGGGTGGCTTCGTGCCCTCGTTCGACACGTTTCCTCCTTTTTCTGAGACTTAGCTCATCTTTCACCCTCGCAGAGGCGTTCGTGCGGGAATGTTCGTATTCCGCGGAGGGAAGGGACGGAGGGTGAGCACCCGCAGAAGTTTTCTCGGCACCGCCACCGCGGTCGGCGCCATGGCATTCCTCGACGGCGCCGACGCCGCGGCTGCGGCCGGACCGGACGCGGCGGCGCCGGAACTGCCGGCCCGGCACGCGGTGCTCGCGGTCGACACCGCCACCCAGCGTCACTACGACGCGCTCCGGGCCGAGTTGGCCCGGCGGCTCGGCCCGGTGATCGTCGTGCAGAACGACGACCGGGGCGGCCTGTACACCCTGGTCCACCACGGGACGCGGGAGTCGGCGCACCCGGTCCCCGCGCTCTTCGCGCTGGCCAAGTCGATCGCCCACGCCCCGCTGGGCATCTACTCGATCCTCGCGCCCTATCTCGACCACCGGGTTCCGGGCCTGCCCGGCGCGGCCCGCCCGGACCGGCACGACCTGCGGATGGTGGCGTTCAAGGGGCCCCGGACGAAGGACTGGGTCGGCCCGCTCCGGGAGTTCGGCGCCACCCTGACCACCGCTCGGCGGCAGCTCGGCGACGCGCGCCTGCCACGGGAGCTGGCGGCGTCCAGTGCGCAGATCCTCGATGCCGCCGTGGAGTTCGCCGAGGGGGCCGTCCGGCGCGGCGCCTTCGACATGCGGTCGTTCGAGCACTTCGCGGGCGTCCTGGACGACGCCATCGGCACCAACCTCAACTACGCGGCCCGGGCGCAGATCGCGGGCGTGGAAGGGCTCATGAAGCGGTGGCGGGCCGAGGTCGGCGAGGCGGACTGGCCCGGCCTGTACGTCGTCGTGCTGTCGATCTGGACGACGTCCGCGCCGAACCAGAACTCGCTCATCGTCAAGCGGTTCCTGGCCCCCGCGACGGCGGACACGCACCTGATCGACCTGCCGACGGCCCAACTCCCCGCCGACCCGGTATTCGTGGCTCTCGACAACCTGGCCCGGATCGTGCAGGACAACGTCGCGGCGGAGCTGGTCTTCCCCACCGACCGGAAGCTGGCGGACGCGCTGAAGGGCCCCGAGGATCTGCTCGCCCCGGCGATCCAGCGCCAACTCGTCTGCCCCTACCGGACGTCGGCCGCCCCGCGGAAGGACGCCGGGTCGGCCTCGTAGCAAGGACCGGGCCGCACGGTGCCGTCGGGTCACCGCCGCTCGGTGCGAGCGAGGGTGACCCGTCGGCGGGCTCACGTGGACGCCTTCCCCCGTCCGCCGCCGCGTGGCCCGGGGCGGGGGGCTTCCGGACGACCGCCACCTCGCCGAAGGGGCAGGACGAGCGCGCCCGGGGCTCGACGGAGACGCGGGAAATCGACGTGGACGCGGGAAATCGAGGTGGACGCGAGAGATCGAGGTGTGGACGCGCCGAGGGGAGCCGCCTCCGCCGCGCGCGTCGATCATCCCGACTGGCGGCGCACTCGCCGGGCCCGGCAGGGTGGTCCCGAGCTGGGCAGAAGGACCGAGCAGCAGGTCCGACCAGAAGCACCGAGGAGAGGACCCCGCCCGTGACCGTCGAGACCATCCGCACCCACGACTTCCCGTTCGACCCCACCCACGGCTACGACCTGGACCGGCTGTTGGAGGTCGGCGCGCCCGAACCACCGCCCGGCTTCGACGACTTCTGGCGCGCCAAGTACGCCGAAGCGCGGGCCGTCGACACGGCGCCGCGGGTGGGCGCCGTGGAGGAGGAGCGGGACGGGGTCCGCGTCCACGCGGTGTCGTACACCTCGGCGGGCGGCTTCCAGGTGGGCGGCTGGCTGACGGTGCCGGCCGACGGCCACGTCACGCGCGGCATGGTGGTGCTGCACGGCTACGGCGGCAGGGCCGCGGTCGACGTGCCGCTCCCGCCGCCGGGCACGGCCGCGATCTGGCCGTGCGCCCGGGGGTTGGGGACACGCAGCCTGGACCCGGACATCCCCCCGGTCTCGGCCGGGCACGTGCTGCACGGCATCGGCTCGCGGGAGAGCTACGTGCACGGCGGATGCGCCGCCGACGTGTGGTGCGCGGCCTCCGCCCTGCTGGAGTTGGTGCCGCCGGCCGCGGACCGGCTGACGCTGACCGGGGTGAGCTTCGGCGGCGGGATCGGCGCGCTCGCGCTGCCCTGGGACGAGCGGTTCGCGCGCGGGGCGCTGGTGGTGCCGAGCTTCGGCAACCACCCGCTGCGGCTGACCCTGCCCTGCACCGGCAGCGGCGAGGCGGTCCGCGGCCACCACGCCCGGCACCCCGAAGTGACCGACGTGCTCGGCTACTTCGACGCGGCCGTCGCGGCCACGCGGATACGGGTCCCCGTGCACGTCGGTGCGGCGCTCTTCGACCCCTCGGTGCCGCCGCCCGGGCAGTTCGCGGTGTACAACGCGCTGGCCGGGCCGAAGGAGCTGTTCGTCCTGGCGGCCGGCCACTTCGACCACCCAGGACTGGCCCGGGACGAGGCCCGACTGCTGCGCGCCCAGCGGGAGTTCCTGACGGCCGAGCGGTAACGCCCCTCCTGCGAGGAGATTCCCGCACATCGTCTTGACGCCCCCCGCAACGCGCCCCGTTTCCATGCTCGTACGTATGAGCGCATGAGCCCCGGCCCGGCCCGTGACCGCCGGGCCGGGCGCCCACCGGTGCTCCCGGGCGCTCACGGGTGGTCCCACATACCCCCAGGCGCTCCCGTGCGCTCAGGGCCGGCGGCCCCGGAAGGTGCCGCGCAGGTCGCCCACCCAGGCGTCGGGGTTCTCCCAGGGAATGAAGTGGCCCCCGTGGTCATGGGCGTTGACGTTGACGTGGTGGAACCACCGGGCCTGCGGGCCGGAGGTGAACGCCTGGACGCGTGCGTCGGCGGAGTGGACGCCGGGCGGGTTCTCGTAGGTGACGAAGGTGAGGCCGACCGGGGCCTGCACCACCGGGGTGCGGTCGTGGGAAGGGGCCCAGGGGTAGCGGTTGGCGTTGGCGTAGTAACGCATCGACGTGGCGATGGAGTTGTTCACCCAGTAGATCGTGGCGTGGGTGAGCAGGTCGTCCTTGCTGAAGACGGACTCGACGTCGCCGCCGTTGTCGCTCCAGGCGTTCCAGCGCTCCAGCAGCCAGGCGAGCAGTCCGGCGGGGGAGTCGCTCAGCCCGTGGGCCAGGGTGGCGCCGTCGAGCATGTGCGTGGCGAGGTGGGACGCCGAGCGGCGGTCCATCGCGACGATGCGGGCGCGCACGTCGGCGGGCTGGTCGTCGGTGAGGGGCCGGTTGCGGGCGAAGTCCCAGGCGCGGGGGCCGGTGAAGAAGTCGAGCGGCAGGCCGGAGCCGATGTGGATGCCGTACAGCTCGTCGGCGTACTTGTGGCCGAGCTGGCTGGTGACGATCCCGCCGATGTCGCAGCCCCCGGCGGCGTACTTCGCGTACCCCAGGGTCTCGGTCATCAGGGTGTGCCAGAGGTCGGAGACCTTCCAGAAGTTGACGTCGGGGAAGCCGGTGAGCGGGCCGGGGAAGCCGAAGCCGGGCAGGGAGGGCACGATGACGTCGAACGCGTCGGCGGGGTCGCCGCCGAATGCGGCCGGGTCGGCGAGCGGGTCGATCACCTTCGACCAGTGCCAGAACGTCCACGGCCAGCCGTGGGTGAGGATCAACGGGATCGGGCGGGGGCCGCGGCCGGCCTTGCGCAGGAAGTGCACCGGGACACCCCGCACGTTCACCTGGTAGTGCTGGTAGGTGTTGATGGCGCGCTCGGCCGCGCGCCAGTCGTACCCGTCCCGCCAGTAGGCGACCAACTCGCCCAGATAGCCGGCCGGTACGCCGTAGGACCAGTCCTCGTTCCCCTCGTCCAGCGGCGGCCGGGTCAGCCGCAGCCGGGCGCGCAGGTCGTCGAGGACCTCGTCGGGCACGTGGATCGGGGTGGGTTCCAGTGCGAACGTGCGCGCGGAGGTCATGGCGGGGAATTTTACCGGGCCGTCGACCGGCGGGACCGGTCATCCGTCCTGCCGGTGGGCGGAGTCCCGCAGGTCCACCGCGGTGGCGGCGAACGCCAGCGGCCCGGGCAGCAGCGGCAGCAGCACCGGCAGGGCCCACAGCAGGAGGGCCGCCAACACCACGGCGGCGGCCAGCAGCGCGGTGCCGCGCGGGTCCGCCAGCGAGCGGGCCAGCGCCTCCCGTCCGGAGAGCCGGTGCGGCCCGTCCAGGGCGACCGCGCGCAGGCCGACGGCGGCGGCGCCGAGCGCGAGCAGCAGCAGGACCGGCGCCATCGCGGCGGCCCCGGGCAGCCCGGAGCGCAGCAGCCGCTCGTCGAGCAGGAACAGCACGCCGAACGCGGGCGGCACCAGGCCCTTGGCGAGCGTGGCCAGGGTCAGCCGGGCCCGGAGTCCGGCCGGCAGGTCGCGCACCTTGACCTGGACGCCGTTGCCGGCGGACCGGCGCAGCACGGCGCTCGCGGCGGAGAGCGCGGCCGGGGCGGTGACCACCGGCAGGCAGGCCACGGCGGTGATCACGCCCACCAGCAGCATGTCGGCGAAGAGGGTGAAGCCGGAGCCGAACACCTCGCCCGGCTCGCGCCGGGCCGGGCGGGCCTGATCGGGTACGTGGGTCATCGTCATCGGGAATCCTCCTCAGCTCTTCAGTCCGGACGTGGCCATGCCCTGCACCAGGTAGCGCTGGAAGACGAAGAAGAACAGCACGATGGGCAGGACGGAGATCACCGACATGGCGAACATCGGCCCGTAGGCGGACGTGCTCGACTGGTCGACGAAGTTCCGCAGCGCCAGCGTGATGGTGGCCTTCTGCGGCGAGAACAGGTAGATCATCTGCGCGAAGAAGTCGTTCCAGGACCAGATGAACGAGAAGATCGCGGTGGTGATCAGCGCGGGGCGGCTGAGCGGCAGGACGATGTGGAAGAACGAGCGGAACGGGCCGCAGCCGTCGATCCGGGCCGCCTCCTCCAGCTCCCTGGGCAGGTTCCGCATGAACTGCACGATGAGGAAGACGAAGAACGCGTCCACCGCGAGGAACTTCGGCAGGATGAGCGGCCAGAAGGTGTTGGTCATGCCGAGCTTGTTGAAGATGATGTACTGCGGGATCAGCACCACGTGCTGCGGCAGCATCAGTGTGGCCACGGTGAACGCGAACATCGGGCCGCGCATCCGGAACCGCAGCCGGGCGAAGGCGTAGGCGGCCAGCGAGCAGGACATCACGTTCCCGACCACCGCGCCGAGGCTGATCAGCAGGCTGTTGCCGAGCAGCCGGGTCACGGAGACGCCCGAGACGCCGTCCAGCGCGGTGCTGTAGTTGCTCCACTCGAAGTGGCTGGGCCACAGGTTGACGCTGGTCACCACCTCGTCGGCCGGCTTCACGGAGGTCACCAGCAGCCACAGCAGCGGGTAGAGCAGGGCGAGCAGCGCGATCAGGGCGACCGTGTGGGGCAGCCAGCGTCGCATGGTCAGGTTCATCATTCCGCCTCGTCCGCGTAGAACACCCAGGCCCGGGAGACCTTGAACATCACCGCGGTGACGGCCGCGATGGCGAGCAGCATCAGCCAGGCCATGGCCGAGGCGTAGCCCATGTGCGAGGCGGTGAACCCGCGCTCGTACAGGTAGAGCGTGTAGAAGAGGGTGGAGTCGGCCGGCCCGCCGTTGCCGCCGCTGACCACGAAGGCGGGCGTGAAGACCTGGAAGGACTGGATCATCTCCAGCACCAGGTTGAAGAAGACCACCGGCGAGAGCATCGGCACCGTGATGGACACGAACTGCCGCCAGGCGCCCGCCCCGTCGAGCCCCGCCGCCTCGTACAGCTCCGGCGAGATCTGCTGGAGGCCGGCCAGGAAGATGACCATGGGGGCGCCGAACTGCCAGATGGTCAGCATCACCACGACGAAGGTGGCCAGGTGCGGGTCGCCGACCCAGCCGCCGAGGTGGATGCCGAAGGTGCCGAGCACGTTGTCGACGGTGCCGCCGTCGTTGAACAGCGCCCGGAACACCAGGGCGATCGACATGCTCGCGCCGAGCAGGGACGGGGCGTAGAACGCCGAACGGTAGAAGCCGCGGCCGGCCCTGAGCCGCTTGAGCAGCAGCGCGGCGCCGAGCGCCAGGGCCAGCTTGAGCGGGACGGCGATCACCACGTACTTCAGGGTGGTCAGCACCGACCGCCAGTACCGCGGGTCGTCGAACAGCATCTCCCGGTAGTTGCGCAGGCCCACCCAATGCGGGGCGTTGAACATGTCGTAGCTGGTGAAGGAGAGGTAGAGGGACACCGCCATCGGCACCAGCGTCACCGCGACCGCGCCGATCATCCACGGGGTGAGGAAGACATACGCCGGCCAGCGCGCCTCGCGGCGGCCGCGGGCGCGCCGGCGCGCGTCCGCCCGGTCCGCCGCCGGCCCGGCGGGCTTGGGCACGTCGATCTGCGAGACGCTCATGACTCCAGCTCCTGCTTCGCCTGGACGACGAGTTCGTGGGCCGCCTTCGCGGGCGAGGCCAGGCCGAACTCCACCCGCTGGTACTCGCGGACGAAGGCGCTCTCGATCGCGACGTCACCCTTGGGGGGCGCGGCCGGCGGGGGCTGCACGCCGTACTTCTGCATCTGCTCGTCGAACTGCCACACCTTCAGGTCCGGCCCGCTCAGCTTCCTGTCCACCTCGGCGGCGATCGCCCGGTTGGGGGGCTGGGACCGGGTGACGCCCAGGATGTCGCCGGCCTGCTGGTCGTTGAGGAGGAAGTCCATCAACTCGGCTGCCATCTGGGGGTGTTTGGAGTGGGCGCCGATGCCGATCAGCATCGTGGGCTTGAAGTAGGCGCCCGCCTTGCCGTCGACGCCGGGGACCGGGGCGTAGCGCATCGTGTGCCCGGTCGGGCTGGTGAAGCCGGTGAAGGTGGCGTCCCAGGAGTAGTCGAGGGCGTCCAGGCCGCGGCTGAAGGCGCTGATGCCCGTCGCGTCGGCCTGCGCGCTGTCCTTGGCCGACACCAGCGCCCCCGACTTCTGCAGCCGGTGGCAGAAGGACCAGAACGCGGCGAGGTCCTGCTCGGTGTAGCCGAGCTTGGTGGGGCCGGCGTAGAGCTGCTTGCCGTGGCTGCGCAGCCAGTCCTCGAAGACGTCCTCGTTGCTGCCGCCGTCGTTGGAGCCCGCCACGGTCCGCCCGTCGGGGGACTTCAGTTTCATCGCGGCGATCTTCGCGTCGACCGCCGCGTAGTCCTGCCAGGTCCAGGAGGGTTGCGGCGCGGGGATGCCGGCCTGCGCGAAGACGGTGGCGTCGTAGACGTAGCCGGTGATGCCGCGGCCCATCGGCAGGGCGTACTGCTTGCCGGCCAGGTGGCCGGTGTGCACCAGCGACGGGTCCATCTCGCCGGTGTGGAGGGTGCCGTCCTGGACGTAGCTGTCCAGGGGGAGCAGGGCGCCACCGGTGGAGAACTGGGAGATCTGGCGGTAGTCCAGCTGCGCCAGGTCCGGGATGCCGCCGCCGGCGGCCTGGGTGGCCAGCCGCTGCTTGTAGGAGCCGAAGTCGGCGTTGGACATCTGGACGGTGACGTCCGGGTGCGCCTTCTCGAACAGCCGTACCGCCTTCTCGGTACGGGCCTGCCGGTCGTCGTTGCCCCACCAGGTGAAGGTGAGGGTGATGTGGTGGCCCGCGGCGCCGGAGGCACCGCAGGAGGTGAGCGCGGCCAGCAGGACGGTGCTGCAGCCGGCGGCGACCGCCGTGGCGACCGCCCGGCGGCGGAGGAACCGACGCCGGCCGCTTCGGGGCTCGGGCATGGTGGCCTTTCCGGGGTGAGTGGGTGGAGCGGTGGCGCGAGGCGGGGCGGGCGCCGCCGGCCGGGGGCCCGGTGGGGGACCGGCCGGTCGGCTCAGGCGCCCGGGCGGGCGCCGGGTGCGGACCGGCCGGTCGACTCCCCGCCGGGAACGGGGGCTTGAGGGAACGGGTCGGCTCAGGCGTCGTGGTAGACGTCGAGCCGGCCGCACATGCCGAACCGTCCGGTCGCGGTGGGCCCGCCGGCCCGGGTGCGGGCGGCGGCGAGGTGGCTCGGGTCGCCGTCGCCGAGGGCGGCCAACTGGTCGCGGGTGGCGGTGGCGGCCGCGTGGGCGCCCTCGCGCCAGCGGCGCTCCCACTCGGCGAGGCGGGGCCGCACCAGCTCGGCCGCCGCGCGGTGGAAGGCGGCGAGCGGCTCCGGGTCGCCGGCGGCGACCGCCTCCCGCAGCTCGACGAAGCGGCGGGTGGCGAGGTCGCGGCGGGCCCGCGCCGCGACGACCTGGTCCTGCTCGCTCCCCGCGGTGGGCAGCCGGACCGCCGCCGCGTAGGTGTCGGGGTCGGTGATCCGGTCCGGGGGCAGGGTGAGGACCGCGTCGCCCGCCTCGGGCAGCCCGCTGTTCTGCATGACGACGGTGATCCGCAGCCCGCCGTGGTTGACCAGCCGGTGGATGGTGCCGGGGGTGAACCAGGCCACCGTGCCGGCCCGCAGCGGGGTCTCCTCGAAGCCTGAGGTGGTCAGGGTCTGCACGGCGCCCTCGCCGTCCGTCACCACGTACCCCTCGCTGCACGTCAGGTGGAGGTGCGGGGTGCCGCCGCCGGGCCGGCCGTCGACGGTCGGCCAGTCGTAGACGGTCAGCCGGGAGACCGCGACCGCCCCGGGGAACCCGTCGTAGGCCGTGGTCACCATGGGTGCCGCTCCAGGTGTGCGGTGACCGCCGCGCGGTCCCAGGCGCCGTCCGCGACGTGCACGCGGTAGCGGCGGGCCAGTTCCTCGCCGGGGTCGAGGACCAGTTCCTCGTGGAAGGCGAAGGAGGGGGCGACGGCGGCGAACGGGTCGGTGCGGACGAACCAGTGCGCGGGGTGGGTGCCCTTCGCTCCGGTGTGGTCGTTGCCGGGTGCGTGCTCGAAGACGAGAGTGGCGTGCCCGTCGCGGCCGTCGTGCTCGCCGGAGTAGGCCAGCCACGGCGCCTGATCACCCATCAGGTCGCGCTCGGCGCTGTCGGCGTCCGCGGTGAAGGCGTGCCCGTCGCGGAAGGCCCGGGGCCCGCGCCAGAACAGCCCGGTGTAGCCGGCGGCGGGGCGTCCGGCGGTGGTGGGGCTGCCGAACCGCAACGGCTCGGAGCGCCGGTTGGTGACGGCGGAGGACCAGGTCAGACTCCAGCTGCCGGCCTCGGCGTCGGCCCGGACCTCGATCCGGCGCTCCTCCTCGGCCCACAGCGAGCCGTCGTACGGGTGCCAGGTCAGGCGTTCGGCGATCACCACACCCTCCGGCCGGGCGGACACCTCGTCGAAGCCGGCGTGATCCATCGAGCCGATCCGCTCGGGCAGCGCCAGGTAACCCTCGCCGTGGACGTAGGTGTTGCCGCCCCACAGGTTCTGGCCCGACAGGTGCGAGGCGGTCAGCTGGAGGCCCTTGTGCCAACGGTGGTCGTTGGGGCGGTAGTCGGTGACCAGGGCGCCGCCGAGGGTGCGGATCGGGTGGAGGTACGGCTTGGGCGCCTCCCAGGCGGCCTCGGGGCGGTACACGTAGGCGAACAGCTCGGTACCGGTGGCCTGGTGGGCCACGGTGATCCGGTCGCCGTGCACGTGGGTCAGCGAGAGCGTCATACGGCCTGCTCCTCCTCGCGGGCGCCGACCGGCAGCCGGTCGGGGTCGCCGCCGTGCATGGCGGCGTAGAACGGGTCGCCGGGGCCGATCTCGCCGGCCCGGACGGGGGTGTCGGTGAAGGCGGACTTGTAGAGCGCGGCGGTGAACTCCACCACCCGCCGACCGCCCTCGCCGCTGGTCGGGTGGGGTGCGGCGGCCTCGATGTCCGCCACGAGGGCGCGCAGTTGGGCCAGGTGGGAGCTGGGCTCGTCGGGGCCGAAGTGGTTCCAGTCCCGGACCTTCCGCTCCGGGACGCCGGGGGCGGGGGTGATCCGCCAGTCGGCGTTGCGGTAGCCGTAGAGGTGGGTGAGCTCGATGGTGGCCAGCTCGCAGTCGATCCGGACCCGGCTGACCTCGTCGGGGCTGAGCACGCTGTTGACGACGGTGGCGACCGCGCCGCTGGCGAACCGGACCTGGGCGGTGGAGACGTCCTCGGTCTGCACGTCGTGCACCAGCCGGGCGGCCATCGCGCGGACCTCCCGCCACGGGCCCAACAGGTCCAGCAGCAGGTCGGTCTGGTGGATGCCGTGGCCCATGGCGGGGCCGCCGCCCTCGGTGTCCCAGCGGCCGCGCCACGGCACCGCGTAGTAGGCGGCGTCCCGGTACCAGGTGGTCTGGCAGTGCGCGACCAGCGGCCGGCCGAAGGCGCCCTCGCGCAGCAGCCGGCGGACGTGCCGGGCGCCGGAGCCGAACCGGTGCTGGAAGACGAAGGACGTGGCGGGAGAGCCGGGTTCCTCGCCGGCGGCGGCGGTCATCGCGTCGTAGTCGGCGAGCGAGGGGCACGGCGGCTTCTCGCACCACACGTGGGCGCCGGCCCGCACCGCGGCGATCGCCTGCTCCCGGTGCAGCGAGGGCGGCGTGCAGAGCACCACCAGGTCGGGGCGCAGCTCGCCGAGCATGGTGTCGAGGTCGGTGAAGGCGCTCGCCACGGCGAACTCCTCGGCGGCGGCGCGGGCCGCCTCCTCGGCGACGTCGACGACGGCGACGATCTCCACCGCGCCCTCGCCCGCCAGGGTGGCGAGCGCGGGCAGGTGGGCTCCTCGGGCGATGCTTCCGGTGCCCACCACGGCGGTGCGCAACGGGGGTTTCGGACGGTGCGGGGACATACGGGCCCTCTCGTGAGGCTGGCGGTACGTCATGAGCGGCGCGGAACCGGGGTGCCGGCCGGCCGCTCGATCGCCGCGGGCACGGCGGCGGTCGGCCCCCGTGCCCACGGCATGCGGGCGCGCGGAGCCACCGGAAGGGTGGGCCGGCGGCTCCTTCGCCCGGGCTATTCCAACGTTGTAACCAGCGCGCGTGCCGCGGGTCAACCCTTTGGGCATCGCCGACTTCTCCGCATGGTCGCCACCGGCGCGGTCTGCCATGAACTGCCCTACAATGAGGCCACTTCGAGAAGGGGCAGGTACGTGACGGCAGTGAGGCTCAAGGATGTCGCCGACCGTGCGGGCGTCTCCGTCAAGACCGTTTCCAACGTTGTACGCGGAATGTCGAAAGTGGCACCCGCCACCCGGGAGCGCGTCATGGCCGCGGTGAGCGAACTGGGTTACCGCCCCAACCCGTCGGCGGTGCGGCTGCGCACCGGCCGCAGCGGGCTGATCGCCCTGGCGGTGCCGTTCCTGGCCACGCCCTACTTCGCCGAACTCGCCCACCACGTGAGAACCGAGGCGTCCCGGATCGGGCTGACCGTGCTGATCGAGGAGACGCTGGGCGACGCCCGGGAGGAGCTGCGGCTGGCCAGCGGGCTCGGCGCGGCCATGCTGGACGGGGTGATCCTCTCCCCGCTCCGGGTGCCCTTCGACCAACTCGCCGCCACCACGGCCGGTTTCCCGCTGGTGCTGCTGGGCGAGCGGGAGGACGGCCGGGAGCGGCTCGAGACCGACCACGTCCTGATCGACAACGTGGCCGCCGCCCGCGAGGCCACCGCCCACCTCGCCTCCCTCGGCCGGACCCGGTGCGCCGCCGTCGGCGTGGACCGGCAGGGCTCGGCGACCAGCCGGCAGCGCCTGGAGGGCTTCCAACTCGCCTTGCACGAGGCGGGTATCCCGTTCGACCCCCGACTCGCGCCGCCGGTGGAGGAGTTCGACCGGCGCAGCGGGCTGCGGGCCGGCCGCACGCTCGCCGCCCTCCCGGCCGAAGCCCGCCCGGACGCGGTGTTCTGCTTCAACGACCTGCTGGCCGTCGGCGCGATCCGGGCCTTCCACGAGGCCGGTCTCGCGGTGCCCGGGGACATCGCCGTCGCCAGCGTCGACGGCAGCGAGGAGGCCCGGTACGCCACCCCCTCGCTGACGACGGTGGTCCCCGACAAGGCGGCCATCGCCTCGCTGGCCGTCACCTCGCTGGCCCACCGGATCGGGGCGGCCACCCCGCCGCGACACGCGGTGCACCTGGCGCCGTACCGGCTGGAGGTGGGGGAGTCCACGACCGGGGTGCGGCGGCCGGTGGACGACTGAGCGGCGGCGCTTCCACGAAGGCCCGGCCGGCTTCCCCGCGGCTGCGGCTCCGTTCCCGCGGCCGCGGACCTGCGTGCCGTGCGGGGGAGGGCGGCACGGCATGTTCGGGTTGGTAGTGTTCCCGGCCATGCGTGTGGGCTGCTGGAACCGAGTGATCGCCGGGTGCGCCGTACTGATCGCCGCGAGCGGGTGCGGTGGGAGCGGCGGGGGCGGTGGGTCCTCGCACTCCGCGGGCGCCCCCGCAGCGAGTTCGCCGGCGAGCCCGAGCACGACCGGCTCGTCCGCGCCTGTGGACCGCTCGCCGTCGGGGTCGCCGTCCGGCAGCACTCCGGCGGTGCCCTCGGGCGCCACCGGCTGCGCGGCGGTCGGCCTCACCCCGGCGCAGGTCAGCCGGATCAGCGGGCTGACGGTGACGTCGCGGAAGACCAAGGGCTTCGGCTGCGCCTACACCGGCAGCCTCGACGCGATGGGCCGCGGGGACACCGTCGCGATCCAGCGGCTCACGTCCTCGGCCGGCCAGGCCCGGTCGGTCTTCGGCTCCTTCGACCGGCTCGGCCGGTCCTGCCGCTGGGGTGATCGGAGCAAGACCCGCTTCAGCTGCACGAACGACGTCGGGGCGCAGACCGGTGTGTACGCCGGGGTGGTCGTGGTGACCGGCGGCGCGCACTCCTGGGAGGCGACGGTCAACACCACCGCCGCGGGGCGGCGCGACGCCGCGAACACCGGATTGGCCGCCTACCTGTCCCAGCACGGCGCCTGACCGTGGAGCGCGGCGCCTGACCGTGGATGAGCGGGGCGCGCACCCGGTGGTTCCGGGTTCGCGCCCGCACGCGTCCGTTCACGCGGTCGGGGCGCCGGCGCCGTATCCGTGCAGGAAGGCGTCGACCCCGCGGCTCACGCGGTCCTGGACCTGGGCCGGGCTCAGGGACGGGCTGCCGTAGGGGCGGATGGTGATCTCCGAGGTCACCAGGGCGATGAAGTGCACGGTGGCCCGGGCCGGTTCCGGGATGCGCAGCAGGCCGCCGTCGGCGAGCTGCTGGAGCCGGCGGCCGACCTCCCGCTGCACGCGCTGGGGTCCGGCCTGCTGCCAGGCGTCGATCACGGCCGGCGGGAAGTGCTGCACCTCGGCCTTGATCTGCCGCACCATCGCGAAGTGCTCGGGGAACTGGGTGCGCTGGCCGACGAAGGCGCGGCCGAGCGCCAGCAGATCGGTCCGCGGGTCGGTCCCGGTCACCTGCTGCTCGACCGTCGCGATGAAGGCGTCCGCGACCTGGCCGGCGCTGTCGTGGACCACGTCGGAGAAGAGCTGCTCCTTGCCCTCGAAGTGGTTGTAGATCGTGCGCGTGGACACGCCCGCCTCGGCCGCGATGGCCTCGATGCTGGTGCGGCTGTAGCCCTCCCGGCCGAAGACGGTCCGGGCGCCCTGGGTGATGGCCTGGCGCTTCCCCGCCCGCCCGCCGGTGCGGGCCGGACCGGGGCGCACCGGCGTCGCCGGGGCGGCGGGGGTGGCGTGGGCTGTCGGTGAGGTGCTCAGGGGGGCCTCCTGCGGTCGGTCGTCCGTTGCCCAATTTACCATGCACGTTGTACTTTACTTTCAGGGCTTTCCTTCACCTGGCTAAGGACCGTGCGATGGACATCGGCACTATCACTTTCGGCACCCTACTCAGCGACCCCTATACCGGGCACCGCGTCTCCCAGGCGGAACGCCTCGACGAGGTGGTCCGTGCCGCGGTGCTCGCCGAGCGGCTGGGCTTCTCCTGGTTCACGGTCGGCGAGCACCACTTCGGCGAGCGCGACGTCATATCGGCGCCGCCGGTGGTGCTGGCCGCGATAGCCGCCCGGACCTCCACGATCACTCTGGCCACCGGCACCACGCTGGTCGCCAACCGCGACCCGGTCCTGGTCGCCGAGGACTACGCCACGCTCGACCTGCTCTCCCACGGGCGGCTCCAGCTCATCGCGGGCGCCTCGTTCTTCCCCGACCCTTACACCGTCTTCGCCCAGCCCCCGGAGAGCAAGGCCGACCGCAAGCGGGAGAACCTCGAACTCCTGCTGCGCCTGTGGTCCGAGGAAGAGCCCGAGGTGACCTGGGAGGGCGCGTTCCGCCCGCCGCTGGACGCGGTGCGCGTACAGCCCCGCCTCCACCAGGACCGGCCGCCGATCTGGGTCAGCGGGGGCTCCCGCCCCGAGTCGGTGCACCTGGCGGTCGAGTCCGCGCTGCCCATGGTCTTCGGCACCACCGCCCGCCCGCCCGAGACGCACGCGCCGATGTTCCGGCTCTACCGCGAGCTGTGGGAGCGCGCCGGCCGCCCGGCGGATCAGGCCAGGACCGGCGCCGCCAGCCATGTCTTCGTCGCCGACACCACCGCCGAGGCCCGCGAGCAGTGGCGGGAGTACTACGGCAACTACTTCCGCGGCGCGAAACTGCCGGCCGGCGCCCGCCCGTTCGCCTTCGACTTCGACGACCTGGTCGGCCCGGGCTCGGCGATCTGCGGCAGCCCGGCGGAGGTGGTCGACAAGCTCGGCCGGCTGCACGACCTGTGGGGGCACGACCTCCACCTGCTGTCCATCGACATCGGCGGCATCCCGCACGGCAAGGTGGCGCGCGCGATGGAACTGGTCGCCGCCGAGGTGATCCCGCAGGTGGCCGGTCTGGGTGCGGACCGCCCCACGGGCGGCACCGTCGGCGGCCGGCCCCCGGCGCCCTCGGCGCTCGCGGCCGCGGCGGCCGAGCCGGTCGGAGGGAAGGCGTGAGCGCGATACGGGCGGACGCGGTGGCACAGCCGGTACCGCCGGTGGTCCCGGCCGCATGGGTACGCGAACGGGCCGGCGCGGCCGAGCGGGACGACACGCTGGTGCTCGCCGACGTCCGCTGGTACCTCGACGGGCGCTCCGGATACGACGCCTACCTCGGCGGGCACCTCCCCGGCGCCCTCTGGGTGGACGTCGACACCGACCTGGCCGCACCGCCCACCCCGTCCGGCGGGCGCCACCCGCTGCCCGCCCCCGAGGAGTTCGCCGCACGGCTCGGGCGGCTCGGCATCGCCGACGACAGCGTGGTGGTGGCCTACGACGACCAGGGCGGCGGGTTCGCCGCCCGCCTGGTGTGGCTGCTGCGGCGGACCGGCCGCGCCGCCGCGCTGCTCGACGGCGGCCTGGCCGGATGGCCCGGCGCGCTGGACACCGGCCCGGTGCACCGGGCGCCGGTCACGCGCCGCGTGACGCCGTGGCCGGCCGCGCTGCTGCGCGACGCGGACCAGGTCGCCCGGGCGGCGGGCGCACCGGACGCGCTGGTGCTGGACTCCCGCGCCGCCGGCCGCTACTCCGGGGCCGACGCGCACGCCGGCGAGACCCGGTCCGGCCACGTTCCCGGGGCACTCAGCGCTCCCTGGCAGGAGAACCTGGCCGCCGACGGCACCTTCCGCTCGCCGGAGGAACTGCGCCGCCGTTTCGAGGAGTTGGGCGCCGCCGACGCCGAGGAGGTGGTGTTCTCCTGCGGTTCCGGGGTCACCGCCTGCCACAACCTGCTGGCCGTCGAGCGGGCCGGCCTGCCGGACGCCGCCCTCTTCCCCGGCTCGTGGTCGGCGTGGTCGGCCGACCCGGAGCGGCCGGTGGTGGCGGGCCCGTACCCGTTCGCCACGGATGGCCCAGACGGCCCGGACGCCCCGGACCCGGCCGGTCCGCGGGCGGGCCGTGCCGATGCCGCCGACGCGTCCCGTACCGCCGACGCGTCCCGTACCGAAGGGGCAGCGCGATGAGCACCCTCACCGGACAGCACCTCGGCTTCGGCGTCGTCTCGCACTACCAGGGGCCCGACCCCGAGCACCTGGTGGCCGAGGCGCGCGACGCCGAACGGCTGGGCTTCGACCTGTTCGCGCTCAGCGACCACCTGCACGGCGACCGCGACACCTGGGAGCCGTGGACCGCGCTGAGCTTCCTGGCCGCGGCGACCGAGCGGATCACCCTGGCCACGGACGTGCTCGGGCTGCCGTACCGCGCGCCGGCCGTGCTCGCGAAGATGGCCGAGACCCTCGACCGGCTCTCGCACGGCCGGCTGGTGCTCGGGCTGGGCAACGGCGGCTACGACGCGGAGTTCGCCGCGTTCGGCCTGAGCATGCGCACCCCGGGGCAGAAGGTCGCCGCCCTCGACGAGGCGGTGCAGGTCATCAACTCGCTGTGGCAGCGGCCGACGACCACGTTCGTGGGCCGGCACTTCGCGGTGTACGACGCGCGGATCGAGCCGCGGCCGGCGCACCCCGTCCCGATCTGGCTCGGCACCTACGGCCCGCGGGCCCTGGAGGTCACCGGGCGGCTGGCGGACGGCTGGCTGCCGTCGCTGCAACGCCTGGGCCTGGCCGAGGCGGTGGGCCTGCGCGACAAGGTGCGGGCCGCGGCCCGCGCGGCCGGCCGCGACCCGGACACCCTCACCTGTGCCTGCAACGTGCAGGTGCTGCTGGAGCGCCGGCGCGGCGTCCCTGGCCACGTCCTCGCGGGCTCCTCGCAGGACGTGGCGGAACAGCTGGTCGCCGTCGTCCGGGCCGGCTTCACCTTCCCGCTGCTGTTCGGGCTGACCCACCCCGAGACCCGGGAGCGCTTCGCCACCGAGGTGATGCCCCTGGTGCGCGCCGAGTTCGTCCGCGCCTGACCCCTGACGCCTGACCACTGACCCCTGACATCCGTCACCTGACGCCCGACCCCTGACGCGTGACGTCCGCGCGCCGACATGCCGGCCCGCCGGGGGCCGAGGGGCCCGAGAGCCGGACGGGCGGAGACCCGCGACACCCACACCCAGCCGGGCAGGCCGGCCGATCCGGCCTGCCCGGACACGAAAGGAAGATCACGCATGGCACGCAAATGGTGGACGCTCGTGGCCGTCGTGGCCGGAGTGTTCATGCTCGTCCTGGACATCACCATCGTGAACGTGGCACTCCCCGACATCCGGGACGACTTCCACTCGTCGCTGTCGGATCTGCAATGGGTCATCGACGCCTACGCGTTGGCGCTGGCGGCTGGTCTGCTCACCGGCGGCTCGCTCGCGGACCTGTGGGGGCGGCGCCGGCTGTACGCGGTGGGCACCGCGGTCTTCACGATCGGCTCGCTGCTGTGCGGCCTGGCCACCGGCCCGCTGTTCCTGGCGCTGGCCCGGGCCGGCCAGGGCATAGGTGGCGCGGTGGTGTGGGCGACCTCGCTCGCACTGCTGAGCCAGGCGTTCCAGGGCCGTGAACGCGGCCTGGCGTTCGGGATCTACGGCGGGGTCCTCGGCATCGCGGTGGCGGTCGGACCGGTGCTCGGCGGCGCGCTCACCAGCGGGCTGAGCTGGCACTGGATCTTCTGGGTGAACGTGCCCATCGGCGTCGCGGTCGTCGCGATCACCCTGCTGAAGCTTGAGGAGTCCCGCAACCCGACCGCGGCCCGCCCGGACTGGACCGGCTTCGTCCTCTTCAGCGCCGGGCTCTCGCTCCTGCTCTACGGCCTGATCAACGCCGCCGACGGCTGGTCGCAGGCGAAGGTGTGGGGGACGCTGGTCGGTGCCGCGGTACTGCTGGCCGCCTTCCTGCTGCTGGAGCGGCGGGCCGCGCACCCGATGCTGGACCTGTCGCTGTTCCGCAAGCCCACCTTCAACGGCGGGCTGGTGGCCGCGTTCGGGCTCAACGCCTCGATCTACGCGCTCATCACCTACCTGGTGCTCTACCTCCAGCAGGACCTGCACTTCAGCCCCGCCCAGGCGGGCCTGCGGCTGCTCGCGCTGACCGGGGCGATGTTCGTGGCGTCCACGACCGCCGGTCGGCTCAGCTCCGCGGTCCCGGTACGGCTGATGATCAGCGTCGGCTTCGTGCTCATCGCCGTCGGCATCGCGCTGATGACCGGGGTGAAGGACTCCTCGACGTGGACGCACCTGCTGGCGGGGATGATCGTCTCCGGCGCGGGCGCGGGCATGGTCACCGTGCCGCTGGCCTCCACGGCCGTCGGTGTGGTCGCCCCGGCCCAGGCGGGTGTGGCGTCGGGGGTGAACGCCACCGCCCGGCAGGTCGGGCTGGCCACCGCGATCGCGGTGCTCGGCACCGTGTTCACCACCCGCAGCGAGCACCACGGCTTCGCCAGCGGGCTCAACCTGATCCTGTGGATCGGCGCGGTCGTGGCGCTGGTGTCGGCGGTGCTCAGCGCCCTGCTGATCCGGCAGAAGGACTTCGTGCCGCCGCCCGTCCGCCCGGCCCCGGCCGACACCGCCGCACAGCCCGAGGCCGCCGGGGCCTGACGACACCGCGACCGGGAGCGGAACCGGCGCCCGACCGGCGCGCGTACGGCGTGCGTACGGCGTCCACCTGGCGTCCCGGGCGGCTCCCGAGTGGCGGCTGACAGCGCAAAGGGCCCTGGGGCCACGGATGTTCCCGTGGACCCAGGGCCCTTGAGGTGTGCGGTCGAAGCCGAAGGCGCGGCCTCGGCCGCTGCCGTGTCCTCGCCCGGGGTCAGACGGAACCGGCGGGCCGGGACGCCGCGGTCGCCGGTGGTTCGGCGTCAGCCGGTGACGCGGCGGCGGGCGCCGCTGCCGCCAGCAGCGTGCGGGTGTAGGCGTGCGAGGGCGCGGCGAAGACGGCGTCCACCGGCCCGCTCTCCACCACCTGCCCGTCCTTCATCACCACGACCCGGTCGCTGACGTGATGGACCACGCCGAGGTCGTGCGAGATGAACAGCAGCGCCACCCCGAGGTCGTGCTGGATGTCGGCGAGCAGATCGAGGATCTGCGCCTGCACCGACACGTCGAGTGCCGAGACCGGCTCGTCGCAGACCACCACGTCGGGCGCGGTGGCCAGCGCGCGGGCGATGGCCACGCGCTGGCGCTGCCCGCCGGACAGTTCGGCGGGGCGGCGTTGCAGCACCGCGGCGGGCAGCCCCACCCGGTCCAGCAACTCCGCGGCCTGCGTGCGGCGTTCGGCGCGGCCGCGCACCCCGGCCCGGGCCACGGCCTCGCCGACCACCCGCTCCACGCTGTAGCGGGGGTCGAACGAGCCCAGCGGGTCCTGCTGCACCGCCTGGATACGGGGACGCGCGGCGCGGCGCTCCCGCTCCGGCACCCCGCTCCACGGCCGCCCGTCGAACCGCACCTGCCCGGTGTCGGGCGGCAGCAGGCCGAGGATGATCCTCGCGACGGTGGTCTTGCCCGAGCCGGACTCGCCGACCACGCCGACCGCCTCGCCCGCGCCCAGGCGGAGCGAGACCTCGCGCACCGCGTGGTGCACCGAGCCGTCCGGGCCGCGGAAGCCCTTCGACACCGCGTCGACCTCCAGCAGCGGCGCCCGCTCCGCGAGGTCCTCCGCGCGCCCGGCCGCGCCCGGCGGCCTGCGGTCGCGCACCGCGCTTCGCGCCACGGCCGGCGCCCGCACCGGCGCGCGTACCGGTGTTCGCTCCGACTCCGGCCCGTCCAGCGGGTGGTGGCAGACCGCGGTGTCCGCGCCGGAGACGACCGGCAGCAGGGTGCGGCAGGTCTCGTCGGCGGCCGCGCACCGGTGGGCGTAGGGGCAGCCGTCCGGGCCGGCGTGCGGTCTCGGCGCCGCGGGCACCGAGAGCCGGGTGCCCTTGGCGTGCAGGGCCGGCACCGCGTCCAGCAGCGCCCGGGTGTACGGATGGCGCGGCCGTTCCAGCACCCGCCGGCCGGTGCCCGTCTCGACGATCCGCCCGCCGTACATCACCGCCACCCGGTCGGCGAGCCGGGCCACCACGGACAGGTCGTGACTGATCAGCAGCAGCGCCGTGCCCTCGCGGCGCAGCCGGTCGAGCAGGTCGAGGATCTGTGCCTGCACGGACACGTCGAGGGCGGTGGTGGGCTCGTCGGCGATGAGCAGGTCGGGGCCCGCGGCGATGGCCGAGGCGATCAGGGCGCGCTGCCGCAGCCCGCCGGAGAGCTGGTGGGGGTACTGCGCGGCGCGGCGCCCGGGTTCGGGCACGCCGACATCGGCGAGGAGTTCCTGCACCCGCTCGGCGCGGTCCTGGCGGGCCGCCACGCCGTGCACGCGCAGCGGCTCCGCGATCTCGGCGCCGACGGTGCGCAGCGGGTCGAGCGAGGACAGGGCGTCCTGGAGGACCAGGCCGACCCGGCGCCCGCGCAGCCGCCGCCACTGCGGCTCGCGCAGCCGGGTGAGGTCGTGGCCGTCGAACGACAGCGTCCCGGCGCGTACTCGCGCACCCTCTCCCGCGAGCCCGACCAGGGCGCGGGCGGTGACGCTCTTGCCGGAGCCGGACTCGCCCACCACGGCGAGGCATTCGCCGGCGTCGAGGGTGAAGGAGACCTCCCGTACGGCGCGCAGCGCGCCGAAGGACACGTCGAGGCCGTCGACGGTGAGCAGGGGCGTCATCGGCCGGTCCTCCGGGTGAAGCGGGCCTGGGCCTGGCGGCCCACGATGTTGACCACCAGCGCGGTCGCGGTGATGGCGGCGCCGGGGAAGATGCCCAGCCACCAGGCGGTCTGCAGGAAGTCGCGGCCCTGGTCGAGCATCGCCCCCCACTCCGCGGTGGGCGGCTGCGGTCCCAGGCCCAGGAAGCTCAGCCCGGAGGCGGCGATGAGCGAGGAGCCGAAGCCGACGGTGGCCAGGACCAGCAGCGGGCCGAGCGCGTTGGGCACGACATGCCGCCACACCAGGACCGGCCGGGACAGGCCCAGGGTGGTGGCGGCCTCGACGTAGCCGGAGCGGCGCACGACCAGGGTCTCGGCGCGGACGATCCGGGCGTAACCGGGGGCGAACGCGGCCGCGATGGCGATCGCGACGTTCACGGTGCCGCTGCCGAGGACGGCGACCGCCAGCAGGGCGAGCAGGATCGGCGGAAGGGCGAGCAGCACGTCGGCGACCCGCATGAGGACCTGGTCGGCCACCCGCCCGCCGAGCCCGGCGGCAAGGCCGAGGGCGGCGCCGGCCAGCACGGACAGCGCGGTGGCGCCCGCGCCGAGCAGCAGGGACAGCCGGGTGCCGTAGACGACCCGGGTGTAGAGGTCGCGGCCGAGTTGGTCGGTGCCGAACCAGTGGCCGGAGCCGGGCGGCCGCAGCGCCTGGAGCGGGTCGGTGGTGTCGGGCGCGTTCCCGGTGAACAGGCCGGGCGCCGCGGCGGCCACCACCAGCAGGGCGAGGAAGAGCACGGCCGCGCCGAGCAGCAGGGTACGGGGGCGCGGTCGGCGCCCGGCGCGGGCCGCGGGCGCGGCCGGCGGATGCGGAGCGGACTCCAGGGTGGGGAGCACGGTCACGGTGTCACCTGGTCCGTCCTGAGGCGGGGGTCGATGACCAGGTAGAGCAGGTCCACCAGGGTCGAGAGCACGACGAACACCAGGGCGGACAGCAGCACCAGACCGATCGCCAGGGGCATGTCCTTGTTGGTGGTCGCCTGGAGGATGAGGGCGCCGATGCCGGGCCGGCCGAACACCGTCTCGACCAGCACCGCGCCGCCCAGCAGCGAACCGGCCAGCCAGCCGGTCAGGGTGATCAGCGGCAGCGCCGCGTGCCGCAGCGCGTGGCGCAGCCGCACCGCGGTGGTGCTCAGCCCCCGGGAGCGCGCGGTCACCGCGAACGGCTCGTGCAGCGCGGTCTCCAGCCCCTCGCGCAGCACCTGGGCCAGCACGCCGGTCATGGGCAGCGCCAGGGTCAGCGCGGGCAGCACCAGCGCGGTGCCGTTCTGCGCGCCGGCCACCGGGAACAGCTGCCAGTGGAAGGAGAACACGGTGAGCAGCAGGATGCCGGTCCAGTACGACGGGCTGGAGACGGTGAGCAGTTCCAGCAGTGACGCGGCGCCGCGCAGCACCGGGCGCCGTCCGGCGGTGGCGGTGGCGCTGAGCACGGCCAGCAGCAGGGCCACCGCCAGCGCGGCCAGGGCCAGTTGCGCGGTGGGGGCGAGCTGGCCGCTGATGAGCGAGCTGACCGGCCGCTGCACCTGGTAGGACTCCCCGAGGTCCCCGCGCAGCAGGTGGCTCAGGTAGTGCAGGTACTGCTGCCACACCGGTTCGCCCAGGCCGTACTGGGCGCGGATGCGGTCGCGGACCTCCGGCGAGGCGGAGCTGAACGGGCCGAGCATGGTGGTCACCGGGTCACCGGGGATGAGTTGCAGGGCGGCGAACGCGACCGTGGCGGCGCCCAGGAGCACCGCCACGGCCGCCGCCACCCGCCGGGCGACCGCCCGGAGCAGGTGTGTCGCCTTCACGTCACTTCCCGAGCCAGGCGTCGTGGAACTCCAGCCAGGTGTTGGCGTCGGCGGCGATGCCGTGCACGTGGCTGGAGGCGCCGTACACCGAGGAGACGACGTACATCGGCACCACCAGGGAGAGGTCGACGGCGCGCTTCTGGACCTGGGTGTAGTACCTGGCCCGGCCGGCCGGGTCGAGGGTGGTCTGGCCCTGCTCGGTCCACCTGTCGAGGTCGGCGTCCTTGATGAAGGTGCCGTTGGCGCCGCCCTTCGCGGGGGTCTCGGCGCTGTTGAAGTACAGCCGCAGCACGTCCGGGTCGGCCCGGGACCAGCTGTAGTCGGAGATGTCGTCCTTGCCGCCGAAGAGCTGCTTGACGAAGGTGCCGACGTCCTGCCGGGGCCGCTCCACCTGGATGCCGAGCTTCTTCAGGTCGGCCTGCACGGCCTGGCCGAGGATGTCGTGCTGCTGGCTGACGAGGTTCTGCGGCATCAGCGGCCAGACCAGGGACAGCCGCTTGCCGTTCTTGGTGCGGTAGCCCGCGGAGTCCCGCGTGCTCCAGCCGGCCTGGTCCAGCAGCTTCGCCGCCAGCGTCGGGTCGTACGGCCAGGTGCCGGTCAGCGAGGAGTCGTAGCCGAGGGTCGCCGGGGACAGCGGGCTCCAGGCGCGCTGGTAGGCGCCGAAGTACACGCTCTTGACGTCGGCGTCGACGTTGATGCCGCGCTGCACCGCCTGGCGGACGCGCTGGTCGGTGAAGGGTCCGCGGGAGGCGTTGAGGACCAGGTTGTACACGCCGCCGGGCGCCTGCTTGGAGATCACGGTGAGGCCGGCGCCGGGGGTGAGGGTCTTGACGTCGGTCGGCGGGATGGACTTGGCGACCTGGACCTGTCCGCTGCGCAGCGCTCCGACCCGGACCGAGTCCTGGCTGAGGAAGCGGTAGGTGAGCTTGTCGAGGTAGGCGGGGCCCTGGTGGGCGTCGGTGGACGGCGCCCACCGGTACTTGGGGTTCCGGGTCAGCACGGCGCTCTGGCCCTTGGTGTAGGAGGAGAACACGAACGGGCCGGTGCCCACGTCGGCGGGGCCGCCGGCGCCGAGCTTGGAGCCGTACTTGGCGATCGCGGCCGGCGAGTAGAAGCCGAGGTAGGGGGTGCTGGCCGCCTGCAGGAAGGGGGCGAACGCCTTGGAGAAGGTGACCTGGACGGTGTAGGGGTCGACGACCTTCGTCCCGGTGTAGGGGCCGAGCAGCCCGGCGGCGTACTGCGACTTGGTCGCCGGGTCCACGATCCGGTCGAAGTTGGCCTTGACCGCCTGGGCGTCGAACGGGGTGCCGTCGGTGAAGGTGACGTCCTTGCGCAGGTGGAAGGTGTAGGTGCGCAGGTCCTTGGCGACCGTCCAGGACGAGGCGAGCCAGGCGTGGAACTGCCCCTTGTCGTCCTGGTGGACGAGGGAGTCGAAGACGTTGCGCTGGATGGAGCCGGTGATGTCCTGCTGGCTGACGTCGATGTCCCAGGAGACCGGTTCGGTGTCCACCGCGTAGGTGAGGGAACCGCCGGAGACGGGTTTGCCGGCGGAGGAGGTGCTGCCGCCCGACCCCGAACCGGAGCCGCAGGCCGCGGCGAGGAGTACGGCGGCGGTGGCGACGGCGAGCGGGACGGGTCTGCGGCTGAGGCGGGACATGCGGGTCTCCCGGAGGTACCTGGTGGTGGCATGGCGGCGGCCGGACCGCGTGGCGCGGCCCGGCCGTCAGGGTGTGTCGGTGGTGCGGTGGTGCGGTGGTGCGGTGGTGCGGTCCGTGCCGGTCGTACGGGTGGTTGCCCTACGGCGGCGGGTGGCAGGTGGCGGGGTGGTTTGGGCGTCGGGGCGGTCAGCCCTTGGCGACGTTCTCGCGGACGGCCGGCACGACCTCCTCGGCCCACCGCCCGAGGGCGGTGTCGAGGGGGGCGTCGCCGGTGGGGAAGAGGATGAAGCCGGCGGCGCCGTGTTCCAGGACGGCGCCGGTGAGTTCGTCCGTCCACTGCCGCACCGAGCCGCCGACCCAGCGGCCGCTGTTGTCGCGGGTCCGGGCCAGGGGCGCCTCGGTGATCTGCCCCGGCAGGTTGAAGACGGTGGCGACGGCGGACGGATCGCGCCCGGCCTGCTCGGCGGCCCGGTCGACCAGCGGCCGGGAGGCGCGGTACCGCTCGCTCACCCAGTCCGAGGCGTGGCCGGGTATCCAGCCGTCGGCGAGCCGGCCGGTCACGGCGAGCGACCGCTCGCCGAGCGAGCCGGTCCAGATCAGCGGCGCGGGCACGTCGGCCGGCTCGATCCCGTGGATCTCGTTGAACTCGCCGAGGAAGGTGACCGGTTCGCCCCCGCCGGACAGGGCGCGCACCAGCGTGATCGCCTCCTCCAGCGCGCGCACCGCCTGGCCGGGGCCGAGCCGGGGCCGGCCGAACCGCTCGATGTCGTCCCACAGCCCGCCGGCGCCGATTCCGAGCACGATCCGGCCCCCGGACAGGGCCGACAGGGAGGTGAGCGCGCGGGCGAGGACCGGCGCGGGCCGGCTGGGCAGGTTGGTCACGTTCGCCAGTCCGGCGATGCCCGAGGTGGCACCGAGGACGAAGCCCAACGTGGAGTACGCGTCCAGCCGGTGCCCGTAGTACGGATGGTCCGAGGTGGAGAAGAGGTCGAGGCCGGCCCGGTCGGCCTGCACGCCGAGCCGGACGATCTCGGCCGCCCGGGCGGTCTCGGTCCCCGGGGCGAATCCGAACAACGTGGTGTGCTGCGGCATCGGTGCGTTCTCCTCGTTCGTGGACGGGTGGTGCGGTGCTGCGGTGGCGCCCGGGTCAGCCGGCCGCCGACCGGTCGTGCACGACGGTGTACGTGTTGGCGTCGCGTGCGGTGATCAGCGAGCGGGCGTGCTCCCGGCCCCGCCGGACGCTGACCGGGCGGTCCTCCTCCGGCAGCCGGTGGAAGGCGTCGTACGCCTCCTTGCTCTCCCACTGGGCGTAGTTGACGACGGTGGTGCCGTCGAGGCCGCGCAGGATGGTGTGGGAGCGGTGCCCGGGCCGGGTACGGACCCACTCCTCCGGCTGGGCGAGGGTGTCGACCAGGTCCTTCTGGTTCTGCGGGTCGACGTCGAAGACGATGATCACCGTGTAGTCGTCGCGGCGGGTGGAGAACTCCACCTGCTCCAGGTCCGGGTGCAGCTGCGAGGCGACCACCTCGGTCTGCAACAGGCGGATGGAGGTGGCGAGTTCGTTGAAGAGCGGCACGGTGTGGTGCTTGAACCCCTCGCCGGCGTAGCGGGCCTGGAGGTCTTCGAGGCTGCGCCACTGGATGACGTTGGCGGTGCCGCGCTCGTCCCGGCCGGCGTGGAGGGTCGAGGAGATCCACCCGGGGTAGTCGGCGTGGTCGATGATGTCCCGCATCGCGTCGAGCAGCCGGTCCTGGCCCTGCTCGGTCTCGGTGCGGAAGAGGTTGAACACGGTCAGATAGCCGTCGTCGGGCGAGAGCAAAGGCATGGTGTCTCCGTGGGGTCGGGGCGCGGTCGGGCGCGGGAACGGGCTCCGGGGCGGGCCCGCGGTCAGGCGGGAACGGCCTCGACCACGCTGCAGTGGCCGCCGGGGACGACCCGGGTCAGCCGCAGTCCGGCGCGGGCCAGCAGGGCGGCGAACTCCGCCTCGGTGCGCTGGCGTCCGCCGCACAGCACGAGCATGTCCAGGTCCATCAGCTTCACGTTCAGCGCCGGACGGTCGGTCGGCAGCACCGCCTCGACCAGCAGCACCCGCCCGTGCGCGGGCAGCACCGCGCGCACGTGCGACAGGATGCGGACCGACGGCTCGTCGTCCCAGTCGTGGATGATGTTGGAGAGCAGATAGGCGTCGCCGCCGGCGGGCACGGAGTCGAAGAAGTCGCCGCCTTCGGTCGTGCTGCGCTCGGTGACACCGGCCTCCTTCAGCACCGGCCCGGACTCGGCGACGACCTCCGGCTGGTCGTACAGCACCCCGCGCAGGTCGGGGTTGGCCGCCAGGATCGCCGAGAGCAGGGCGCCGCGCCCGCCGCCGACGTCGACGAGCGTGCGCAGGCCGCCGAAGTCGTAGGCCGCGACGATCGATCCGATGATCTGCCGGGACGTCTGCGTCATGGCCCGGTCGAACACGCCCAGCACGTCGGGGTGTTCACGGATGTGGTCCCACACCGGCACGCCGTGCACGCCCTCGAAGGCGGGTGCGCCGGTGCGGACGCTGCGGGCCAGTTGGGTCCAGGTGTGGCGCTCGGCGGGCAGGCCGGTCCAGATGGCGAAGTCGCGCAGGGAGACCGGTGAGTCGCCGCGCAGCGCGTCGCCGAGTTCGGTGAGCGCGAAGACCCGGTCCGGTCGCTCCTCGAACAGCTCGATGTCGGCGCAGGCGCGCAGCAGCCGGTAGAGCGTGGGGGCGTGGGCGTCGATGTCCACGGCGATCTGCTCGACGGTACGGGGGCCGGCGGCCAGCGCGTCGGCGACTCCGAGCTCGGCGGCGGCGCTGACGACCTGGGACATCCAGCCGGCGGTCGCCAGTTGGAGTATCCGGACGGGGGGTGGAAGCGGAGCGGACATGGCGAAGCTGCCTCCAAGATGGGGTTGCCGATCCACCGGCGCACCGCCCCACCGGCGCGCTGTCGGCGCGCGGGGCGGATGGCGGCGCTCCGCGTCCCGAACCGTCCGCGCCTGCGGCGTTCGCGCGAGAGCGCACGACGAGGAGACGCGGGGGCACCGGGCGGGGTGGACTGCGGCAAGGTGCGGAGTGGGAGATTCCGGGATTCCGAGAGGCGCTGCTCGGCAGGTCGTCGACGAACCGTCGTTTTCCGGGCAGGGCGAAGCCGCCTGGAAAGCGTGACACATGCCGAAGCGGAGCGTCAACACGCGCCGTCGACAGGCGACATGGATCGGTCCGGCGAGGCCCGGCAGCGCGTGGGAGCGAGGTGACGACGGAGGCGGGAGGGCCCCGTGCGACCGCCGCGGCGGAGGCGGCGCTCACTGCCGGCCCGCGCCCGACGGCAGGTCGCCGCGGCTCCACACCAGGTGGATCGCCAAGGCGCGCAACCGCCAGCCGTCCGCGGTGCGGACCGCCTCCGCCTCGATCCGGCTGCCGGTCCGCAGGTCGGCCCGGCCCGACAGCGGCGGGTGCACATGGGTCACCAGGAGCTTGGCGGACACCTCGGCCCTGTCGCCGAGGAGCTCCACCACGTGGTTGGTGCTGGCGTGGTGGGTGCGTGCCCAGTTCCGCTTGGCGGCGTGCTGGAACTCCGCCAGGCCGGCCAGCCCGCGGTGACCGCCCACGGGGAACCGCAGGTCCAGGTCTTCGGTGAACAGCGAGCGGTAGAAGGAGTCGTCGCGCGGCGGGTCCGGGCGGCTGTCGAAGTCCAGCAGGTAGCGGTCGAGGAGACCGCCGATCTCGGCGCGGTCGAGCAGGTCCGCGAGGCCGGCGGCGTCCTCGTGCGCGGGCGGGCCGGGGGCGGCGGTGCGGGTGGTGGCGCGGAGGGGACGGGTCATGGCGGTACCGCCTCTTCGGTAGCGGGCCGGCGGGCCGACGGGTCGACGGGTTGGCGGGCCGGGGTTCAACGGGTCGGCGGGCCGGTTCAGCGGGAGGTGCGGGCCGGCGGGCCGAACCAGCGGCGCAGGGCTCTCCGCGCGCCGGCCAGCGCCCGGGCCGGCGTGGCGTCGGGGCCGGTCGCCCAGGCCACGTGGCCGTCCGGGCGGACCAGCGCGGCTCCGACGTCGTCCAGCCGGACCGCCCCGGGCCCTGACGTCTGCGCGCGGACGTGCCGTACCCGCGGGAGCCAGGGCGCGACGGCGCGGGCCAGCCGCTCCCCGTGCGCGGCGTCGCCGGTGAGGTCCAGCAGCAGGCCGCGCCCGTCGCGCAGGAGCGCGGCGCTGTGGGTGACCGTTCGCCACGGGGCCGTGCCCCCGCCCGTGCCCGTATCCTCGCCGGTGCGCTCGGACGTGTGCAGGGGGACGTGCGGCAGCAGCGCGCCGGTCAGCCGGTGGCCGCCGCCCAGGTCGTAGCGCGTGTCGAGGCCGCTGACCGCGCCCGCGAGGTGCCGGCGGGCCGGGGCCAGCGCGATCAGCTCCTCGAACACCGCCCGCACCGGGCCCACTTCGGGGCCGCCGAGCAGCAGCAGTGCCTGCGCGGTGATCGAGGTGAGCACCTGCTGCCCGGCCGGGTGCCGCTCGGCGTGGTAGGTGTCCAGGAGCGCGTCGGCGAACGTGCCCGGCCCGGCGGCCTCGGCCCGGACGGCCGACGCGAGTTTCCAGCCGAGGTTGAAGGCGTCCTGGAGGCCGAGGTTGAGTGCCTGCCCGCCGACCGGGAGCTGCCGGTGGGCAGCGTCGCCGGCGAACAGCACGCGTCCGTGCCGGTAGCGGGTGAGCTGGCGGACGGAGTCGTCGAAGGACCCGGACCACAGCGGGGTGCCGTGGCCGATCTCCTCCCCGGTGACCCGCTTCCAGACGTCGGCGACGGTCGCGAAGTCCGTGGCGCGGCTGGGGGAGGGCTGCGTGCCGAACTCGTGGACCATCACCCGCGTCACCCCGTCGCCGCGCCGGGCGGCGATGGCCAGTCCGCGATCCAGCCGCTCGAAGCGGCGGTCGGGGATGTCGAGGCCGGCGACGTCGGCCCGCAGCAGTTCGCGTTCGGCGGGCCGGCCGGGGAAGTCCGCCCCGAGCAGGCCGCGCAGCCCGCTGTCCTGCCCGTCGCAGGCGACGGCGTAGCGGGCCCGTATCCGCGTGTCGGTGCCGTCCGGGGTCCGGGCGAGCAACGCGACGTGGTCGGGGCCGGGTTCGACGGCGTGCACGTCGTGGCCGCGCAGCACCCGCACGCCCAGGTCCGCGGCCAGGGAAGCCAGCAGCTTCTCGGTCACGGTCTGCGGCGCCTTCCACTGGCCGGGGTGGGGGCCCGGCACGGTGAGGTCCAGCGGGATGCCGCCGAAGTGGCCGCGCGGGTCCTGGGGGAGGACGCCGAACCGGGTCAGCAGGTCCCGGCTGTCGAGGAGTTCCATGGTGCGCGCGTGCAGGGTGGAGGCGCGGGACTCGGTGGTGGGTTCCGCCAGCCGCTCCAGTACGAGCACGTCGGCGCCGCCCAGCCGCAGTTCGTCGGCGAGCAGCAGCCCGACGGGGCCGGCGCCGATGACGACGACGTCGGCGTCGAGGCCGGGGGCACCGTTCGTGGGGGCGCCGGTCGTGGCGGTGTCGGTCGCGGGGGTGCGCTTCGGGGAGGTGGTGCCGTTCACGGTGGTCATCGTTCAGCGCCTGCTTTCCGCGTAGTCCCGGCCGAGGCCGAGCGTTGCCAGGCTGTTGGCGCTCAGCGCCCCGCGGACGTACTCGCGGGCGGACGCCACGTCCGCCTCGGGACCCAGGACGCCGCGGATCGCCCCGGGGTCCAGGACGACCGTGTGCCGCGACGCCGCCGTGACCCGGCGGCCGGTGTCCGTGAACGTCCACAGGCCGGTGTGCAGCGACAGCAGCGCCGGCAGCGTGACCTGCTTGTAGGCGATCCGGTGCGGGGGCAGGCAGACCCGGTGGGACGCGGTGGTGTGGGTGCTGCCGTCCTTCGCGCGGGTGTCCATCTCCAGCGTCTGAAGGCCGGGGGTGTGCTCGGTGAGCCGGACCCGGGCGACGTGCGGCAGCCGGTGCTCCCACCGGTCGGCCTCGTTGACGAAGTCGTAGACGTCCTTCACCGAGCCGTCGATCCGCACCACGTCCTCGAAGGTGAACGTCAACTCCTCGGCGCCGTGGGCGCGTTCGACGTTCTCGCGCAGCGCGGCCAGCTCGGTGCGGGAGTTGCGGTCCACCGCGCGGTCGATCCACTCCAGCCCCTGCGGGCTGTCGTCCACGGCGCGGTAGTCGTGCAGCAGCCGGACCCGGGAGCCCTCGCCCGCCTCCTCGACGATCCACGTGCCGCTCATGCGCGCGACCGGCGGGGCGGAGACCTCCTGGCGGAAGTCGATCCGGCGGGCGTCCGGGTCCAGCGAGCGGTGCGACGTCCAGCTCTTCGCCTCGCCGTTGGCGGTGGCCCAGATACGGATGCGCTCCTGGTCGCCGGAGCGCTCCAGGTGGTCGACGTAGATGGTGGGCGGGAAGATCAGCGGCCAGTTCTCGACATCGGCGAGCAACTGGTAGACGGCGGCCGCCGGGGCCGCGACGGTGACGGTGTGCTCGGTCTCGTGTGTGCCGCTCGGCGGCATGGGAACCTCCGTGAGGGGTCGGGTGGCCCGGGTACGGGGCGGGTACGGGGCCGGGTCAGAAGTTGCCCAGGCCGCCGCAGACGTTGAGGGCCTGCGAGGTGACCGACGCGGCCGCGTCGGAGACCAGGTAGCCGACGAGGCCGGCCACCTCCTGCGGGGTGGAGTAGCGGCCGAGCGGGATCTTCGCCTGGAAGCGGGTGAGGACGTCGCCCTCGCTGACGTCCCACGCCTGGGCGTAACCGGCCCGCACCCGCTGGGCCATGGGCGTCTCCACGTAGCCGGGGCAGACGGCGTTGACGGTGATGCCGGTGGGGGCCAGTTCGTTGCCGAGCGCCTTGGTGAAGCCGACCACGCCGTGCTTGGACGCGGAGTAGGGAGCCCCGAGGACGACGCCCTGCTTGCCCGCGGTGGACGCGATGTTGACGATCCGGCCCCACGGCCGGTCCCGCAGGCCGCCGGTGGTCAGCACCTCCCGGGTGACCAGGAAGACGCTGTTGAGGTTGGTGTCGATCACGTCGTACCAGAGCTCGTCGGCGATGTCGGCGGTGACGCCGCCGCCGGAGCGCCCGGCGTTGTTGACCAGGATGTCGACGCTGCCGTACGCGGCGACGGCGGCCTCGACGAAGAGCCGCACCGAGCCGGGGGCGCGCACGTCGACCTCGGCACCGGCCACGGTGAGCCCGGCGGCGCGCAGTTCCTTGACGGTGGTGGTGACCGCCTCGCCGGTGCGTGCGCCGAGGAAGACCCGATGGCCCTGCTCGGCGAGTTGGCGGGCGACGGCCAGGCCGATGCCGCTGGTTCCGCCGGTGACGACGGCGACGCGTTCGGGTCGTTCGTTGCGTTCGTTGCGTTCGGTCTGTTGGGGCCGGCCCTGCCGGTCCGGCTGTTCGCTTGGTGCCACGTCCTGCTCCTTGGTCCTCGCGGCGCCCTCGCGGGCGACGGGTGTCGAGGCGTACCCGGGCCGGGTACGCGGGGGATGCGGGTCACGCGGGCGGGGCCGCGGCCAGTTCGCCGTTCACGGCGGCGATCAGCGCCCGGGGGGTGGTGTCCGGCGCGAGCGCGTCGTCGGCGAGCGCGATGCCGTACTCGCGCTCGATCCGGCTGCCGGTCTCCAGCAGGGCGAGCGACTCGTAGCCGAGCGCGTCGAAGTCGGTGTCGAGGATCTCGCCGTCGAGGTCGACGGTCTCGTCGGCGCCGGCCCCCTCCCGCAGGATTCGGCGCAGGTCATCGAGGTGGAAGGGCAGTTGGGGCATGACGTCCTCTCATCGGTGCGGGGGAGTGGGGGAGCGGGGGAGCGGTGCCGGCGGGGGCCGAGGGCCCCGGGGCGCCCGGACCGCGGCGGGACGGCCGCGCGCCGGGCGCCGCCGGGACCGGCTCGGGCCGGCTCGGACGAGTTCAGGTCCGAGCGGCTCGGATCGGCTCAGATCGGTTCCGCCGCGCGGACCACCACGGCCGAGTTGAAGCCGCCGTAGCCGCGTGCCAGGACCAGGGCCGTGCGCAGCGGGACCTCGCGGGCCGCGCCGGTGACCAGGTCGATGCGGTACGCGGGGTCGGGCCGGACATGGACGGTCGGCGGGATCACGCCGTGCCGCAGGGCCAGCAGCGCAGTGGCCAGGTCCAGCGGGGCCGCGCCGGAGCCGAGCCGGCCGGTGGCGGTCTTGGGGGCGGTGACCGGGACGCCGCCGGGGCCGAACACCGCCGCGAGGGCGTCCGCTTCGACCCGGTCCAGCGCGGGCAGGCCCGCGGCGTCGGCGAAGACCACGTCGATCTGCTCGGCCGTGACCCGCGCGTCGCGGAGGGCGACGTCGATGGCGTGCCGCAGCCCCGGCTCCCGACCGGTCTCCGGCCGCGGGTCGAAGGAGGCGCCGTAGCCCGCGATGACGCCGTAGCCGGGCACCCCGCGGCCGCGCGCCGAGGCGGCGTCCTCCACCAGGAGGATGGCCCCGCCCTCGCCGGGGACGTGGCCGGAGGCGGAGGCGTCGAAGGGCAGGTAGGCGCCGGCCGGGTCGTCGCTCGTACTGAGCCGCTCGCTGGCGAGTTGGGCCACCCAGCCCCAGGGGCACAGCGCCGCGTCCACACCGCCGGAGACGATCACCGGGGTGCCCTTGCGGATGAGCCGCCGGGTGTGCGCGAGCGCGTCCAGGCCGCCGGCGTGATCGCTGACGACCACGCCGGACGGCCCCTTCATGCCGTGGCGGATGGAGATCTGGCCGCTGTTGACGGCGTAGAACCAGGCGAAGGACTGGTACGCGCTCACGTACTGCCCGCCCTGGCTCCACAGCTTCCGCAGCTCGTTCTGCCCGAACTCGAAGCCGCCGGAGGTGCTGGCCGTGACCACGCCCATGTCGAACGCGGCGTGCTGCGACGGGTCGATCCCCGCGTCGTCCAGTGCCCAGTCGGCGGCGACCAGGGCCAGTCGCGTCATGCGGTCGGTCTGCGGGATCAGCCGGCCCGGCAGGTGGTCCTCGGCGACGAAGCCGGTGATCTCCCCGGCCAGCCGGGCGGGATACCGGTCCGCGTCGAAGCGGGTGATCGTCCGGATGGCGCTGCGCCCTTCGACGGCCGCGGACCAGTACGCGCGCGTGCCGAGGCCGGTGGGCGACACGATGCCGAGACCGGTGACCACCGCCCCGGTCACCGGCGCCCGGGTCGCCACCGCCCCGGTCGCCGCTGCCCCGGTCACGCCGCGCTCCGGTCCGGCTCGGCGAGCACCATGGCGCTCTGGAAGCCGCCGAAGCCGCTGCCGACGGTGAGCACGGTGTCGGTGCGGTGCTCGCGTGCGTTGAGCGGGACGTAGTCGAGGTCGCACTCGGGGTCGGGGGTGTGCAGGTTCGCGGTGGGCGGCACCACGTCGTGCCGTATCGCGAGTGCCGACGCGGCGATCTCGATGGAGCCGATGGCGCCCAGCGAGTGGCCCACCATCGACTTGATCGAGCTGACCGGGACCCGGCGGGCGTGCTCGCCGAGGCTGCGCTTGAACGCGGCCGTCTCGTGCCGGTCGTTCTGCTTGGTCCCCGAACCGTGGGCGTTGACGTAGTCCACGGCGGAGGGATCGAGCCGGGCCTCGTCCAGGGCGACCCGGATCGCCTCGGCCATCTCGGCGCCGTCCGGCCGCAGTCCGGTCATGTGGAAGGCGTTGCAGCGGGAGGCGTAGCCGGCGATCTCGGCGTAGACCCGGGCACCTCGCCTGCGGGCGCTGCCGAGTTCCTCCAGGACGAAGAAGGCCGCGCCCTCGCCGAGCACGAACCCGTTGCGGGTGCCGTCGAAGGGGCGGGAGGCGTGCGCGGGGTCGTCGTTGCGGGGGGTGGTGGCCTTGATGGCGTCGAAGCAGGCCACCGTGATGGGGGAGATGGGGGCGTCGGAGGAGCCGGCCACCATGACGTCGGCGCTGCCCTCCCGGATCAGCTCGACCGCGTGGCCGACCGAGTCGATGCCGGAGGTGCATCCGGTGGAGACCACGGCCGAGGGCCCCTCGGCGCCCGCGGTCCAGGCGACTTCGGCGGCGAACGAGCTGGGGACGAGGTAGTCGTACAGGTGCCGCACCGCGTAGGTGTGGTCGACCTCGGCCAGCCGGCCGCCGTCGCTGACGACGCGGTACTCCGTGTCGAGCCCGGTGGTCGCGCCCACCGCGCTGCCGACGGTGACGCCGACCCGGTGCGGGTCCAGGGCGCCGATGTCGAGGCCGCTGTCGTCGAGCGCCTCGCGGGTGGCGGCCACCGCCAGTTGGGCCGCCCGGTCCATCCGCCGGATCTCCTGCGGGCCGAGGCCGTGCGCCTCGGGGCAGAAGTCGATCTCGGCCGCGATGCGGGACCGGAAGGGCGCGGGGTCGAAGAAGGTGATGCCCCGCGTCGCGGTGCGGCCCTCGCTGAGCAGGCTCCAGAAGTTCTTGACGCCGACGCCGCCGGGGGCGAGGACGCCGATACCGGTGATGACGACACGCCGCCCGCTCATGCCGAACCGTCCCAGTCGTAGAACCGGGTGGCCATGGCGTCGGACGGGGACCGCCAGGTCGCCGGGTCGTAGGCGACGATGAACGGCTTGAGGTCGGCGCTGATCCGCACGAAGCGGGGGTCGGTCTTCGCCTCCTCGATCCGGGTGCCGCCGTCGTTGTCGTCGAAGTCCTGCAGGTGGAAGTAGAGGCCGTGGTAGGAGAACAGCTGGCGGCGCCGGGTGCCCATCCGGTGCGGCACGTCGGTGCGGTCGAAGTCGGCGAAGAGCGCGCCGACGTCGGCGGCGTGGCCGGGTTCCATCCGGGCCACGATCAGGGTGCTGTGCATGGGTCCTTCTCTCGGTCGTTCCGTTGGCGGGGTGACAGGAGAGCGGGGGCACGTCGTCGGGCCCTGCGGTGCGGGGTGGTCAGGGGGACGGTCGGTCGGGCGGGGGCCGGTTACGGGTTGGGCGGTGATGGGGGCGGAGTCGCTTGCGGGAGCGGCGGGTTGAGGGGGACCGTCGGGCGGGGGCGGGGGCGGGGGCGGGGGCGGGGTCGGACAGGGGCGAGGCCGCGAAGGGTGCTCGGGCGGACTTCGGAGACGCGGCCGCGGCCTCGCGTACGGGTCAGGCCGCGGCGGCGCGGACGGGCCGGTGGGCGGGGCCGAACCACCGGGTCAGCGCCTCGTCCAGCCGGACGCCGGTGCCCGGCGCGGTCCAGGCCACGTGGCCGTCCGGGCGGACCAGGACGGCCCTCGTCCCGGTCGGAGGCGCGGAACCGCCGTGCCGGGGCGCGCCGGTGACGATCGTCAGCCGGTCGCGCCAGGCGGCGGCGCGGCGGCGCAGCCCCGGGTCGTCGGCGAGGTCGAGAAGCACACCGCGGGCCGGGTGGAGCAGTTCGGTGGTGCCCACCGTGCCGCCGGCGGTGGCCAGTTCCTGGTGCGGCAGGCGGCGGCCCAGCAGCGGGTGCGTGCCGGGCCCGACGTCGTAGCGGATGTCGAGGCCGCTGACCATCCCGGCCAGGTGCCGGCCCACCTCGTCGTGGACCACCAGGCCGGTGAGCACGTCGCGCAGCGGCTGCACCTCGCTGCCGCTGAGGTAGAGCAGGCCCTGCGCGCGGGTGTTGGCGAGCAGCCGGCGCCCGACCGGGTGGCGCTCGCCGTGGTAGGTGTCCAGCAGGGCTTCGGGGGCGTCGCCGCGTACGACGGCGCCGAGCTTCCAGCCGAGGTTGACGGCGTCCTGGACGCCGGTGTTCATGCCCTGGCCCCCGGCGGGCAGGTGGATGTGGGCGGCGTCGCCGGCCAGCAACACCCGGCCGCGGCGGTACTCGGTCGCCTGCCGGGCGGCGTCGCCGAAGGCGCTGATCCACAGCGGCGTGGCCCCGGCGATGTCCTGGCCGGTCAACCGCTGCCAGGCGGCGGCCACTTCGGCGTACCGCAGGCCCTCCGGCCGGGCGCGGGGGCGGGCGCCGCGCTCGCAGGCGATGATCCGGTGCACGCCGTCGCCGATCGGGACCGACATCGCCATGCCGCCCGGTAGCGACTCGCCGATGGGGCGCGGCGCGATGTCGCAGTCGCCGATGTCGGCGAGGAACATCTCCATCGTGGACTCGGTGCCGTCGAAGGCGAATCCGGCGAGCCCGCGTACGGTGCTGCGGCCGCCGTCGCACCCGACCAGCCAGGCCGCCCGCAGCGTGCGGCGGCCCCGCGGCCCGTCCACGTCGACGCTGACGCCGTCGGGGTCCGCGCGAAGCCCCACCACCGCGGTGCCGCGCAGCACACGCGCGCCGAGTTCGGTGATCCAGTCGCCGAGCACCGCCTCGGTGCGGTGCTGGGGCACGCCCCGCACGCTGAAGTGCGCGCCGTCGAGCACGCCGAAGTCCACCGGCACGCCGCCGAAGTGGCCGAGCGGGCTGGTGTCGAGCGGTCCGTAGCGCGGCAGCAGCCCGCGCTGGTCGAAAACCTCCATGGTGCGCGGGGTGAAGCCGAGCCCGCGCGACTCGCCGCTGGGCCGGGGCAGCCGGTCCAGCACGAGGACGTCGACGCCGGCCAGCCGCAGTTCGCCGGCGGTCATCAGTCCTGTGGGGCCCGCGCCGACGACGATGACGGCAGCGTCCATGGTGGTGCCTCCTCTCGGTGTGTTCCACGGCAGGTGGAAGCGAAGGGGCGACGGGGGAGGGATCGGGCGGCGGTCGCAGCCGCAGCCGTAGCCGGGCCGCGGACCGCCGGGAGGTTCCGGGCGCACCGGGGCCGGCAGGGAAAGGACGCCGGGCGCAAGGGTGCCGGGCGGACAGGGCGCCGGGCCGGACCGGCGCCCGGGGCGCGGCGTCGCCCTCGGGGCGAGGAGAGCGCTCCGGGTCTCCCGCGGGAGCCAGTAAGGCTTCCCGATGTGGGCACAGGTGTGCCGCGGAAAAAGTGTGACAGTGCCCTTCCGGCAATGTCAATAGCCGATCTGAATCGCGATCATACGCCCGGTGCAAAGCTGGACGGCGACCGGTTGGCAGGACGGTGCAAAGCTGGTCGGCGGCCGGTCTCCGCGCCGGTGATCGCTGCTCGGCGGGGTCTCCACACACGTCCTTCATCCGCATGTCATTGGGCGAAACATTTCCCCCGGTCGGCCGCCGCCCGCCCCGCCCCTATTTCCTTGACGTCCCGCCGCGGGACTGCCTAGTGTTCTGCCGGACTCAGCTGCGAACAGCCCTTCGATTCACCTCTCCGGCCGGGACGAGAATTTCGACCACCCGGCCGGCCGACCAGAAAGGGTGTCCTCATGTGCCCGCCCCCGCTCGTGACGCAGGCCCGTGCACCGCGGCATGCACCCGCCACGCCCGTCGACCGCGTCGCCGCGTGTGCGCGCTGCGGCGGCGAGGCCCGGCCGGGCAGACCTGGCTCCCCCTCGGGCCGACGGCTGTGCGGGCGGTGCGTGGAGCGACTGCGGACCGACCTGTGCCGGGTGCTCACCCTCTACGAGGAGTCCGAACGCGCCCTGGTGCGCTCCCCGGTGGGACTGCGGCAGCGGGTCAGCGGCAGCCGCTCGGTCGGGATCGTGCTCGACGACGAGACGGTGGCGGTGCGCTCGGCGATCCGCTCCGTGCTCCAGTCGTGGGCGCGGCTGGTCGCCGACGAGCGGGGGGTGCCGGGGGCCGGTGACACCGAGGTCAGAGGGTTGCTGCGGTTCCTGGTGTGCCATCTGGACTGGCTCTGCGGCCACCCGGCGGCGCAGGACCTCGCCGACGAGGTGGCCGAGCTGCTGGCGTCCGCGGGCGTGCCCGCGGGCCCAGCGCCGCAGGCGTCGGCGCCGCTGGGGCCCTGCTCGCAGCCGGGCTGCGGCGGCACGCTGCGCGGACCGGCCACCGCCGCGGGCGATGCGCTGCCCGCCGCCGATCAGGTCCGCTGCGAGCACGGCCACGCCATCCCCCCGCGCCAGTGGTTCCTGCTGGCCGAGCGGATACGCCGCGGGCCCGGCGACCGGCGACCGGGACCCGCCACGCCCACCCGCCCCGGCCGGCCGGCCCGGGAAGGCGCCGTGCGGTGAGCGCCGGCCGGCGCCGCGCGCGCACCGTGCCCACGGAACTCGCCGCACTCGCGATGGGCGTTTCCGAGGCGACCATAAGGAAATGGGCGAGCCGCGGGAAGATCACCCGGTACGGAACTCCGCAGCGCGCGGAATACGACCTCGACGAACTCTTCGAACTGGCCGATGGCGGCAACCGGGAGATTCCGGCGGACCATTCCTCGGAAGACCGCGCATCCGAGGGAGATGAAATCGGTGGAGCACCCGAAACGCATATCGAGAACGGCCTCCGTGGAGAAGTCGACTGCGGCGCCTGCCGGTGAGACGTAAGTGCGCGTCGCGCCGCCGGGCGCGAGGGGTTTCCGAGCGGTATTTCGCGGAACGCGCACGTCCGCGCCCGCGGATTCCCCTTTACGGAGAGACGTCCTTACGGGTGCGGTCTCCGCGATGCCGGACCCCTGGAGCGGCGGCTCCTGACGCCCGACCGCCGCCCCACTGCCGCGCCACCGCCGCCCCGCCGTGGTTCCCTCGCGGCCCCGCCGCGGCCCGGCGGGCCTCATGGTGCGGGAGGCATCTCCAGCACCACCTTCCCCACGGTGTGACCGCCCTCCACCGCCCGCACCGCCTCCGGTGCCTGGGCGAACGGCACCACCCGCGTCACCTTCGGGTCCAGGGCGCCGGCGCGCACCAGCTCCACCACCGCGCCGAGCAGCGCGGGGTCGCGAACCGGTCCCACCGGCGCGCCGCCCAGCGCGCCGACCGCCTCCCGGTCCGCCCCGCTGACCACCTTGGCCGGGTCCGCCACCAGGGCCGCGGCCTCGCGCAGCACCTCGCCGCCGACCAGGTCGAGCACGCCGTCGATGCCCTGGGGCGCGGCTGCCCGCACCCTCGCGGTGAGCCCCGGCCCGGAGGCGACGTGCCGTACGCCCAGCGACTCGACGAACTCCCGCTTGCCGGCGGACGCGGAGCCCACCACCGTCAGGCCGAGATGGGCGGCGACCTGCGCGGCGGCCACCCCCACCCCGCCGCCGACCCCGGTCACCAGCAGCGTCGCCCCGGCCCGCAGCCCCAGTTGGCGCACCGCGCCGTACCCGGTCGCCGCCGCTATCGGCAGCACCGCCGCGTCCGTCCAGGCCACCTCGGGGGGCTTGCGTACCGCCGCGTCCGCGGCGAACAGCGTGAACCGGGCGTACCCGCCGGTCAGCGGACCGCCGAGGACCGCGTCGCCGACCGCGAACCCGGCCACCCCCGACCCCACCGCCACCACCTCACCGGCCGCCTCGCCGCCCATCACGGCCGGCAGGTGCACGACCGGCGCCCCGCGCGGCCGGCGGCCCGAACGGCGCTTCCAGTCCACCGGGTTGACGCCGGCCGCGCGGACCGCGACGAGCAACTGCCCCGGCCCCGGCGCGGGGCGCGGCAGGTCCGCGAAGTGCTCGACCTCCGGGCCCCCGTAGCGAGCGTGTACATAGGCCAGCGGCATGTGTTTCCCCGGTCTTCCCAAGCGGTTTCCGCACCATACGGAAACCGGTCCGACGACTTCCCCTGCACGGCGATTCCTTCTGCCGATCGGCGGCTGATCGATGACCGATCCACGACCGATCCACGACCGATCCGTGCGGGTTCCCGGCAACGGAGACTCCGTTCGTCCGCGACTCCCGCGAAAATGCCATGCAGATTGCATTTTACCTAAGACGCTGGCTAGGCTCCACCGAAGTACGACGGAGCCTCAGTTCTCCGTCGAAGGCACGGCATTCGGCCCGCGCCGCGCGCCCGGCGAGCCCCTCGGCCGTCCCCGCGCGATTCCCGGCGGCGGGCGACACGGACAAGGAGCACAGCGAATGGCAAGCACGGTCGTGGTCGTCGGTGGCGGATACGGCGGGGCGGCATTGGCCCGTCAACTCGACGCGGACTTCGATGTGGTGCTGGTCGACCCCAAGGACGCCTTCGTCCACACGGTCGCCGCCCTGCGCGGGCTGGTGGACGAGGACTGGTCACAGCGGATCTACTTCCCGTTCGACGGGCTGTTGCGGCGGGGCCGCCATCTGCGCGACCGGGCCGTGGCGGTCGACGAGCGCGGGGTGACCACCGCGGGCGGGGTGCGGCTGGACGCGGACTACGTGGTGCTCGCCACCGGCTCCTCCTACCCGTATCCGGCAAAACCGGAGACCGACGACTCCGCGGTCGCGCGCGCCCGGCACGCCGCGACGCGGACCGCGCTGGCCGCCGCCGAGCGGGTCCTGCTGCTCGGCGCGGGGCCGGTCGGGCTGGAGCTGGCCGGCGAGATCACCGAGCGCTGGCCCGGTCGGCAGGTCGTCCTGGTCGACCCGGCCGACGACGTGCTCGGCGGACGCTACCTGCCCCAGTTGCGCGACGCGCTGCGCGAGCAACTCACCGCGCTGGGCGTGGAACTCGTCCTCGGCAGCGCGCTGGCCTCGCCCCCGCCGGTGCCCTCCGGCGAGCACGCGCCGTTCACCGTGCACACCCTCGCGGGCGTCCGCATCGAGGCGGACCTGTGGTTCCGCTGCTACGGCGTCTCACCGCTGAGCGACATGCTCCGGGGCGCCCTCGCCGCCGCGCGCCGGCCCGACGGTTTCGTGGAGGTGGACGAGCACCTGCGGGTGCCCGGGGCGCCGAACGTCTTCGCCGTCGGCGACGTCACCGCGGTGCCCGAGCCCAAGCGGTCCAAGGCCGCCTCCGAGCACGCCGCCGTGGTGGCCGACAACATCGCGGCGCTCGCCGCCGGGCGCTCCCCGCAGCGGGTCCACCAGCCGGGCGGGGACGGCGTCCTGGTCCCGTTGGGCTCCACCGGGGGCGCGTCGCAGGTGCCGGGGCCGGACGGGCCGGTCGTCCTGGGCGCGCAGGACACGGCGCGCTACAAGGGCGGCGACCTCCTGGTGGGCCGCTACGCGGAGCTGTTCGGCCTCGGGCAGCCGGTCGCCGGATGACCAGGAGCCCGAGCCGGAGTCCGGGACGGCGCCCCGGCAGATGTGACGGTCCGTCATGTTCCTTCACATGAAGGCGCGTTGACCGAGATCCCGACACAACTCCGCAGCGCCGCCGTCACACGTGTCCGCCAGGATCGGGAGCACATCCCGGCTCGAACGAGGGCTCGAACGAGAGGTGGTCCATCGATGGGCAACGGAACGCAGTCCCTTGCGGGCAAGGTGGCCGTGGTCACCGGCGGTGCGGGAGGCATCGGTGTCGCCACCGTGGAGGCGCTGGCGACGGCGGGTGCGGACGTCGTCCTGGCCGACGTCGAGGACGCCCCCGTCCAGGACATCGCCGGCCGGCTGGCCGCGAAGGGGCTCTCCGTGGTGGGCCGCACGGTCGACGTCGCCTCCGAGGACAGTGTCCGGGCCCTGGTGGACTTCACCGTGGACACGTTCGGCGGCATCGACGTGCTGGACAACAACGCGGCCCTGACGTCGGCGATCCGGGCCGACCGGGACGTGGTGTCGATGTCGGTGGAGCTGTGGGACCAGGTGCTCGCGGTGAACCTGCGCGGCCCGATGCTGCTGTGCAAGCACACCGTGCCGGTGATGATCGAGCGCGGCGGCGGCTCCATCATCAACATCACCAGCGGGCAGGGCCTGTCCGGCGACCGGGTCATGGTCGCGTACGGCAGCTCGAAGGGCGGGCTCGTCTCGCTGACCCGTTTCGTCGCCGCCGCCTACGGTGCCGACGGCATCCGCTGCAACGCCGTCGCGCCCGGGCTGGTCCGCACCCCGGCGCTGGAAGCGGACATGCCGGTGCCGGTGCAGCAGATGTTCCAGAGCGCGAACCTGATCCCGCGCCTGGGTACGCCGGACGACGTCGCGCAGCTGGTGGCGTTCCTCGCCTCTCCGGCGGCGTCCTTCATCACCGGTCAGGTGCTGCCGGTCGACGGGGGCTTCCTCTCCCACCTGCCCACGCTGTCACCGCTGCCTCCGCGCTGACGCGGGGCGCCGCGCCCGGCACCGACCGGCCGTGGCCCGGGCCGACCCTCGCGGGCCGGTCCGGGCCACCGCCGGTTGCCGGTGCCGGGGCGCGTACGCAGCTGGAGGGTCACCCGATCCAGGGTGCGAGGCCGGCCTGGAGGGCGTCCGCGGTGGCCGGGCCGGCCCAGGCGACGTAGCCGTCGGGGCGTACCAGGACGGCATCCGTTGCCGCGCCGCCGTTGCCGTCGCCATCGGTGGGAGGGGTGCGACGGGCCACCACCAGGCGGTCCTTGCGGTCGGCGAGGACCGGCAGCAGGTCAGCCGGGTCGTCGTCCGCCGGGCGGGTGTCCGCGGTGGCGCCGGCTGCCGCGGCTGCGGGAAGGGCCAGGACGAACCGCCCCTCGCGCAGCAGCTCGTAGAGCCGGCCCGCGTCCAGCTCCAGATCCGGGGCGCGCCTGCCGACGTCGCGACGGGCGCCGCGGGGGGCGGGATAGGAGTAGCCGATGCCGGTGATCTCGCCGACGGCCTGCCGTGTCACCGGCCGGACGTGGGTGACCACGAGTTTCCGCAGGGTGCGCAGCGCGACCTCCAGCGGATTGTGGGCCATCGCCAGCCGCAGGTTCAGGCCGCTGGTGCGCAGGACGGCCCGGCCGATCGGGTGGCGCTCGCTGTGGTAGCTGTCCAGAAGGGCGTCGTCGCCCCAGCCGCCGAGCACCGCGGCGAGTTTCCAGCCGAGGTTGGCGGCGTCCTGAAGGCCGGTGTTCATGCCCTGGCCGCCGGCCGGCGAGTGCTGGTGGGCGGCGTCCCCGGCGAGGAACACCCGGCCCACCCGGTACCGCGGCACCTGGCGTTCGTCGCTGTGGAACCGGGAGAGCCAGCGCGGGTCGTGCATGCCGTAGTCGCTGCCGAAGGCCCGCTCGATGATCGACCGCAGCTCCTCGAACTCCAGCGGGGAGTCGTCCGGTTGGCCCCGGTGGGCGCGGTCCCAGCCGCCGACCCGCCACCAGCCGTCGCCGAACGGGGCGATGAAGCCGAACGCGTCGCCGGTGCCGTGCACGCGGACCACCAGTTCGGGCTCCTCGGTGAACTTCACGTCGGCGAGCGCGACCGACCGTATGACGACCTTGCCGGGGAAGGGCAGCCCCAACGCCTCGCGCACCGCGCTGCGTACGCCGTCGGCGCCCACGAGGTAGGCGGCGCGCACCGTCGTCTCCTCGCGGGCCCCGCCGGTGCCGGTGCCGTCCTCGCGGCCGGCGTCGGCATCGGTGTCGGTGTCGGCATCGGTGTCGGTGTCGCGCACCGAGACGGTCACCCCGTCGGCGTCCTGCGTCAGGCCGTGGACCTCGGTGCCGTAGCGGATCGTGGCGCCCTGCTCCAACGCCCGGCGCAGCAGCAGCTTTTCCACCTCGTACTGCGGGGTGACCAGCAGGAACGGGAACCGCGAGGGCAGTTGGCCGATGTCGAACGGTATCGCGCCGAACAGCCGCAGCTCCCGGATGACCTGTCCGGTGGGGACCAGCTCGTCCGCCAGGCCCCGGGCGTCGAGGAGTTCGAGGGTACGGGCGTGGACGCCGAAGGCGCGGGTGAGGTTGCTGACGCCTTCCGGGCGCCGTTCGAGGACCACCACGTGCACGCCGGCAGCCGCGAGGTCGCCCGCGAGCAGCAGCCCGCTCGGGCCGGCGCCGGCCACCACGACCGTGCGGGAGGGCGGTTCGGCCGCACCCGTGCCGGTGCGGTGCCGAGGTTCCTGGGACATGCGCGACTCGCTTCCTGAAGAGAAGACGGGGCAACGCGTGCCGGCCCGGAGTCGGCGGTGCGGCGGGAGCGCGGCGGGCACCGCGGGCTCCGCGGAACAGGGGGCGCGGGGCCGGCTCGCGACACGTCTCATCCTGCTCCGCGTCTGTGAACCCCGTGCTGCGGCGGCATGTCGGCCCCCGGGGCTCCGCGTACGGGCCACCACGGGCTGCCGGTCCCGGCGCGGGCCCCTTCGCAGGCGCCTACCGTGCCGCCCGGCGGGCCGCGGCCAAGTCGGTGACCAGGAGCTCCTCGACGGGGACCGAAGGGTCCGAGTACTGGCCCGACAGGCAGACCGGCCCGTGGTAACCGAGACCGGCCAGCACCTCCAGCGCGGTGGCCCAGTTCGCGAGCCCCTCCTCGCCGGGAACGAACCAGGTGTGCCAGCGGTCGCCGGTGGAGGAGCCGCCGGCTTCCACCGGGGCGTAGACGGCGTTCTTGAGGTTGACGATGCCCAGCCGGTCGGCCGCCAGCGGCAGGGTGACCCTCGGGTCGTCGCCGGCCAGCGCGTCGTGCGCGGCGTCCCAGACCAGCCTGAAGTGCGCGGAGGGCAGGCCGTCGAGGAGGGCCAGCACCCCGAGTGTGGACGAGACGTAGCTCCCGTGGTGAGGCTGCACACCGACCTGCACGGAATACCGCTCGGCGAGCGGCGCCGCCGCTTCGAGCCAGGCGCGTGCGCGGTGGGCGGACGCCGCGTAGCCGTCCGGGCCGAGTGCTGCCATCACCCGGATCATGGGGACTCCCGCGGCGGCGCACGCCGCGAAGAAGGACTCGTCGAGGTAACCGGCGATGCTGATCACTTCGACGCCGTCGTCCCTCAACCGGTGGGTGAGCTTGGGCAGTTCTCGCTCGGCCACCGCGGGCGTCACATACGAGGTGTCCCGCACGGGCACCTCGGCGCCGGCGAAGCCCAGGCCGGCGACGAGGGGCCCCAGCCGGTCGCCGGGGAGTTCGGACCAGGGTTTGGTGAAGACGGACCACAGGAATGTCATGGTTCGGCGGCCTCCGAGCCCGCTCATGGTGATGCTCGTCAGGGAAGGGACCAGCGCCGTCGCCGGCCCGGAAGGCGGCCCTGCTCGGCCCGGACGGCGGTCCTGTTCGGCCGGGACGGCGGTCCTGTTCGGCCGGGACGGCGGTCCTGTTCGGCCGGGACGGCGGTCCTGTTCGGCCGGGACGGCGGTCCTGTTCGGCCCGGACGACCGTCCGGGCCGGGTCACCCGCGGCTCAGGGCTTTCGCTTCGGCGCGGATACGCTCCTCGTCGACCTCCACGCCGAGCCCGGGCGCGGTGGGCACGGTCGCCGTGGCCGCGGTGATGGACAGCCCTTCGACGTAGAGGTCGGCGAGCAGTTCCGGGCCGTTCAGCTCGGCCGGCAGGGCCAGCTCCAGCTGGCTGAACAGATGCAGCGCCGCGGCGAACCCGATGCCGCAGTCGGTCAGACCGCTGCCGAGCACTTCGAGCCCGTCGGCCGCGGCGAGTTGCGCGGTCTTGAGGGCGTTGCGGATGCCGCCGGACTTGCAGATCTTGACCACCACCAGATCGGCGGCATCCAGGCGCAGGCACCTGGCCAGGTCCCGTGCGGTGAAACACCCCTCGTCGATGGCGACCGGCAGAGCGGTCATCTGCCGCAGCCGCCGCATGCCGAGCGTGTCCGTGCTCGGCACGGGCTGCTCCACGCAGTGCAGGGTCGAGACGTCCCGGAGCCGGTCCAGGAGACGCAGCACCGCGGTGGGACGGTAGGACTGGTTGGCATCCAGCCAGATCGGCTTGTCGCCGGCCACGCCCGCCACGGCCGTGACCGCCGCGGCATCGGCGACGGGGTCGCCGGCGATCTTCACCTTGTACGCGCCGTAGCCGCGGGATTCCTGCGCGTGGGAGCGGACGGCGGCGGGTTCACCGACTCCGATGGCCGAGCAGAGCGGTATCTCGTCACGCACCTTGCCCCCCAGCAGGGCGTGGACCGGTTGGCCGGCCAGTTTGCCCGCGGCGTCGTGCAGGGCGATGTCCACCGCGGCCCGCGCGAAGGGGAAGCCGTTGGACACCGACGGGCTGAGCCGGCGCGCGGCCCGGGCGTGGAACAACTCCACGTCGAAGGGCGTGAGTTCCAGCAGGATGGGGGTCAGCTCGCGCTCGATCACCGAGCGGATCGTCTCCGCCGTCTCGTAGCTCCAGCTCGGCAGGGCTCGCTGCTCGCCCCAGCCGCTGACGCCGTCCTCGGTCGTCAGTTTCACGAAGACGACCGAACCCGCCTGGTCGGGGCCGCCGACGGCTCCGCTGCCGAGCACGAAGGGGCGGGCGAAGGGGACGGCGACGGTGAAGACGTCAACCGCCGTGATTCGGGACATGGAAGTCGAACCTTTCGCATCGGGTGCCGGGCGCGCGGATGTGAGGACGCGGTACGGTCCGGCGGCCGGCCGGGGACGGCTCAGGCGGCGGTGGACCACGCCGCCGGGTCGACCCAGGAGGGACCGCGGGCGCCGCTTTCCCACCACGCGGCGACATCGGCCATGACGTAGCCGGTCAGTGCGAGGTGGCCCTCCACCGTGTCGCCCGCGACGTGCGGGGTGAGCAGAAGGTTCGGGCAGCTCAGCGTGTCCGCGTCGAGCACCGGGGGCTCCGAGTCGTAGACATCGAGGGCGGCGAGGAGCCGGCCCGCGCGGGCCTGCTCGATCAGCGCGGACTGGTCGACGGCCGGGCCCCGGGAGGAGTTGACGACGATCGCGCCGTCGGGCATGGCGTCGATGAGCGTGCGGCTCACCATTCCCTCGGTCGCGGGCAGGTTCGGCACGTGGACGGAGACGACGGGACAACTCAGCGCCTCTTCGAGGGAGGTCGTGCGCACGCCGAGCCGCCGGGCCCGCTCCTCGTCGAGATAGGGGTCGTACACCGCGATGTCGCAGTGGAAGGGCGCCAGCAGGGTGATCAGGGCCCGGGCCGTCGAACTGGCGCCCAGGATGCCCACCCGGCGGTGGGCGAGTTCGTGGCCCCGCAGCCGCGGCTGTGTCCAGCCGCCGGCCCGCACCGCGGCGTCCAGCTGCGGAAGCCGCCGGGCGAGGGTGAGCATGGCCCCGAGGCAGTATTCGCCCACCGACCACGCGATCCGGCTCGCCGCCGAGAAGACGGCGACGCCTTGGTCGAGGACCTCCCGGTCGAGGAGCCTCTTCACGGTGCCGGCCGCGTGGGCCACCGCGCGCGGGCCGTCCGCGCCGGCCCAGATCGACCGGTCCAGGTGGGGCGTACCCCAACCCGTCAGCAGCACGTCGCTGCCGACGGCGAGCCGGGCGACCTCCGCACCGCTCATCCGCGCACCGCCCCAGACCACTTCGTAGCTTCCCTCGATCTCGCGGCGGAGCTCCCGCCCGCACACGTCGTCAACGCGCTGCGGTGTCATGGCTACGGCCAGTTTCAGCAACCTGAACTCCTGGATGTGGGATGCCTCGTGCTACCGGGCACGAGACTAGGAAGGACCGCTCATGCGCGTCCAAGCCCAAATTCGCATCGACCGATACCGTGACGGTATGAACTACTCACTTCAGCAGCTCCGCGGCTTCGTCGCGGTGGCGGAGGAGCAGCACTTCGGCCGCGCCGCGGTTCGCCTCAACATGACCCAGCCGCCGCTGACCCGGCAGATACAGGCCCTCGAACGCATCCTGGGAGTCACCCTGTTCGAGCGCGGCGGCCGGGGCACGCGGCTGACGGCCGCCGGGGCGGTCTTCCTCGACCACTGCCGCCGGGTGCTCGCCCTGCTGGAGGCGGCGCCGGCCGCGACGCGGCGCGCCGCCGACGGGCGCAGCGGTACCCTCCGCCTGGCCTTCACCTCGATCGGCGCCTATGCCGTACTGGCCGACATGCTGAAGCTCGCGGACGCCCATCTTCCCGACGCGGCGGTCGAACTCACCGAACTCGCCAGCCCCGACCAGTTCACCGCCCTGTCGGAACTGCGCGTCGACATGGGACTGGTGCGCCCACCGATCCCGGAGCAGTACGAGTCGGTCCTGGTGCACACGGAGGACCTGGTGCTCGCGGTCCCCGCCGGGCACCCGCTCGCCGCGGCGGGACCGGTCCTCCTGGCCGACGTCACGCACGAGTACATCGGCTACAGCCCCGAGGGCTCCCGCTACCTCCACGATGTCTGTGCCGCGCTGATCGGAGTCGACCGTTATGCCGTCAGCCAGTTGACCTCGCAGGTGCCGACCATGCTGGCACTCGTGAGGGCGGGCCTCGGCTGCGCCCTGGTGCCGCGCTCGATCATGGCGATGGGGGTACACGGCGTCCGCTACCGCGACCTCGCCCCGGCCGACGCCCACTCCGTCACCTTGCACGCCTGCTGGAGCCCGGACAGTCCCAATCCCGTGCTGCGCCGCCTGGCCGACGTCCTGCGCACCTCCGGCTCCGGTCTGCCGGCCCTGCCCGACGCGCGCGGCAGCGAGCGGACCGCGAGCGCGTAGCTGCCAGGACCGGGCGGTCGCACCCGGGCGATGTCGCCCCGGGCGGCGGCGAGCAGTTCCCCGGCGTCGGCGAAGCGGGCCCGCGCCTGCCCGGCTACAGCGCCCGGTGCGGGGAGCGGCGCACGGCGAGGACCGCGAGGTCGTCCTGCTGTACCCCCGCGGCGAAGGAACGCGCGTCGTCGACGAGCGAACTGGTGAGCCGATCGGCGGTGATGTCGGTACGACCGCTGAGGCGCGCCTCCAGCGGGTAGAAGGCGCCGTCGGGCGAACGGGCCTCGGTCAGACCGTCGGTGCACAGCAGCAGCGTCGCCCCGGCGGGGAAGGCGAACCAGGACACGGTGCGCGGCTCGTCGACCAGCTTCGCCAGACCGAGCGGCACATGCTCCGTTCCCACGCCGATGGCGGTGACGTCGCCGGCGTGCAGCAGATACGGCGGGATGTGGCCGCACGAGACGACCTGGGTGTCGACGGCCCCGTCCACCCCCAGGACGAGCGCGGTGACGAACCGTTCCGGCTCGCCGCGCCCGAGCGCGTCGTCGTTGTGGCGGACCACCGCCCCCTCGAGGGCGTCGACGAGCGAGGTCACCGTCGGCTCGCGGTGCGCGGCCTCGCGGAAGGCGCCCACCACGTCGATGGCCATGCCGATGGCGGGCAGCCCCTTCCCCTGGACGTCCCCGATCAGCACCCGGGTGCCCCAAGGGGTGGCCGCCACGTCGTAGATGTCGCCCCCGACGAGCTTGTCCTGCTGCAGCGGCTCGTACACGCCGTCCACGAGGACGTCGTCGGTGAGCATGGGCAGCGGCCGCAGGATCTGCCGCTGCATCGCGGCCGCGGTCGACCGCAGCCGTACCAGTTCCGCCTCGCGGCTGATCCGCGCGCGGGAGGCGTAGACGGCCAACGCGCCGAACGCGACGGCGAACAGCGAGAGGACCACCCGGTCGACGATCCGCCCCGTGGGCTGCAGCGCCACCGGGATGATGACGATGGCGCAGACCCAGGTGGAGACCATCGCGGTCTGGCGCGGGCTGCACCGCGCGGCGGCGAACGCCGGCAGGAACACCAGCAGGCCGAGAACGAGCACCGCGGTACCGGTCAGCAGGACGAGGGCGAGCGCCACCGCCGTCGACACCACGGTCGTCAGTACGACATTGCGGGTGGGCGGGGTGCCGATGGGGGCGTCCTCGTCGCTGTCCGTCAGCCCTCGTGCCGAGGGCAGCGCTGCTCGGAGCAGACGGGGCATGCGCGGTTCCTCCAGCGGCGATCGCGGCGAGCCGGCGGCGAGTACCGCACCCGGCAGCAGACAGACCGCCCCGATCATTCCCTCCCGCCGACCGCCCGTCGGAAGGCTGGCCGCGACCGCGCCGAAATGGGCCCGTACGGGTGGCGACACCGCTGTCCGGGTGGCGGTACGCGCGCGGGCCGGCGCCGTACCGCCAGGTCACCGGCCGCGTCGTGCGCGCGCCCGCAGGCGTCCCGGACCCGCCGCCTGCCGGGGGCGCGTCCGTGACACCTGCGGGACGGGGCCTACGCCGCGGGAGCCGCACCCCGGGGGATGCGGCCCACGCGAGCAGCGGTGGTCAGGCCGTGCAGCCGGCGCACAGCGTCGTGTCGCAGCAGCTGAACGACCATTCCCAGCTCTGGGCGATCATGCCGCCGTGTGCGACGTCGGCGATGTCGATGGAGCTGACGGGGCTGGAGTCGGGCGTCCCGGTGGGGGTGTATTCCTTCCAGGAGCGCACGATGTCGTTGTCCATGTCCATGTGTCGACCCTTTCTGAGGCGGGCCACGCCGCGGGAGTCGCACCGTCGCGATGCGGCCCCCGGCCGGCAGTGGTGATCAGTGGATGGAGCAGTCGGAGCAGAGCGTCGTGTCGCAGCAGCTGAACGACCACTGCCAGCTCTGGGCGATCATGCCGCCGTGTGCGACGTCGGCGATGTCGATGGAGCTGACGGGGCTGGAGTCGGGCGTCCCGGTGGGGGTGTATTCCTTCCAGGAGCGCACGACGTCGTTGTCCAAGTCCATGTGTCGACCCTTTCGTTCGTTTCTCTGGTGGTGCCGGATGTGGTGCCGCAACATCGCCGGGAACTCCCGGCGGATGCGCGCTTGCCGACCCGCGGGCCCAGGACGGGGACCGTCCGCGGATCTCAAACCGGTGGAGGCGGCGCCAACAGCAGTACGGGGGCCACCTGTTCGGGCGCGGCGATCCGCAGCAGCCCGTGGCCGATCCCGGCCAGACCGGTCATCAGCCCCGGCGTCGCGATGCCGCCCGGCGTTCCGCAGACCGGCCCGTCCCGCTCGATCTGCGCCACCGCGGCCGACGCCTCCCGGGACCAGGCGAGCTGAACCGCCGTGTGGTGTGCGCCATCCGCGCCATCCGCGCCATCCGCGCCGCCCGCGCCATCCGCGCTGACCGACGTCCCCAACGTCCTTGCGGCGGAGAGCAGTTCGAGGTTCCCCAACGCGCCATGGCACAGGCTGTGGTTGCGGTGCCGGCCGAACCGGGCGGTGCTGTCCAGCGCGCGCCGCAGGTCCGCGAGGTTCGCCACGAAGGCGGGTGCCTCGGGGGCCCGTGCGTACGCGTGCAGGACCGCGGCCCTGGCCAGGCCGACACCGGGCGCCCCGTGGCACCAGGAGTGCTGGCTGCTCGGCTCCGCCTTGCGGTGATCCGGCCAGTTGCCCGACCGCGCGTCGTACGCGCCGCGTTCGTAGCCGAACGCGCGCAGGCCCGTGGCGCGCGCACCCCCGTCACCGGTCCGCGCGGCGTACGACAGCAAGGCCCAGCCGGCGCCCGCGGCACCGTGCGAGAAACCGAGCAGCGGGCGGTGCGCCGTCCCCGGCCACCCGACACCGTCGCCGGCCGGCACCGCGCCCGCGACGAGCGCCTCGGCGCAGCGTTCGGCCAGCCGGTGCGCGGCCGGCCGGTACGCCGCCCATCCGTGATCGGACGACAGGGCCTCGGCGACCGCGAGGCAGCCCGCGGTGCCACTGATGACGTCGTGGGCGACGTCCTGCGACACGCGCTCCCGGGCGAGTTCGAGCAGCGGCGCGACAAGAGCGCGCGCGGACGCGTCGCCGAGCAGCGCGGAACAGCAGGCGAGCGCGTACGCCACCCCGCTCATCCCGGTGAACGCCCCCACGATCGCCTCGGCTTCGTGCGCACCGCCGGCGTCGAGCACCTCCCGCGCGTAACCCGCGACCGGGCCGAGGGCTCCCCGGGCGAGGTCGGCGTGGCGGGGCTCGCCCGTGACATGGGCGAGCTGCGCCAGGAACAGGGCGATGCCCGCGTAGCCGTTGTACAGATCGACGCCCAGCGGCCGCACCGACCAGCGCGACTCCTGCCAGAGGTCGAGCCCGAGCCAGCCGAGCCGCCCCCCGCTCGCGTACGCCGACGCTTCGAGGCGGTCCGCGACGGCCCGCGCGGCGGACAACGCCCGCTCGGGCAGGTCCGGTGGCAGGAGGCCCTGCTCGGGCAGGGCCCGGCCGGACCCGGCGGTGTCGCCCGACGGTCCGGGCTCGGCGCCGCTCGTACGCGTGGCCAGGTGCGCCGCCACGATCCACCGCTGGTCGTCCAGGTCGCGCCCGCCCATCCCGGCCAGGGTGCGCCCGACCAGGGCCGCGCCGGATTCCGGCAGCAGGTCCGCGAGGACCGCGCCGCCGGCCGTGCGCACGTCACGGGAATCGCCGCGGGCGGTGAACAGCGGGACGTCGCCCGCCCACAGATCGGCCACCTCGTGCCGGACCAGCCGGGCGCGGGCCGGATCGGTCGCCGCCCTGGCCCACAGCACGCCGAACACCTGGTCCCGGTCGAGCGCGTCGCGCAGCACGTCCGGGTGCGTGGTCTCGGCGAGCAGCGTGGCGTACTCGTGGGTGGGCCGCGGGATGACACGCGCGAGGTCGCCCGCGAAGGGGGCCAACGGCCCGCCCGGCGCCTGCAGTTCGCCGGGCGAGGCGGGCGCCTCGCGCGACGTGCGTGCCTCGCTCGTCGGCAACGGCTGTCCTGGGTACAGCAGTTCGCCGCGTCCGGCGGCGATCGCCGCGTATCCCTCGCGGTAGCCGTCCAGCAGTGGGCCCGCGTACCGCACCGCGTCCAGGTCTGCGCCGTCCAGCCGGGGCCGGTTGTGGACGCTGCCGAGGACGGGCTGGACCCGGTCCAGGCGCATCGCGTCGGTGCCCGCCCCGGTCCAGTCCACCACCCGGTACGGCAGCGCCGCGTCCTCGTCGCCCCCCATGCCGCCCGCGTCGAACGCCTGCCCGTCGGCGCCGACCACGACGGAGGGCAGCAGGCCGACCCGGCCCACCGACTCGCGGTACGCCGTCACCGCCGGGTCGCCGTCCAGGGTCGCGCTGCCGTAGGAGCGGGGCAGGTCGGCGCAGAACAGCGATTCGAGGTCGATCGGGACGGGCTGGTCGCCGACGGCGATCAGGTTCTCGAAGTGGAAGTCGACGCCGCCCAGGCTGTGCAGGAGCGCGAGCAGCGCGCCCTGGCGGTGGAAGTAGCGCGTCGCGGCGGCGCCGTCCGCGCAGGGCGCCGGCGCGACGAACTCGACCCAGCCGTGCTCCCCGCGGTCGACGACGGTCAGGGTCCGCAGCCGGGACGGGCCCGGCAGCCGCCCGTTGTACCAGTCGATCACGTCGTTGAAGTGGCGGTGCATGCTCAGCGGCCGGGGCTTGTAGACTGCCCGGGCGCCCGAGGCGAAGGTGGCGACGCCCACCGAACGGCCGCCACCGTGCGTGTCGCCCTTGGCCAGTTCGACGCGGGCGAGGGGGCCCGGGTCGGCGCCGCCGAACAGCCGGCGCACCAGCTCGGGCCGGTCCTGGACGAGCCGCTGGAGGAACTCGGCGTGGACCGCGGCCACTTGGCCGGCCGCGGCGATCAGCAGACGGGCCAGCACGGCGTACTCGTCGAGCAGTTCGGCGAGCGGCGCGGGGCGGCGGAAGTGCCGGACGAACGACCAGAAGCGCTCCTCGGGCGCGTCGCCGTCGAGCCGGCCGGTGACGCGCAGGACGTTCAGTTCGAGCACGAGCACCCGGCTGGCGAGGCGTACGAGACGGCGGGTGACCTCGCCGCGCGCCGCGTCCCTGACCGCCGCGCGGTCCGCGGCGCTTGACGGGCCGACGTTGTCGGTCGCGGCGTCGAACCGGCGCAGCGACTCGTGCACGAACGGCTCGACGACGAAGGCGAAGCCGCGCTGCCAGCTGCCGAGTCGGCCTGCCTCCTGTTGGCCTGCTCCGTGTTGGCTTCCGCCGGGGGCGGGACGGCCGGCCGGTTCCTCCGCGCCGTGGTCTCCCGTCACCGACGCCGCCACCCGTTCGACGTCCAGGGCCCACGCGGGCTTGGCCACGCGCTGCGCGAGGCGCTCGGGCGGTTCGGCCAGCAGTGTCCTGAGCTGCCGGGGCGTACCGCCGTACTCGCCCGTCTGGCGGTCGAGCGCGTCCGCGGCGAGGTCGGCGAAGGCGTCGCGCCAGCGCCGCAGCCGGATGTCGGCCACGGCCGCGGCGTCGTCGCTCTCGGCGTCCCCGTCGTCGGCCTCCGGCCACCCGGTGGCGCAGCGCTCGTCGAGGCGGAGCGCCCGGACCCACCAGGCCCCGGTCAGGGCCGGCCGGCCGCGACGCTCCCAGGGCATGGTGAGCGGGCGGGCAGCGGTCGGCCGGGTCTTCGACGCCATGGGGGCCTCCCTCGTCGCGGTCGGGTAGCTGCCATGAGTCGACCGCTAGGTGCCGTCGCACCGCATGCGCGTTCACCACCCACATTCGCGCGTGCGCGCCGGGGCGAGGTCCGGCCGCCGCCGGTCGCGGCCGTCAAGGGCGCCGGGTGGGGCGGAACTTGGGTGCTCAGCACGCATGTCCGTGCCGCGGGCCGCTGCGATCGTCGATCCCGGTCGCGCCGATCCGGCGCCGATCCGGCGCCCGGCCGGAACCGAGATGCCGCGCCGCGACCCACCCGCACGAACGGACGTCACCGGGTGCGTACGACGAGGGAGGAGGGTCTGGTGCCGACAGTCGACGAGAACGGGCGGAAGCTCCTCGCCCCCGCCCGCCCGGCACCGCCCGCCGGCCGGTCGAGCGGTGCCCTGCCGAGCCGTGCCCTGCCGGTTCGTCGACGGCCGCCGGTCGCTGGACGGCCGCTGCTTGCCGAACGGCCACCGGTCCTCGAACGGCCGCCGGTTCTCGAACAGCCCCTGGCGCTCTGGCAGTTGACGGCGCCGGCCCGGGTCGGCCCCGCCCCACGGCCTGCCGACGCGCGGTACGGGTCGCCGCTCCTTCGCGCCGCGCCGGAAAGCGTCACGTCCGCCCTTCCCCTGGAGGAACAGCCATGAGCCTCCCCCCGTTCGCGCGTCGCCTCCTTCCGGCCCGGCGGGTCCCGTTGCGCGTCCAGCTGACCAGGACCGAGTGCGGCGCCGCGTGCCTGGCGATGGTGCTCAGCTTCCACGGCCGGCAGACGTCGGTGCCCGAGAGCCGCGCGCGCCTGGAGATGGGGCGCGACGGGGTCTCCGCCGGCGAGATCGCGCGCGCTGCCGAGACGTTCGGGCTGCGGGTGACGCTGGACACCTCCGACGACGCGTGGGCGCGACCGCGGAGCGGGCCGACGATCGCGTACCTGTCCCGCCACCACTTCGTCGTGGTGGCCAAGGTGTCGGGCTCCCACGTCTGGATCGCCGACCCCGGCGCCGGGCGGCGCCGGCTGCCCCGCGCCGAGTTCGCCGAGGGCTACGGCGGGGTGCTGCTCCGCTTCGCACCGGGCCCGGACTTCGCCCACCGCCGGTCGGCGGTCCGGGACCTGCCGATGGTGCGCTACCTGCGGCAGTTCGTCGCCATGCCGGGCGGGCGGCGCCGGCTCGCGCTCGCCGCGCTGCTCGCCGCCGGCCTGCAGGGGCTGGGGCTGGCCGCGCCGATGGCGACCAGGGCCATCGTGGACTCGGTCATCCCCGGCCACCGTGTGGGCTCGCTCGGCTTCTTCCTCGTGGCCGCGGTGGGCGTCGCGGTGCTGTGCGGGGTGCTCGCCGCGGCCCGCGGCCTGGCGATGCTCGCCCTGCGGGTGCGCGGGGACCAGCGGCTGAGCCGGGAGTTCGTGACGCATCTGTTCGCCCTGCCGCTCGGCTTCTTCGGCGACCGGGGCCGAGGCGACCTGCTGATGCGCCTGGCGAGCGTGTCGTCGACCCGGGAGGCGCTGACCCAGCAACTGCTCACCACCGTCCTCGACGGCTGCCTGCTCTCCGGGTACGTCATCGGCCTGCTGGTGACCGCGCCGCTGTTCGCCGTGGCCGTGGTCCCGCTGTTCGTGCTCCAACTCGCCGTCGTCACGGGCAGCTACCGCAAGACGCGGATTCTCGCGCAGCGGGAGCTGGCGGCCAAGACCGAGGAGCAGGGCTACCTCGTGGAGGCCCTCGAAGCGATCAGCGCGCTGAAGGCCAACGGCGTGGAGCGGCGCGCCACCGCCCGCTGGGAGCGGCTGTTCACGACGTACCAGACGGCCAGCGCGCACCGCGGCCGATGGACCGCCTGGCTGACCGGTGCCCAGAAGGGCCTGAGCATGTTCGGGCCGCTGGCGCTGCTCTGGCTGGGGGCGTGGCTGGTGCTCACCCACCGGATGAGCGTCGGCACCATGCTCGCCGACAACGCGATCGCGCTGTCCGTCCTCAGCCCCATCGAGACGTTCGCCAACTCCGGCCAGATGTACCAGGGCATCAGGGCGCAGGTCGAGCGGGTCTTCGACGTCCTCGACGCCCCGCGCGAGCGGTCCGGCACCGTCCGGCTGCCCGCGGCGGCGTCCTCGGCGATCTCCCTGAGCGACGTCGCGTTCCGCTACCCGGGAGGCCGCCGCCCGACGCTGGAGGACATCACCTTCACCGTCGCCGCCGGGCGGAAGACGGCGATCGTCGGCCGGACCGGCTCGGGCAAGAGCACGCTCGGCGGGCTGCTGCTCGGCCTGCACCTGCCCGAGCGCGGCGAGATCCGGCACGACGGTGTCGCGCTGGCCGACCTGGACCTGCCGGACCTGCGCGCGCACTGCGGCGCCGTCCTGCAGGACCTGACCCTGTTCGACGGTTCGATCCGGGACAACCTGGTGCTCAGCAGACCGGACGCCGGACTCGACGAGATCGTCAGGGCGGCGCGGCTGGCCGGGCTGCACGACGACGTCGCCGCCCTGCCGATGGGCTACGACACGGCGGTGGGCGAGGGCGGCACCGGGCTGTCGGCGGGCCAGCGCCAGCGGGTCGCGCTCGCCCGCGCACTGATCCACCGGCCGCGGCTGCTGCTGCTCGACGAGGCGACCAGCCACCTCGACCCCGAGACCGAGCGCCGGGTCGACGCGGCGCTCAGCGAACTGTCCATCACCCGCGTCGTCATCTCGCACCGCATCAACGCGGTCCGCAACGCCGACCAGATCATCGCGCTGGAGCGCGGCCGGATCGTCCAGCGCGGCGACCACCGCCGGCTGATCGCGCAACCGGGCGTCTACCGGGATCTGTTCGGCCACGACGAGGCGGCCGGCGCGGACCCCGGCCCGCACCCCGACTTGGCGGCGCCCGCAGCTGGTGCGGCCCCCGATCTGGCGGCACCCACCGCCGGCCGCCGCGTGGAGGTCACCTCATGAGCGTCGACGTGTTCACCTTCGCCGATCCCGACTTCTACCTGCCGCCGTCCGCGGTCGCGGACCGCGCGCCCCACCTGCGGCCGGGGACCGTACCGCCGGACTGGACCGCCGCGATGACCGGGTGGTGGACCCAGTGGACGCCCGACGGCGGGCGGCGGTTCGGGGCGGGCGACCTGCGCGTCCACGCCTCCGCGCACCCCGAACAGCTCCAGCCGGCGCTGGACGCCTTCGCCGCGGCCTGCTTCGCGCGCGGCATCCCCTTCCGGCACGTCGCGAACCGGAGCGTCCACCGCCATCTGAACCACCCGCGCGGCTCGCGGGCGCAGGCGGGCAGGTTCTGCGTCGCCGCCCCCGCCGACGCGGCCTCCTCGGAGGACCTGCTGCGGGCGCTGCGCACGGCCGCGGTCTTCGAGGCCGGGCCGGCGGGGGCGGCAGAGGCGCAGCACCAGGGCCCGTCGTTCGTACGGCCCGGCCGCGTCCCCTCCCCGGCCGCGTCCGCGATCCGCCCGGACGGCACGCGGGCCACCGAGGACTATCTGATGGACGGCCCCGCGCCCACCCCCGTGCCACCCGAGGGCTTCGAGGTACGGCGGCTCAAGGCGGCCTCCACCGCCGGATATGCGTACACCGCGCGCAACGTGCTCGACGGCTCCGAGATCTTTGTCAAGCAGGCGTTCCCGCACGCCGGGCCGACCGAGAACGGGGGCACGGCGGCCGATCGGCTGCGCGCGGAGTGGCGGGCGCTGACCCTGATCCACAAGGAGGCGCCCGGCCTGTGCCCGCGCCCGCTGGTCTTCGTCGCGGGGCGTCAATACCCGTATCTGCTGGCCGAGTTGGTGGAGGGAGTGCCGCTGACCTCCTGGGTGGTCGCGAACAGCCCGCTGGCCGACCCGGCCGCGTCGGCGGGCGACTGGGCGCGCTACCACCGGCGGGCGGCGGACCTGATGGCCCGGATCGAGCGCGACCTGCACCGCCTGTGGCTCCTCGGCCGGCCGGTGGACCGCGTCGAGGCGCGCGACGTCCTCGTCGACGGTGACGACGGCATCCGGTTGACCGGCGGTTTCGTCGGCGCGGGCATCGGCAGCGGCCCGGACGGTGACGGTGACGGTGACGGTCCCGGTGAGGGCGCCGGTGACAGCGCCGGTTCCGGTGGCGCCCGACGGGGGAGCACGGACGGTCCGGCCGCGACCGCCGCCCGCCTGGGGCTGCTCCTGCTGACGCCGCTGGCGCCGTCGGCCGAGCGGAACCCGGGCGCCTTGGCGCACCTCCTGCGCGACCTCACCGAACGCGGCCCGGTGCCGCCGGAGCTGTGGCGCCGGGCGACCCGCTCGGCCGGATCGTCCGTGACCGCGGCGGCCACCGCCGCGCTCCCCACCCCCGAACAGGTCGACGCCGACGAGCGCAAGGCCCTCACCGAGCTGCGCGACCGCGTCGCGGCGGGCATCGTGGACGCGGCGGCCGACCGTCCCTGGGGCGTCTTCCCCACCGTCCCGCAGGGCTACGAGACCAACACGCTCGGCGTGGCCTACGGCACCGCCGGCGTGGTGCACGCCCTGCGCAGGTCCGGGGTGGACGTCCCCGACTGGATCACCCGGCGGCTGCGCGAGGACGCGCTGGCGCAGGCCGACTCCCTTCCGCCCGGGCTCTGTTCGGGCCTGGCCGGCATCGCCTGGGTGCTGGCCGACCTCGGGTGCCATGACGAGGCGGGCGCCCTGCTCGGCGTGGCGGACCGCCATCCGCTGACCCGCGACTCGGCCACCCTCGCGTGGGGCGCCGCGGGCGTCGCCATGGCGCACCTGGCCCTGTACGGGCACAGCCGCGACGAGCACCACCTCGACCGCGCCCTGGAGTTGACGAGCCTGCCCGAGCGGCCGGCCGCGCTGAGCGCACGGCTCGGCCCGCACGACATGACCGGCCTGTGCTACGGACGCACCGGGATCGCCCACGCCCTCCAGCAGGTGGCGGCCGTCACCGGCGAGGACCGCCTGCGGCGTGACGGCGTCCGGCTGCTGCACGCGGAACTCGACCGGGCCCGGGAGTCGGGGACCGGCGAACTCGTCTTCCCGGTCTCCGCGAAGGACCGCAGGGGCATGTACTACCTGCACTGCGGCACCGCCGGCTTCCTCACCGTGGCCGCCCGCCACCTGGCCGCCGCACCGGACGAGCGGCTGGCGATGGCCGTACCGAAGCTCGTGGCGAAGTCGTCGATCACGTACGTGGCGCACGCCGGGCTCTTCCAGGGGCTGGCGGGACTGGGGTTCGCCCTGGCCGAGTGCGGCCGGCTGCTCGACGACGCGCGGGCGCGGGCCGCCTCGTGGAAGTCGGCGCGCACCCTGTTCGCCCACGCGCGGCCCAGCGGCGACGGCGTCCGCTTCCTCGGCGACCTGCGGCTGCGCCACAGCTGCGAGTTGTGGAGCGGAGCCTCCGGTGTCCTGCTCTTCCTCTCGCACCTGCTCGACCAGCGCCCCGACCCGCTCTTCAGCGTCGACTCCCTCGCGCGCGGCACCGGTTCACCGTCCCCCGCCCGCCGCGCCGGCCACCCGGCCCCCGCCGCCCGCCGCGCCGTCACGCCGGCCCCGGCGCGCACCCCCCAGATGTCCGCCCGTCACCCGACGGCGCGGAAGCCGTGAAGTCCCGACAGATCAGGAGAGACCCATGAGCCAGGTGCTGAACCTCCAGGAGATGGAAATCCCGGCCCCCGACCAGCAGCAGGAGGTAGAGGGCAGCTACTTCATCTGCAGCGACGCCAGCTGGTTCCTCTGCGCGTGAGGCACTGCCGGGGCGGCGCGTCCGTGACACGCGTCGCCCCGGCCCCCCGCGGGCGGACGGCCCACCTGCTCACCCACGTCCGGGAAACGCGAGGCAGCAATGATCGAACAGACCTATGCGATGGCCGACCCCGACTACTACCGGCCCGTCGAGACCCTCGCGGACCGCGGCCGGGAGTACGCCCCGTCGAAGGTCCCGGACGGCTGGCAGTCCTTCGACCACTACCTGTGGCGGTCCTGGGGGCGCAAGGGCCGGCCGATGCCCGACCAGGGCTGGAAGGTGCACGTCTCGGCCCGCGCCGACCGGATCGCCGACGTCCTCGACGTGGTCGCCGACGAGTGCTTCGCGCGCGGCATCCCCTTCAAGCACGTCGCGGCCACGCGTTTCGTGCTGCTGCTCCAGCACAAGCACGCCTCCCGCACGCAGAGCGGCAAACTCGTGGTCGCCTACCCGGCCGACGAACGGGCCGCCCGGACGCTGATGGGCGCGCTCGCCGCGCGACTGGAGTCCGAGCAGGGGCAGTTCATCCTCACCGACCGCCGCTTCGGCGACTCCCAGGTGGTCCACTACCGCTACGGCTCCTTCACGCCCCGGCGCCGGCTCCAGCCGGACGGCACCGGCACGCCGGTGCTGCGTGACGGTCGCGGCCGGATCGTCACCGACCGCCGCGAGCCGAGGTTCCACCTGCCCGAGGGGATCACCGACCCGTTCGCGCCGGACAGCGCGCCCGACGACACGGGGACCGACTTCCACGGCTTCGCCTTCGACCACGCCGTCCGGCACAGCAACGGCGGCGGGACCTACGCCGGCCGCGAACTCGCCACCGGCCGGAAGGTCTTCATCAAGGAGGCCCGCGACCACACCGGGCTCTCCTGGGACGGCCTGACCGCCGTCGAGCGCACCCGGCGCGAGTGGGACACCCTGCGGGCGCTGCACGACGCGCACCCCGGGATCTGCCCCGAGCCGATCGCGTACTTCCGCGAGTGGGAACACGAGTTCCTGGTCACCGAGTTCATCGAGGGCATGACGCTCAACTCCTGGGTGGTCGCCCGCAGCCCGGTGACCCAGGTGGAGGCGCGGCGGCCGGACTTCGACCGGTACACCGCCGACTGCGAGGCGGTCGTCGCGTCGCTGGCGGAGCAGGTGCGGGTCCTGCACGCGCTGGGGTACCTCTTCGGCGACGTCAGCCCCGGCAACGTCCTGGTCGGCGACGGCGACCAGCCGCGCCTGGTGGACTTCGAGGCGGCGCGCGGGCTGCGGGACAAGGGCGTCTCGGTGGCCACCGACGGATACGCGCCCCCCGCCCACCTGGTGCAGGACGACCCGGCGGTCCAGGACGACTACGGCATCTCGGCGCTGGTCCGGCTGATGCTCGGCCCGACCTTCGCCACGGCGGACCGCTACCCCCGCTCGCTGGAGCACCTGCGGGCCGACCTCCAGGAGAGGATGGCCGTGCCCCCGGCGCTGTGGGAGCGCGCGGTCCGCTACCACCCGGCCGACGGCCCGGAACTGCTGCCGGGCCCGCGGGAGGTGGCGGCCGACCCGGTACGCCACCTCCGCGATCTGCGCGACAAGGTCGCGGACGCCCTGACCTCGATGGCCGACCCGGACCGCGCGGACACCCTCTTCCCGACCATCCCCGACGGGTACGCCAGCAACACCGTGTGCGTCGCCTACGGTTCCGCGGGTGTCCTGCACGCGCTGCGGCACAGCGGCGTCACCGTGCACGAGGACCTCGTCGCACGCTTCCGCCGCGACGCGCTGGCCACCGCCGGGAGCCTGCCGCCGGGGCTGCACGTCGGGCTGGCCGGCGTCGCCTGGGTGCTGGCCGACCACGGATACCTCGACGAGGCGCGCGACCTGCTCGCCGCCGCGACCGAGCACCCGCTGACCGGCCGGCGGGCCGGCTTCGCCGAAGGCGCGGCCGGGGTGGCGATGACCCACCTGTCGCTCTTCGAGCACACCGGCGACCACCGGCACGTCGACACCGCCGAGCGCCTGCTGTCCGCGCTGCCGGCGGACGGGGAACTGGCCGGACTGCTGGCGCCCGACGACCCGACCGGATGGCTGCACGGCAGGTGCGGCATCGCCTGGGCGCTCCACCCGCTCGCCGCGGTCACCGGGGACACCGGCCATCTCGACCGCGGGGTGCGGCTGCTGCACCACGAGTTGGACCGGGCGATGCCCGCCGCGTCGGCGTCGCCGCACTTCCCGCTCTCCGCCACCGACCGCCGGTCGATGCCGTACCTGTTCAGCGGCACCGCCGGAATCCTGCGCGCGGTCTGCCGCTACACCACCGTCTGCGCGGACGAGCGCCTCGCCGCCGTCGAGAGCGACCTCCTGCCGCGGCTGCGCACCACGTACACGGTCATGCCGGGCCTGTACCAGGGCCTGGCCGGGCTGGGCTTCGCGCTCGCCGACCACGCGGCCGTCAGCGGCGACGAGGCATCCGCCCGCTCCGCGCTGCGCACCGCCCGGGCCCTGTTCAAGTACGCGGTCCCCGGCGCCACCGGCGTCAGGTTCCACGGCGAGAAGCTCAAGCGGTTCAGCGCGGACCTGTGGAGCGGCGGCGCGGGCGTCCTGCTCTTCCTCGACCAGGTGCTCGGCGCGGGCCAGGACCGGCTGTTCAGCCTCGACCGGCTGAGCGCGCGCCACCGCGCGGCTGCTACGGCACCGGCCGCCACCGACCCCCGCGCCGACGACGGCACGGGACGCAACCGACACGACCCCTCCCACGGAAAGAGCGGACCATGGACCAAGTGATCGCCCTGCAGAGCCTGCCCGACGCACCCCGGCACGACCCCGCCCCCGAGAACGGGGAGATCGCGATCTCCGAGCTGAGCTTCGCGATCTGCGGACCGTTCCCCAGCGAGTTCAGCGTCAGCGTCTGCATCTGAGCACCCGCCTCCGCCCCCGTCCCCGGCCCCGTCCCCGCCCGGGCCCGCGCCCCCACCGCGGGCCCGCCCGGACGGCCGGCGGACCCTGTGCGGCACCGGAGGCTCGGCCACTTGGCGGGTGGACCTCATTCGCGTGAATCGCGGGGCCGGATCGCTTGAGGATGGGCGGGGGAGCGTAATTCTCCTGGGAACGCCACCCCCGGACGTTCGTCCGCCGACCGGAAGGCGCCCCCGTGCGTATTCTCCGTCCCGCCACGGGCGCTGCCGCGCTCGTGCTCGCCGCCTGCACCACGCTCACCGCCACGTCGGCGGCCCACGCCACCGCGGTCGACCTGGCCTGCACGAGCACCATCGCCCCGCAGTACACCCCCGGGCTGACCCTCACCCCCGCGGCCGTCACCCTGAACGGGCCCGGCACCCTGGACAACTGCGTCGGGAAGGCGGGAGTGACCTCCGGGACCATCGCCGCGCAGGGCTCCAGCGACTCCTTCTCCTGCACCGCCGGGAGCCTGAAGGTCGAGGGCGACATCACCTGGAACGACAAGACCACCTCGCACTTCACCTTCACGGCGCTGCGCGTGCTCCAGACCAACGGCTCCCTGGTCAGTGTGAACAGCGGCACCATCACCTCGGGCCCCTTCACCGGGGACACCATCACCGCCTCCTACACCCTCAGCAACCTCCCCTCGGCCTGCGCGCTCCCGGGCGGGGTGACCACCGCGACCGGCACCGGCGTGTACACGCTGTCGAACTGACCCCCGAGGGGGCCGCGGACGCCGCGTCACTGCTGGGACTGGGCGGCCCATGCCGCGATGTGGGAGCGCGAGCGCAGGCCGAGCGTGCCGCGGATGTTGCGGACGTGGGTCTCCACCGTGCGCACCGACACGTGAATCCGCGACGCGATCTGACGGTTCGTCAATCCCTGTATCAGCAAGGCGGCCACGGCCCACTGGCGCGGGCTCAGCGGGCCGTGCCGGACCTCGTCCCGCGCCGGCGGCGCTGCCGGTGCGTCGCCCAGCGCGTAAGCCACCACCTCGTCCGGGCGGAGCGAACGGCCCAGGGCCAGCTCGCGGTCCGCCCGGGAGGTCAGGCCGTTGACGCCGGCGGCCCTGGCGGCCTCGACCCGCTGACGCCACCAAGGATGGGACCGCAGCCCGCAGGTGACCGACTCGGCCATCTCCTCGGCGGCCGAGATCAGGTGGAGCCCGCGCTCGAACTGGAAGCGCCGGACGGCCACCACGGCGAGCCCCTCGATCAGCCCGGCCGCGTCGCCGGGGCCCTTTGCCGGCGACCGCAGCGGCGCGGTGAAGTGCCGCTCCGCCGTCGAGAGGTCGTCACGTTCGACGGCGAGTGCCCCCGCCACGTGCATGACGTCGCACTGCCACTCCGGCGGGACGGCGGGTACGGCGGGGAGCGCCCGGTCGATCAACCGGGCCGCCGAGGTGGGATCGCCGCGGGTCAACTCGTGCCTGGCGAGGTGGCCCACGCACACCGCGAAGGTCAGCTCGTCCGCCGGCTGTTCGCCCGCGCGGACGCTCGCCGTGAGGTCTTCGAGGGCGCCGGAACGGTCGCCGGCGTGCTCCTTCAGCAGGCTGAGCCGGAGCAGCAGGCGGCACAGCAGGGGGCTCGGCGCGCTCGCGCGTTCCCGGTCGACTGCCTCCTGCATGGCGTGCAGCGCCTCGCGGTGCGCGCCGCGCCGAGCGGCCAGCATCCCCGCTGCCTCCAGGGCGATCGCCCGGTAGCGCGCCTCGGGCTTCGTGGCGCGTAAGGCGCCGTGGACGAGGAGGGCCGTATCCGTACCGGCCCCCGGGTCCGTGTCCGTGTCCGTGTCCAGGGTGACCAGCCCGCCCACCAGCAGCAGCCGGCGCTCGTCATCGTCGGCGGCCGGCCCTTCGAGGGCGTGCCGCAGGTTGGCGAGTTCGGCCCCCGCCGTGCGCATCGTCTCCCGGGAGGCGATCCCCGTTCGCCACAAAGGACTCACCAGGGCCGCGAGCCACCGGGTGAGTCCTTCGTACGCCTGCTCCTCCTCGTGCAGATCGCGGAGTTGCTGGTGGGCGTAACATCGGACCGGTTCCAGCATGTGGAACCTGCCGGCCCCCGCCTCCTCGCGACCCGGGCCGGCCGGGGACCGGATGACGGACTTCGATTCGAGCGCCGTCAGCAGCCCGGGCACCGACGACGCCGGGACCTCGTCCGCGACCACGGCGACCGCGGCGTCCACGCCGAAGCCGCCCGGGAAGACCGAGAGCCGCCGGAACAGCATCTGCTCCATCGGCTTGAGCAGGTCGTAGCTCCAGGTGAGCGCCGCCCGCCAACTCCGGTGCCGGGTGGACGCCGTCCGCCACCCGCCGACCAGGAGGGAGAGCGGGTCGTCCAGCCGCTTCCGCAGCTCGGCCACCGAGAAGGTCCGGATCAGCTGTGCGGCGAGTTCGATGGGGAGCGGCAGGCCGCCCAGCCGCTCGCAGACCGCCCCGGTGTCCGCGGCGTTCTCCTGGGTGAGTGCGAAGTCCGGCACCACGGCGCGGGCCCGGTCGGCGAACAGCCGGACCGCGTCCGATCGCAGGTATTCGCTGGCCGAGGGCCTGCCGTCAGGGTCCGGCAGCGGCAGCCCGGTCACCGGATATACGGTCTCGCCGGGTATCCGCAGCGCCTCGCGGCTGGTGGCGAGGATCTGGAGCCCCGGATACCGGGCGAGCAGCCGGCCCACCAGGAGCCCGCACTCGCCGATCACGTGCTCGCAGTTGTCGATCACCACCAGCCAGCCGTCCAGCTTGACGCCCGACCCCTTCGCCTCCGCGAAGAGCGTGTCGGCGTCGATACGGCCGTGCAGCGCGGCGAAGACGCGACTGGCCACGGACTCCGGTCCGGCACACGCGCCGAGTTCGACCACCGCGATCGCCTGGCGCCCGCCGCGCTGCTCCTTCCTGGCCACTTCGAGGGCCAGCCGGGTCTTCCCGGCGCCCGCGGTTCCCGTCAGCGTGAGCAGCCGGGTGCCCCGCAGCAGTCTGCTCGCCTCCACCATCTCGTCCACCCGGCCGACGAAGCTGCTCAGCGGGGTCAGCAGATCACCGGACGTCTCCGTCGCCAGAGACTCGCTCTTCATACGTCGTCGATAGGCGCGCTGCCGGCATGCGTTCGAGCAGTACCGAGCGGACGAGGCCTCAGTTCTCAATCCTTTTTCCAGGGGGGAGCCACATGAATTGCAGGAATGCGGCATGGAATTCGGATGAACCATGAAAAAAACTCCACGACACTAATGGGGGGAAGTCTCGCGCGGTGGACATGGCGGATCTCATGGGTGGTGACGATCAGTCAGCCGCTGTGATCGTAGGGCCCGTTGACCGGGGTTTCAAGGCTTCATCTTTCGTCATATTATGACAGCGTTCCGGCTTGTCGGGAGGTCGGGCGGGTGTACGCTCACGGGTTTCCGTCCGCGCGCGGGGCTGAACACACCGCCGAGTGAGGCTGATTTCGGTCATCCGGAAAAGAGGATGGCGGATAAACTCCGGTCGGTCGCGCGGCCGGCGGGGACCGTATGCCTCCGGCCCGGGCGGACTGCGACCCAGTTCACGAGGTGTGTGCACCGCCTTCGCGCCGTCCGTACGGGGCCGGGGCCGGCTCCACGGGACCTGTGCCGGCCGCCGCGCACTTCCCGTTGCCGCCTCTGGGCGATTCCTCCGGTGGGAAATGACGCACGTTCTTCATTTGAATCACGAGTCTGCGCGGATTTCATGGAGGGGGACGCCGACGCGTGCTTCAGCGGTCGGTGGTACGGGCCCCGGCGGCGCGAACCGGCGTAACTGCGGTCATCACCGATACCCGAAGTGTTCGATGTCTGGAACCTTCGGGGCATGAACCCCTTTGACGAACCGGACGGCGAGTTCCTGGTGCTGGTCAACGACGAAGGACAGCACTCCCTCTGGCCCGCGTCCTTCGACGTGCCCGACGGCTGGCGCGTGGGCCACGACCGGGCCGGCCGCACCGGTGCCCTTGCCTACATCGAGGAGAACTGGACGGACATGCGGCCCAGGAGCCTGGCCGAGGCCATGGACGGGTGAGTTGCAGCTCCCGTCGCGCGCGCCCGCTCGACCGGGCACCGATCCCAGGCGGTGCACCGATCGAGAAGCGCCGCGCGGCGGGTCACCCGGCCGGCACGCGCGCCCCGGTGAGAGAGGGCTCTCCGCGTCGCGGGCCGGCCGGTCGGCGACGGCCCGCCAAGCCGTCGGCCACCAAGCCGGGCGGGGGCCCTTCCGCCCCGGTGCACCCGGCGCACCCGGCATGTCCGGCGCACCCGGTGTACCCGCTGCACCCGGCATGTACGGCGCACCCGGCACCTCCGCGAGCGGTTCGGTCCGCGCCCGCGGGCCCACCTCGCCGCCCGGTCCGCAGGAGCCGGGCAGGGAAAGCGGGTTACGCAACTGTGCGGACTCCGCCGATGACGCCCGCGGACCACTCGGCACACTCCGGCGACGTGCGCCGAGTCCCGGAGACCGGTCGGACGGCCCCGTGGTGCCACGTCCACGGGGCCCTTCCGCCGGCCCCGACTGGAGGTTGACCAGCCCATGAACACGCTGCGTGCCGCGACCGCCGAGACGACGCCTGGCTGCGCCCCGTCCCGCCGGGCGTGCCCGGCGAGTTGTACGTCGCGGGGGCCCATGTGGCGCGCGGCTATCTCGGCCGGGCCGCGCTGACGGCGGAGCGTTTCGTCGCCGACCCCCACCGGTCCAGGGAGCGGATGTACCGCACCGGCGACGTGGTGAGGTGGAGCCCCGAGGGGCTGGTGGAATTCGTCGGCCGGGCCGACCACCAGGTCAAGATCCGCGGCTTCCGGATCGAGCCGGTCGAGATCGAGGCGGCCCCCCTCGCCGACGATCGGGTCTCCCGGGCCGTGGTGGTGGTGCGGGAGGACACGCCCGGGGACAAGCGCCTGACCGGCTACGTCGTCCCGGCCGCCGCCGGCGCGGACGTCAGCGCCGCGGAGTTGCGGGCGGCCGTCGCGGACCGGCTGCCGGCCCATATGGTGCCCGCCGCCGTGGTCGTGCTGGACGCGCTGCCGCTCACGGCGAACGGGAAGCTGGACCGGCGGGCCCTGCCCGTGCCCGCGTATCCGGCCGACGTGACCGGCCGGGAGCCGCGGTCGCGGCGCGAGGCGGAACTGTGCGCGCTGTTCGCCGAGGTGCTCGGCGTCGAGCGGGTCGGCGTCGACGACAGCTTCTTCGTCCTCGGGGGCCACTCGCTGCTCGCCACCCGGCTGGTCGGGATCGTCAACGAACGCCTGGCCGCGGCCCTTCCGCTGAAGGTGATCTTCGACCACGACACCGTCGCCGCGCTCGCGCCGCTGCTGGACGCGGCCCCGGCGGCCGGGGCGACGAGCCTGCCCGCCGCCGCGGACCGGCTGATCGCCGATGTCCACCTCGACCCCGCCGTCACCGCCGAGGGGCACACGCCCCGGGTGCCGGACGGGCGGGCCCCGCGCAGCGTGCTCCTCACCGGCGCCACCGGTTTCCTCGGCGCGTTCATCCTGCGCGAGGTGCTGGACCGCACGGCCGCGGACGTCTTCTGCCTGGTGCGCGCGGCCGATCCGGGCCAGGCCCTGAAGCGGGTCCACCGGACCTTGGACGGGTACGGACTGTGGGAGGAGCGGTTCGCGGGGCGGATCGTCCCCGTCCCGGGGGACCTGGAGCAGCCCCTCCTGGGACTGCCGCCGGAGCGCTTCGACCGGCTCGCGCGCCAGGTCGAGGCGGTCTTCCACAACGGCGCCCGGGTCAACCTCACCGAACCGTACGCGCGCCTGAGGAACGCCAACGTGCTGGCGGTACGCGAGATCTGCCGGCTGGTGGCCCTGCACCGGGTGAAGCCGGTGCACTACGTCTCCACGCTCAGCACCGCCATCGCGGGCCCCGGCGACCCCGAGGTCCTGCCCGAGGCATGGCGCAGCGACCCGGCCCTGCTGGAGTTCAGCGGCTACGCGGCGAGCAAGTGGGTCGCGGAGGGCATCCTCCGCCTCGCGCACGAACGGGGCATCCCGACCGCCGTCCACCGCCCGGCGCACGTCAGCGGCGACTCCCGCAGCGGCGTGGTGAGCGGCGACGACGCGCTCTGGCACTTCGTCAGGGCCTGCGTCGAGCTGGGCGCACGCCCGGCCACGGAGGTCGACTTCCAGGCGAACCTGGTCCCCGTGGACTTCGTGGCCAAGGCGTTCACCCATCTCGCGCTCGGCGGACGGGCGGACGGCACGGTCTACAACATCGCCGCCCCGGCCGCGACCGAGACCGTGACCGTGACCGTGCTGGACCGGGTGGCCGCCCTCGGCTATCGCCTGGAGCCCGTCCCGTACGACGCGTGGCGGCAGCGGCTCGCGGACGCGGCGGCGAGGACGCCCGTCTCCGAACGGACGTCGCTGCACGCCGCCCTGCTGCTCGACAGCGCTCCGCGGCCCACCACCGGGGCCTATCGGCTCCGGGCCGACCGGCGCAACCTCCTGCGGGGGCTGGCCGGCACCCGGCTCATCGGGGCCCCCGTCGGGTCCGCGCTGCTGCACCAGTACCTCACGTACTTCATCGAGACGGGCTTCCTGCCGAGGCCGCCGGAGGACGCCCACGAGAGCGGTGCGTGATGCCGACCGCCCGAGGAGAGGGAACACCCGTGAGCGCGAAGGACGTTGTCCGCAACAGCACGGTCCCGACGCACACCGCACGCCACTACGACCTGGTCTGCCGGGCCTGCGGCCACACCATGGCCGACGACGGACTCACCCTGCGCTGCCCGCGGAGCCACCCGCCCGCGCTGCTGCGCACCCGCTACCACGACCGGGAACTCGCGGTGAGCCCCGCGGCCGACGGCCTGTACCGCTACCGGCGCTGGCTGCCGGTCGTCCGCACCCTTCCCGGGGCGGGCCGGACGGTCGTCTACCGCGGCGAGGAACTGGGGCGCGCGCTGGGGCTCGACGACCTGTGGATCGCGTTCAACGGCTACTGGCCGGAACGCGGCGCCGACCTGCGGACCGGCACGTTCAAGGAACTCGAGGCGTACGCCGTCTTCGGCCGGCTGCCCGAGCATCCCCCCGTCCTCGTGGTGCCGTCCGTCGGCAACACCGCCGCCGCGTTCGCGTCCGTGTTCTCCAGGACCGGGGTGGAGTGCCTGCTCGTGGTGCCGGACAGCGGACTGCACCGGTTCGCCGCGGTCCCCGACCTCGCGCCGACCGTCCGGCTGGTGTCGATCGCGGGCGGCGACTACGACGACGCCATCGAACTGGCCGAACGGGTCTCGGCGTTACCGGGGTTCCGGGCCGTGGGCGGGGCGTGGAACGTCGCCCGGCGCGACGGTCTCGCCACGGTCCTGCTGTCCGCGGTCGAGGTGATGGGCGCGCTGCCGGAGGTCTACGTCCAGGCCGTCGGCAGCGCGGTCGGGGCGATCGCGGTCCACGAGGCGGCCACCCGGCTGATCGCCTCCGGCCACTACGGCCCGGCGACACCGCGGCTGCTGATCTGCCAGAACGAGGGCGTCGCACCGGTGCACCGGCTGTGGCACGAAGGCCCCGCGGCGCGCGGTCCGTTGGACAAGCAGCAGCGCCGCGCCGCGACCGGCCGGGTGTACGCGGACGAACTCGTCAACCAGCACCCGCCGTACGCCCTCACCGGAGGCATCGAGGAGGCGCTGCGCACGAGCGGCGGTGACGTCCTGCACTGCCCCGGCGAGGCGGCCCGCGCGGCGGCCGGACTCTTCGCGCGGACCGAGGGGATCGACATCGAACCCGCGGCGGCGGTGGCCCTCGCCTGCCTGGGCCGATCCGTGCGGGAGGGCCGCGTGCCCAGGGGCGCCCGCGTCCTGTTGAACATCACCGGCGGCGGCCGCGCGCGGCTGTCCGCCGGGACCCGGGACGACCTCGCCGCCCGGCCGGTCCTGCGCCTGGACCCCGCCACGCTCGAATCCCCCGGCACCCTCCAGCGGGTCCGGGAGCTGTTCCCCGCGGCGGAGGCGTCCGCCTGAGCGCGCGGCAGGCCGCCCGGCCCGGCACGCGGCGCGAGCGGACGCGGTATGTCCATGATGGGCGATACGAGTGGGCCGTGGCGAGAGATCCCGCGGGCGGCTCAGGGGAGCTGCGTGATGAGTTCGGTCGCGTAGTCGCACAGGGCCGAGCGGTGCGGCCGACCGGTCTTGGCGAGCAGCTTGGCGACGTGCTTCTCCACCGTCCGCGGGGAGATGTACAGCCGCTCGGCGATCTCCTGGTTCCCCAGGCGCGGCGCGAGCAGCAAGAACACCTCGTACTCGCGTGCGGTCAGCCCCTGGCGTCGCAGCTGGGTCGGCACGCCGGGCGTTCCGTCCCGCCGCTGCCGGACGGTCGCGCCCGCCCGGCGCAGCAGGTCGCGGCAGCTGTTGGCCACGGCCGGCACGCCCGCGCCGTAGAAGTACTCCTCGGCGTCGCGCAGCCAGCCCACCGGGTCACCCCAGCCGTCGGCCAGCGCCACCGGCGCCACCAGCCGCTGGCCGAGCCGGCGGGCCATCAGGAACGGCTCGCCCGCTTCCTGCGCCTGCGCCACCGCGGCCTCGGCCGCCGCTCCGCGGCCGGCCCGGCCCTCGTGCACCGCGAACGCGAGCCGTTCGAACTGCCGGTTCCACGGGAGCGCCGCGGAGGGGTCGGCGACGATCTCCGCGTGCTCCTCGGGGTCGGCCTGCCCGGTCAGCGCGCGCAGCAGCGGCCGTAGTCCGTAGCGGCCGTTGAGGTAGTGCACGGAAGGGTTCCCCTGCTCCCAGGCGAACGCCTCGTCGAGTTCGCGCAGCGCCCGCTCCTGGTCCTCCTCCAGCAGCGCGCAGATGGCGCGGCTGCCGAACGCCTGCGGCGACTGGAGCGACTGCTCACCGCCCCAGCGGCGGAACTCGGCCAGCTCCCGTTCCATCTGCCGGCGCCGCCCCTGGTGGGCGGCGAGCGCCACGCGGGTGAGCAGGACGAACTGGTGGTTGTCGGCGTCCCGCAGCCGCGCGGTGCCCTCGGCGCAGCGCTCGGCCAGCTCCTGGGCCCCGGCGTAGTCGCCCCGCAGGACCTGCTGCATGGCCATGGCGGCCTCGGCCCGGTACATCAGTGCCAGCGCGCCATGGCCGAGCGCCGCCCGGTGGGCCCGCTCCAGCCGGGCGGAGGAGCCGGTACGCATGAAGTCGTTGACGCCCAGCCACATCAGGGTGTCGAGCTGCCACGCGGTCAGCCGGTGCTCGTTGGCCAGCACGAGGCACTTCTCCAGGTACGCGTCGGACTGCTCGAAGCCGTGCCGGCGGGCCAGCACGGCGAGTAACTGCCATGCCTGGCAGGCGATCTCCGGCAGCCCGGCGCGCTCCGCGCCGTCCGCGGCCTGCCGGGCCAGCCGTTCCGCCTCGTGGGTGCGGTCACCGCCGCTCTCCCGCACGCCGGAGAGGATCAGATGGGCCTCGACCATCTTGACCGCCGGCCCCAGCGCGGCGCCGGCGGACGGGCCGTCGCCGTCGGGAACCAGCCGGAGCAGTTGGCGGACCTGGCGCACCCGCCCCGCAGCGTCCTCGAACCGCGCGGCCGTCACGGCCGCCCAGGCGATCCGGGCCTGCAAGGTGGCGGCCCGCATCGCGTCCAGCGCGCCAGGACCGGCCTCCGGCAGCTCGTCGGCCAGGGCGCAGGCCCGGTCCAGCTGGCCGTTCTCCACCAGCGTGTACACCAACTGCTCGACCAGCGGCGCCCGTTCGGCGGCCTGGTCGGCCCCGGGCAGCAGGTCGAGGGCCCGTTCGAGCAGTGACACGGCGGAGTTGACGGCGCCGCTGTCCAGTGCGGACCGGCCGGCATCCGCGAAGCGAAGCGCGGCGGCCCGGGCGTCCCCGGCCGCCTGCCGCAGGGCGGCGACCAGGACGCACCACTCACCCGGCAGCCCGGGGTGCGCGCGTTCGATCGCGTCGGCGCCCCGCGCCGCGATCGCGGCGCGTTCCGCGGGCACCAGCGCGGCGACGAGAGCCTCGGCGGTGAGCGTGTGCCGGAACTCGTACCAGTCGCCCACCGGACGGCTGGGCGAGATGAGGTGGGCGTCCATGCCGGCCCGCAGATGGACCAGCAGGTCGCGGTCCGGCAGCCCGCTGACCGCCTGCAGGACCGCCAGCGAGAACCGCCGGCCGAGCACGGCGGCGCTGTTGAGCAGGGCCCGCCCGTCCGGGCTGAGCCGGGCGGAGCGCTGGGAGACGCTGTGCACGACGGTCCGCGGGACATCGATGTCCAGATCGCCGCAGACCTGCCAGCCGCCGGCCGGCCCGCGGCGTAGCACGTCGGCGCTGATCATGCCGCTGAGCAGTTCCTCGACGACGAACGGGTTGCCGTCGGCGTCCCGGGCCAGCCGGTCGACCACCTCCTGGGGCAGCCCGACCGCCGCGTCGTGCGGCGGCGGTCCGGTGGCCGCGAGGGCCGCCTCTGCCATCACCCGGACCTCCTCGCCGGTCAGCGGGCGGGGTTCGGCGAGGACCGCGGACCGGCGCTGGGCGACCTGCCGGGCCAACTGCTCGGCCGGGCCCGGCTCCGGGCGGAGGGTGGCCAGCAGGAAGATCGGCTGCCCCCGGAGGTTGTCGCACAGGTACTCGATGAGGGCGAGGGTCTCGGTGTCGGCGTCGTGCAGGTCCTCCAGGACCAGCAGGCAACCGGGGTGCCGGTGCTGCGTCAGGTCCCGTCCGATGGTGACCAGCAGCCGCAGCATCGCCTCGGCCGTCTCCACCGGCGAGGCCGGCGCCCCCGGGTGCCCGGTGGCCCGCCACTCGGGCAGCAGGCCGCCCAACGCCGAACGGTACGGGGCGAGTTCGGCGTCCTCGGGCAGGCCGCCGAGCCGGACGAACGACAGCAGGGCCTCGGCGATCGGACGGAACGGGGCGGCGGCGCCGCTGGCGGCCCCGGACCGGCCGCGCAGCACCGCCAGGCCGCGGGTGAACGCGCGGAACGCGCACTCCGCGGCCAGGCGCGACTTGCCGATCCCGGCCTCGCCGAGCAGGAACACCGCCCGGCCGTCCCCTTCACGGGCAGCGGCGAGACTCGCGTCGAGCACGGCGAGTTCAGCGCCGCGCCCGATCACCGTTGGTGATGTGATGAGCACCAACGGAGGGTATCTCCGGCTCTGGTCATCTGCCAGGGGCGGGGGGAACGCTCGTCGGTTCCTCCGGTGCCGTCAGTAGCCCCCGGGGTCGCACATGGAGGTGAAGGTCAGGGAGTAGGTGGGAAACACGGTGGAGGGCTCCTCCTCCATCGTGGCCAGGCCGGCCAGCAACTGGGCGCGGCGGCCGACGACCGCACCCGTGCCCAGGCGGATGGCGCCCGCTGGGTGGGCGACGACGGCCCCGTTCCGGGCCGCGGGGTTCTTCCACACGTTGACGAGGGCGTTGTCGCTCATCGGATGCTCTCCTTCGAAGGGCCGGGGTGGGCGGTCACGAGGCCGGCGACTGCAACAGCAGTACCGAGGGAACACGGGAAGCGAAGCCGAGTTGCAGCAACGCGTGCCCGATGCCGGCCAGGCCGGTCAGCAGCCCCGGGCTGCTGACGGAGTCGGGTGTCCCGCAGCGCGGGCCGAACCGGTCCAGCGCGGCCAGCAGCGCGGCCGCGCGGGGCAGGGCCGCGCCGGGCCGGGCACGGCCCGCGCGGGACGCGGCGAGGAGGAGGTCGAGGGCTCCCGCCTCGCCGTGGCAGAGGCTGTGGTCGCCCGCGGTCGGCGCGGCGCCGCGCGCGACCACGAGATCCAGGAGCGCGGCCAGCTCGGGGACGTCCGCGGCGGCTGCGCTGCCGGCGATCGCCAGCGCGGTGCCCGAGAGTTCGTCGCACCAGCCGGTCCCGACCGGGGCCGTCGCGCACCGGGCCGCCGCCGTACGCAGCGCGGCAAGGCCGGCCGCCGCGTATGCGGCTCCGCCGCCGGTCGCGGTGTGTCCGGGTCCGCCGCCCGGAGTCGTGTGTCCGGGCTGGCCGTTGGCCCTCGCGTGCCCGGGCTGGCTGCCGGTCGCGGTGTGCCCGGGTGTGCCGCCGGTCGCGGTGTATCCGGGTGTGCCGCCAAGTGCCGCGTGTCCGGGTCCACTACCGGTCGCCGTGGACCCGTGCTCGCTGCCAGATGCCGCGTGTCCGGGTCCGCCGCCGATCGCGGCGTGTCCGGGCTGGCCGCCAGGTGCCGTGTGCCCGGGTCCGCTGCCGGTCGCGGCGTGTCCGGGCGCGTCGCCGGCTGCCGCGAACCGCAGCAGCGCCCAACCGACGCCGGCGGCCCCGGTGCTGAAGCCACCGGCCGGCAGGGCGTCGGGTGCGTGGGCGGCGAGACGGTCGGCGCAGGCCCGCGCGACGCGGCCCGCCGCCGCCGACCCGGTGGCCCGCTGCACGGCGACCATCGCCGCCAGGCAGCCGGCGTCGCCGTCGAGGACCCCGGGCTGCGGGCTCGCACCGGCCGCGGCCGCGGCCAGGTCGACCGTCGCCGCGGCCCAGCCGGCGATCTCCGCGTCGTCCAGCAAGGCGGCGAGCCGGCTGAGCGCGTAGGCGATCCCGCCAAGGCCCGCGAAACCCGCGCCGATGGCGGGCAGGTCGGCCGGCCGGTCGGCCAGTGAGGTGAGCAGGCCCGGCAGCGGGGCCAGCGCGCGCCGCGCGACCGAGGTGTACCGCTCGGTGCCGGTGAGGTCGGCGAGCTCCGCCAGGAAGAGCGCGGTGCCGCAGTAGCCGTGCGGCAGTCCGGCGCCCAGCGGCTGGACCGCCCAGATCCGGTCGTCCAGGGGCTCCAGGCCCAGCCAGTTGACCCGCCGGCCGTCGTCCTGGGCGCTGGCCAGGATGCGGTCGGCTATGCCGCAGGCGGTCGCCAGCAGCCGCTCGGCGTCGGGCACGGTGGCGGCCGGCAGGCCGGGCGGCGCGACGGCGGCGCGCGGTCCGCCTTCGCGGCGCCGGGTCGCGAGCGTGGCGCGGATCATCCACTCCTGGTCGAAGCGGTCCGTCTCGCCCATCGCCGCGATCCGGCGCTCGGCCCGGGCCAGGCCGCACCCGGTGACCAGGCCGTCGACCGTCAGCGGGCCGACCGCCAGCTCCGTCGTCCCGGGGGAGCAGGCGGCCACGGGGACGTCCCCCGCCCACAGTTCGGCCAGCTCGGCGCCGACCAGCGCGCGCAACCCCGGGCCGCCGGCCGATTCGCGCCACAGAGTGTCGAGGAGCCGGTCCCGGTCGAGCGCGTCGCGCAGGACGTCGGGATGGGTGGACTCGTCCAGCAGGATCGCGTACGAGCGGGTGGGACGGACCACCGCCCGCGTCACATCGTGCGTGAAGCGGGCCAGCAGGCCGCCGGGGCCGGTGAGTTCCGTACGGTGGCCGGCGATCACGTCGTAGCCCGCCCGGAAGCCGGCGACGAGGGAATCCGCGTGGAGGGCGGGGTCGGCCTCGGCGTCGCGCAGCAGCGGCCGGTTGGCCGAGCCGCGGAACACCCCCACGGTCCGGATCAGTCGCATCTCGTCCGTGCCGGGCGCCGACCAGCCGGTCACCTCGCCGGGCAGCGGGGTGTCCCGGTCGCCGCCGAGACCGGAGACGTCCAGCACGCCGTGCTCGCCGACCAGGAAGAACGGCAGCAGCGCGGTCCGCGCGACCGACGCCGTCAGCACCGCCTGCGCCGGGTCGCCGCCCGCCGGCCCGGACAGGTCCGGGTGGAAGAGCGTCTCCAGGTCCACCAGGACGGGCTGGTCGGCGCAGGCGATCAGGTTCTCGAAGTGCATGTCGGTGGCGCCGAGCGCGTGGATCAGTGCCAGCAGCGCGCCGAGCCGCCAGTAGAACCGGCCCACCTCGGCCGGGCCCGCGCAGGGTGCGGCCGCGGCGTACTCGACCCAGCCGTAGCCCGAGCGTTCGAGCACGGCCAGATCGCGCAGATCCAGGCCGTCCAGGCGGGAGTTGAGCCAGCGGACGGTGTCGTTGAAGTGCCCGTGCACGGTGACCGGGCGGGGCTTGAACACCACCCGGGCGCCGTGTTCGAAGGACAGTACGGCGACCGCCCGTCCGCCCTGGTGGCGGTCGCCGGCGCTCGTGTCCACCTGGACCAGCGGGCCGGGGTCGACGCCGGCGAGGAGACCGTCGACCAGTGCGGTCCGGTCGGCGGCCAGCCGCCGCAGCAACTCGGTCCAGGTCTCCACGGCCTGGTCGCAGGCCTGCGCCAGCAGCCGTGCCAGGACCGGGTACTCGGTGACCAGGGCGCGCAGTCCCGCCCGTGCCGAGGTCTGCCGGACGAAGTCGCGGAACCGGCCTTCCGGAGTGCTGCCGCGCAGCCGCTCGCGCACTCTCAGGACGTTGAGTTCGAGCACCAGGGTCCGCCGGGCGAGCTGCACGAGCGCCCGGCCCAACCCGTCGGTGAAGCAGCCGCGGAGCGCCTTCTGGTCGGTCAGCCCGGCAAGGCCGTACCGGTCGACCGCCCGCAGCAGCCGCGTGGCCGCCGTCTCGGTGAACGGCGCGAGCACCGTGGCGAAGCCCGCCGACCACGAGCCGCCGGCCGGCAGCGGCGGGTCGAGCGGAGCGCACGCCAGCGCGTCCTCGACCGTGCCGACCCAGTCGGGCCTTTCGATCCGGCCGGCCAGGGCCGCGGGCTCCTCGGCGAGCAAGGCGCACAGGCCGTCCTCGTCCAGCCCCCGGTCCGCCAGCCGGGCCCGCAGCAGCGCGGGCGAGGAGTAGTCGGACCGCCAACTCTCCGCCAGGCCGTGGGTGCCGGCGGATATCGGGGGCGGCGGCAGCCGCTCGGCCAGGGCCACGCCGCCGGTCCACCACGTCTGCGGATCGATCACGCCCGCGATCCTGCCATCGATGGCCCGCACCTCCTATGGGGGACGGCCCCCATATTCCGGTGCGGGCGGGGGCCGCGACCGGTCGGCGCGGTGGAATGCGGGGGGCGGTCCCCATAGGAAGCCGGTACCCGGCAGGCGACGCTCGATCCATCACGACGACGGCTCGGCACGGCCGAGCAGCACGGGTGCGGGCGGGCACGTTTCCGGTCCGGCCGCACCCGGCACCGCACCCGTGCCGACGCGGGTGCGGCCGTGCCCGGACGGCGGTGGTGCGGGTCGCGCAGGGCTCCTGCGGACCTCCGAGAGCGGGACACCGGATCGAGGTGGTGCCAGGTATGCGTGCAACGTCCGTTACCGCCCGCGCATTCATCTCAGCCGACCGCCCCGGCGCCGCGGCCGTCGGCACGTACCCGAACTCCGTGGAGGCACGCCATGCGCGATGACCAAGCCCGCGAGCAGCCGGCGCAGAGCCCCGACACCGTTCAGGCCCCCGCGGCGAGCCGCGCGTCCACCGCTGCCTCCGCGGCGGACGACCTCCGGCCCGGCGCCGAGGCCCGCGGCCCGCGGCCGGCAGGCTCGGCCGCGCCCGCTCTCCCTCGCCGGTCTCCGGCCGCCGGCGCCGCGAGCCGGCGACTCGCGGCGCAGCGGCCCCACCGGACGGTCCTGACCTACCAGCGGGCCGTCCGGCACGGGACGCCGGGAGCGCGGGAGCGGGCCCGGCTGGAGGCGGTGCGGCTGCTCGGCGGCCACCCCGCGACACGGTCGGCCGACGCGGCGCGCCTGGAGGCCGCGGTCGCCGAGGCGAGCGCCGTCGCGGCGGTGATCGAGGCCCCCCGCAGACAACTCCTGCTGGCGGTGGACGCGTTGTTCCGCGGCCGCTTCTCCCAGGCGGCCGCGCTGGTGGACACGGCGTGGGTGGACATCGAGCGGCTGGGGCTCCTGGGCCTCGGAAGCCACGCGCTGGCCGTGCAGGCGCTGATCCACGCCCACCAGGGCCGGCGGGACGCGCTGGCCGACGCCTCGGCGCGCTTCGACGCCTGGCGCGGGGACCGCGAGGACGAGGTGCCGATCGTGCGGGGACTCGGCCACGCGGTCTGCGAGTTGCTGCACGGCGCCGGCGAAGCCGCACGGGCCCTCCTGCACCAGCTCCACGCCGGAGACGGCGACGGCGCGGGAAGCGGCGAGCGCTCCGACACCCACCACCTGTGCGGCCCGTACGGCCTCACCCTGCTGCTGGACTGCGTGGACGGCTCGGCGGGCCGGCGCGACCATGCGGCGATCTCCGCCCACCCGGCCGGCCGGCTGCCGTGGAACGCGTTCTTCGTCCACCTCGCCGACGCCGTGCTGGCCGGCCGCGAAGGCGATGCCCGCGCCGCCGAGACCGCGCTCGGGCAGGCGTGCGCGGTCGCGGCGAGCTACCCGCCGGCGCGCCACCTCGGCCTGGGGCTGGTCGCCCGCACGGCTGCCCGTGACGGCTGGGGCGAGCCGGTCCGCTGGCTCCAGGAGGCCGAACTCTTCTACGCCGCGCACGGGATACAGCCCGCCGCCCGGCACTGCCGCAGCCAGTTGCGCGACCTCGGCGAGCGGGTGCGGCAGCGCCGGACCGGCAGCGCCGACGTGCCCGAGCGGCTGTGGCGCCTCGGCGTGACCGTGCGCGAGTTCGAGGTGCTCACCCGGCTGGGCCGCCGCCACACCAACCGTGAGATCGCGGCCGCGCTCCACCTGTCGCACCGCACGGTGGAACGGCACGTGGCCAACCTCCTGGAGAAGACGCAGGCGGCCAACCGCCGGGAACTGGCCGCGCTCCTGACACCGGAGCCCAGGGACCCGGTCGGCGCGTACGGGTGAGCACCGCTCGTGCGAGCCCGATCGCGATCCGCCGCCGGCCCGGCGGCGGAGACCCGCCCCGCACGCCCTCCCCGCACGCCCCGCCGGCGACAGCCCGGGCGCGCCCGGGGGAGGCGCCGCCGCGGAGACGCCGCCTCGCCCGCCGACGGCCGCGGACACCCGGCCCGGAGCGGCGGACCCGGCACGACCGCCGGGGAACAGGCCGTACACGGAGAGGATCGCGCCACCCACGATGAGACGTACAGCGACCCACACCCCGGTGAGCGTCGAGGAGTTGGTCGGCGCCTGCCTCGACGGGGCGTCCCTGCTGGTGGAGATCGCCGGTGAACCCGGCAGCGGCAGGACCCGGCTGCTCGGTGAACTCGCCGCCGGCGCGCGTCGTGGCGGGCTGCTGGTGGCGCACGGCCTTCAGGTCGTCCGGGCATCGCCGGGCCGCGGCGTGGTGCGCTGCCTGGACGACCTGGACCGGGCCGGCCCCGAGACGGCGCAACCGCTGCGGCGACTGCTGGCCGAGCACCCGTCCGTGCCGACCGTGATCACGTACACGGTGTCGACCGGCCAGCCGCCGATCTGGCTGGTGTCCTGTCTTGCCGCGGCCAGCGACAGCTACCGGACCCACCGGATTCCGGTCGGGCCGCTGACCCCGGAGGACTTCGCCGCCCAACTGCCCCCTGGCACCGGCCCGATGCGCGAGGGGCTGCTGTACGAGCTGAGTGGCGGCGTCCCGGGCTGGCTCGGCGTGCTGAGCCACCTGACGTCCCCTCAGTTGCGGGAGCTGGCGACCACCGACCACCCGCCGGGCACCGTCCCGCTGCCCGCCAACTGCCCTCCGCTGCGTGCCCTCGACGGGCTCGCCCCGGACCAGATCGAGGTGGTCCGCTGCGCGGCCGTGCTCGGAGATCCGTTCGCCCCCGCGCTGGTGGCGGCCGTCGCCGACCGAGCGACGCACGCGGTGCTGAGCGTGCTCGACGACCTGGTGGCACGCGACCTGATCCGCGCGGTCGACGGTGGCGCGCCGCTGTTCCGCTTCCGCCATCCCCTGCTGCGCACGCTGCTGTACGCGAGAACGCCCCCGGGTCGGCGCATCACCGCACACACGCGAGCCGCGGAAGCGCTGGACCGGGTCGGCGCGCCCCTCGTGCAGCGCGCGCCGCACCTGGCCCGGTCCGCCGAGCAGGGCGACCGGCGGACCGCGTGCCTGCTGGCCCGCGCGGCGCGGAACGTGCTGGACACCCGGCCGGCCGCCGCGGCGTCCTGGCTGCGCGCCGCCCTGCGCATCCTGCCCGACGACGACGACGCCGACCCCGACGACCACCCTGACGGCCCCGAAGGCATCAGGCCCGCCGAGCGTTTCCGTATCGCGGCGCTGCTGTACCACGCGGCCGAACGCACCGGGCAGTACGCCGAGTGCCGCCGCCTTCTGCCCGCCCTGCTGGAGGCCGCGGGGAACGACGCCACGCCCACGACCTGTCCCGGGGACCTGCTCGACAGGACCCTGATCGTGGACCTGCACACCCGGCTGGAGTCCGACCTGGGGCGCCGCCGCCTCGCACGGGCGCTGCTGGACGCCGAGTTGGCGGCCACCCCGCGGCCCGGCGCCCGCGGCGAGCGCGTCCTGCGCCTGCGGATGGCCGCGATGGCCGCGGCCGAGGGAGACCTGCCGGCCACCCGCCGCCACGTCCACCAGGCGCTTCGGCACGCCGACCGCCCTCCCGACGTGCTGCGCGTGGACGCCGCGGCCACGCTCGCGCTGGCGGGGGCGATGGCCGGCGATCCACCCCGACCGGCCGGGACCGACGGCGCCGACGGCATCCTGGACGCCGTCCGGCTGACCGACGCGCTCGGCGACCCCGAACTGGCCGGCAGGCTCGATGCCGTGGCCCGCCTGGGCTGGGCCCTCAACCTCGCGGAGCGGCACGGCGACGCGCTCCGGCTGCTCACCCGGGCACTGGGAATCGCCCGCCGTACGGGGCGCGTTGCCGCGTTGCCGCCGCTGCTGCTCGGCCGCGGCTACGGGCATGCCGCGCTCGGCGGCCTGTCCGCCGCGCTGCGCGACACCCGCGAGGCGGAGGAGACCGCGCTGCTGCTCGGCGACGGTGAACGGGCCGGCTGGGCGCGGGTGCTGCGCGCCTGGACCACCCTGTGGTGCGAGGGCCCGGACGGCGCGGCGGATCTCGCTGACCACGTGCTGCGGCAGCACCCGGGCCCTGGGGCGCTGGGGGAGGCGGCGGCCGGCGTGCTCGGGTGGGCCCGGCTGGCCCAGGGGCGGCCCGGGGAGTGCCTTGCGCTGGTGCTGCCGGCCGCCCGCGGTACGGATCGGCCGCCGGTGGCCGGAGTGCGGGTGCTGTGGTGGTCGGCGGCGACCGCGGCGGCCTCGGACATGGGCGCGGCCGCCGCCCGGGAGTACGCCACCCGGGCCGCACAGGGGGCAACCGCCTTTCCCACAGCGGGAGCACGGGCCGAGGCCCTGCGTGCGCAGGCCCTGCACACGCCGGACGAGGCCGCCGTACGCTCGCTCTTCGCCGCGGTGGAGTTGTCGGCCGCGGCCGGCCTCGCGGTCCTGGAGTGCCGGGTCCGTCTCGAACTGGCCCAGCGGCTGGTCGCGGTGGGCCGGCTGGAGGACGCCGCCACCGAGGCGGGCCGGGCGAAGGAGCGGGCCGACCGGATGGGCGCCCGCTGGCTGCGCGGGGTCGCCGTCGACACCCAGCGCAGGATCGGGGCCAGCCGGCCGCGCCGGACATCCGCGCGGCAGGGCCCCCGGAGCCGGGAGGGGGAGGTGCTGTCGGCACGGGAGGAGCAGATCCTCGACATGGTCTGCCGGGGGATGTCCAACCGGGAGGTGGCCGGCGCGCTGTTCGTCTCCGTCAAGACCGTGGAGGCGCATCTGACCCGGATCTTCCGCAAGACCGGCGCCCGTTCGCGGGCCTCCCTGGTGGCCGCCTTCGCCCCGGTGCGGCCGGTTCGGGTGTGACGGCGTCGGGTTCGACGGCGGGCCGGTACGGGGTCGCGGGCCCTGTATCGGACGCCGTGTTAGGGGACCGGGGCCGGGAGGGGCGCGTCCCAGTGGCCGACCAGGGCGGCGTACCCCGGGTGTGTGGCGAGCAGTTCGGCGTGGCCGCCGAACGCGTGGCCTTCCGCGTCCAGGATCAGCACCCGGGCGGCCCGGGCGGCGCTGCTCAACCGGTGGGCGACCACCACGAGCGTGCCCGGGCGGCGGGCGAAGGCCGCCTCCACGGCGGCCTCGGCGGCGGGGTCGAGGTGACAGGTGGCCTCGTCCAGGATCACCAGCCGGGCGGCCGAGGCGTACACCCGGGCCAGCGCGATCAGTTGGCGCTCCCCGCTGGACAGCGTGCCCGCCGGGTCGGTGAGTTCGGCGTCGTAGCCGCCGAGCCGGGCCGGCAGCGGGCCCAGCCCGACCGCCGCGGCGGCCCGGTCCAGCGTGTCGTCGGAGGCGTCCGGCGCCAGGTAGGCGATGTTCTCCCGCAGCGTGCCGGGGAAGACGTACGCCTCCTGCGGCACCAGGGCGACCGAAGCCGCGCGCTCGGCCTCGGGCAGGGTGGCGATCGCCCGCCCGCCCAGCGTGACCCGGCCCGCGTCCGGCTGCCCGATCCCCGCCAGCAGCCCGGCGAGCGTGGACTTGCCCACGCCGCTGGGCCCGACCAGGGCGAGGTGGCCGGCGTCGGGGACGGTGAAGGAGACGTCGCGCAGGACGGGGGCGGCGTGCGGACCGTAGGCGAAGGTGAGCCCGTGCACGGCGAGTTCCGCGTCGCCGTCGCCCGCGGGACCCTCCGCCGGTGCGGGCGGGTCGGGCCGGGCGGAGGTGGCCGCCAGCCGGGCGGCCAGCACGCGGAGCTGGCTCCAGAAGCCGGCCACCGACCCGGTCATCTGCTGGAGCGCCGGGATCAGGTACGCGGTGACGTAGCTGACCGCGCCGATCACGGCCCCCGGCGACACCGTCCCGTGGCGTACCAGGGACGGCCCGGCGAGCAGCAGGCCCAGGACCGGGAGTTGGCCGCCGATCAGGATCACCGGGACGCGGAGCGCGTTCGCCCAGGCCACGGTGGTCGCCGCCTCGGCCGAGGCGGCGGCCGCCCGGTGCACCTCGGCCAGCGCCTCGCGGCGGGCCCCGAGGGCGGCCACGTCGCGCGCCGCCCCGACCACCGAGCCGGTGGCGGCGGCCACCCGCTCCTCCGCGAGCAGGAAGGCGGCCCGGCGCCGGGTGAGGGCGCGCATCGCCGGGACGAAGGCCGCCACGGCCGCCAGCAGCGGCACCGCGACCACGACCGCCATCCGCAGGTCGAGCGAGGCCAGGCCGAGCAGCGCGGCCAGCAGGTTCACCGCGAGCGGCAGCGCCGTTCGCAGCAGCGCGGAGACCGTGCCGCGCACCGCGTCCACCTGGCTGCTCAACCGGGTCACCCCGGCGGCGTCGGGCCCGGCCCCGGGCAGTCCCTCGTACACGGCCCGGCGCAGCGCCCCGCGCACCACCCGGCGCACCAGCTCGTCCCGCATCGGCTCGACGATCGCGGCCAGCGGGTCGAACACCGCGCGCTGGGCCGCGGCGCGTACGCCGTACAGCGCGGCGATCCCGGTCAGCCAGCCGATCCCGACCATCGGCCGGCCGGCCAGGAAGCCGTGGTCGAGGGCCGTGGCCAGCATGCGGCCGGAGGCCAGCGCGGGCGCAGCCTGGACGGCCGACCAGCCCAACGCCCGCACCAGCGACCGCCGGGAGCCGGCCGTCGCCTCCCGCAGCAGCCGCAGCCCCGGGTCAGATCCCACGATGTCCGGCATACCGCTCCCCACCCTTCTCCCCGCCCGTGCCGTGATGCACGGCGTCCTCCGGCCCCGGGGTGCCGTGTTCGGCTCCGTCTGCGGCGAACACCGCCCGGTACGCCGGGTCGCGCCACAGCTCGGCGTGCGTGCCGCGGGCCCGGACCCGGCCGCCGTCCAGCCAGACCACCTGGTCGCAGCGGGCGGCCGTGGCCACCCGGTGGGCCACCACGATCCGGGTGCGCCCGGCGAGCGCGCCGGTGACCGCCGCGCTGACCTCGGACTCGGTGACGGTGTCCAGGCCGGAGGTGGCGTCGTCCAGTACGTAGACCCGGGCGGAGCGGGCCAGGGTGCGGGCCAGACCGAGCCGTTGGCGTTCGCCGCCCGACAGGGGCACCCGTTCCATCGGGGTGTCGTAGCCGTCGGGCAGCCGCCGGACGAAGCCGTCCGCGGCGGCGGCCCGCGCGGCCCCGCGCACGGTGTCCTGCGACAGCCCGGGCCGCCCGTAGCCGATGGTCTCGCGCACGGTGCCGCCGAGCAGGGCGGGCCGTTCGAAGGCGTACGTGACCGCGGCCCGCAGCGGGTCCTCCGCCAACTCCCGTACCGGGCGGCCGTCGAGCAGCACCTCGCCCTCGTCCGGGTCCGCGAGCCGGCCGGGGAGCCCGGCGAGCACGCTCTTGCCCGAGGCCGTGCGACCGACCAGCGCCACGCAGGCGCCGGCCGGGATGTCCAGGTCGATCCGGTCCAGCACCGGCGCGCCGGTCGGACGCTCGGCACCCGAGTCCCCGGTCGGCCGCTGCGCGCCCTCCGCCGCGGCGGCCAGGACGGTGACCCCGCGGAAGGACACCGCGCCCGCCCCCGGACCGGGGGCCCCGGTCCCGTACCGGACACCCGGGTGCGCGAAGGTCCCGGCGAGGCGGCCCGCGGCGGCGCGCGCCTGGGCGAGGGTGAAGAACACGTCGATCTGCTGCACCGCGGGGAAGGCGAGTTGGAGGTACCCGGCCACCGCGACCAACTCCCCGGGCGAGAGCCGCCCGTCCGCGACGCCGAGGCCCGCCACCGCGAGCACCAGCGCCTCGGTGAGCGAGAGCAGCAGGCCGAACTGCCAGACGGTGCCCTTCTGCAGCCGCCACATCCGGTACCCGGCCGCGGACACCTCCCGCAGTGGCGCGAGCACCCGGGTCACCTCGCGGTCCAGCGTCCCGGAGGCCCGGATGGTCCGGGCCCCGGAGAGCGCGGCCAGCAGCCGGACGGCGATACGCGACTGGGCGGCCAGATAGCCGCTCTGGACCCGTGTCACCCGGCCCACGAAGCGACGGGTGATCAGCACCGTCAGCGGGACGACCAGCAGGAACGCGAGCCCGCAGCGCCAGTCCAGCCACCACAGGGCGACCAGCGCCGCGGCCGAACCGGCCACCGTCACCCCCCATTCGGCCATCGCGACGGGCAGCGCCCCGGCCTGCTGGGCGGCCTGGGTGACCTGGGTGACCGCCTCGCCGGTCTGCACCGGCGAGCGCCCGCCCAGGCCGAGCAGATGGCCGACCGTGCGCAGTTGCAGCCAGCGGGTCCCGCACGCGGCGCAGGAGACGCCGAGCGGTGCCATCAGCGTGTCGCCGACCGCGCCGGCCGCGGTCACCGCGCCCCAGGCCAGCGCCGGGCCGACGCCGCTTCGGCCGTGCAGCACCGCGTTCACCGCGGCGGCCAGCAGGGCGGGCAGGGCCAGCGCGGCGGCGATGCGCAGCACCATCAGGGCGACCAGCAGGGACAGCCGTCCGCCGGTGTGCCGGACGGCCCCGGCCAGCAACCGGCCCGCGCCCTGCGGGTGGTCGCCGCTGCCGGGCCCCGGTCCCGGTCCCGGTTCGTTCCTTGTCACGTGATCGCCTCTCTTCCCCTCGCCGTGCGGGCGTCCCCCGGGTGCGCGGGAGGGGCGCCGGAACAGGTCCGGCACCCCTCCCGCTCCTGCCGACCGGTCTCCGTGATGGGCCGGAGCCGTCAGCCGGTGTAGGTGCAGCTGTAGAGACAGGTCTCGAAGGTGCAGGTCACGGCGCACTGCGTCGCGTCGGTGTCCCGGTCCTCGGGCAGGGCATGCGGAGCGTCGAGGTCGAGCTCCACCGGTCCCTCCGGACTATTCGGTGAGGGTGCAGGTGGCGGGGCAGGAGTAGGTGCTGCACGTCCAGGTGCACTCCATCTCCGTGGTGTCCTCGCCGCCGGGGAGCAGTTCCAGCGCGTCGATGTCGGAGTTCATGGGTTTCTCCTTCTGGGTGGTGGTGGTGCTCAGTTGGTGGAGGTACAGGTCTCTCCGCCGCAGGTCTGGCCGTAGCCGCAGGTGACGGTGCACAGCATCTGCGTGGTCGGCTCCTGCTCGGCCGGCAGGGCCTGCAGGGCGTCGATGTCGATGTCCATGGGTTCCTCCTCTCGGGGTGGCGTGGTGTGCGGGGTGGCCGCGTGCCGTCGCGGGCACGCGGGCGGTTCCCTCCGCGGTCAGGGGCGGTCCGCCATCCAGGGGCGCGGGCCGCCGTGGTCGAGCCGCAGGAGGAAGCTGATGACGCCGGCGGTTCCGGTCTGGTAGCCGGCGGTGAAGGCGCTCGCGCCCTCGTCCGGGACGAGGCGCAGGCCCCCCACGACCGCGTGCCGTGCGTACAGCACCGTGGCCAGGTCCTCGGCCCAGGCGCGGTAGGGACCGTCCGGCCGGGCCGCCGCGAGGTCGAGCAGGAACTCGCCGTCCCCGGCGAGGCCGTGGCAGACGGCGGTGGGGGAGGTCCAGGCGGCGGCGCGGACCGACTGGGCCGCCTCCCGCGCGAGCCGGAGGTGGCGTTCCTCGCCGGTGGCCTGCCCCAGCCGCAGCAGGAAGGTGCCGACGCCGGAGGAGCCACTGCACCAGTGGTAGATCAGTCCGGTGCCGGGCTTCTCGTCCAGGTCGGAGCGCCAGCGGGCGCCGACCTGACCGCGTTCGGCCTCGGCCGCCAGGGTGTCCCCGGCCATGACTGCCAGGTCCAGGGCGGACCGCTGTCCGGTCGCGTCGGCCGCGGCCAGCAGGAACGCGCCGATCCCGGCGACGCCGTGCGCGAACCCGAGGTGCCGGATGCCCGCCAGCTTGGAGTCGAAGTCCGTGGGCACCTGCCAGACCACCCGGTCCGCGGTGCGGTCGGCGGCAGCGACCAGCGCGTCGGCGCACTCCGCGACCCGCTCCAGGAACTCCCGCCGCCCGGTGGCCTGCCAGAACTTGAGGTGGGCGAGCCCGGAGCCGGCCGCCCCGTGGCAGATGTCCGGGTTGGGCCACACCACCGGGAGGGAGAGCGCCAGGTCGGTGGCGTGCGCGGCGAGCGTGTCGTCGCTGAGGTGCCGGGCGGCGTCGTACAGGGCCCAGGCGGTGCCGGCGCGGCCGAAGTAGAGGCCGGGCAGCAGTTGCGGCACCTCCGTACGGCGCCGGTCGATCCAGGCCGCGACGCGCCGGACGGCGATCCGCAACTCCTCCCGGTCCAGCGCCCGGTCGGCCCGCACCAGCGTGCCCAGCACGCCGGCCGCGCCGTACTGCACGTTGCACGGGTCGGTGCCGTCGCCGAACGCGCTGCCGGACCAGAGGCGTTGGGCCGGGCCCTCGGGATCGGCCATGCCCCTCAGCAGGTGGGTGAGGCCGTCGTCCACCAGCCCGGCCCGGATCTCGTGGCCCGCGGTGGGGCGGTCGGGCCGGCCGCCGCGCGACCAGACCGGGACCGGCACGGTCTCCGTCTCGGCCGCGTCTCCCGCGGTCTTCGCGGTGGCCGGCCCGGTGTCAGTCGCCGCACCAGCGGCTGCCTCGGTCACCTCGGCTGCCCCGGTCGCCCGGGCTGTCCCGGCTGCCGCGTCCGCGAGGAACCCGGCCAGCCGGGCCGACGTCCAGCGGTCCTCCGGGCGTTCGGCCATCAGGCCGAGGATCGCCGGGGTGAGCAGCCGGGCGGCCGGACGCTCCTCACCGAGCAGGGAGAGCACCAGGGCGATGCGCTCGCCTGCCGTGCGGCCGGCGGGGGCGTACGGCCTGTGCGAGCCGTGCGCGCCCTGCGGGTCGTCCGAGCTGTCCGAGCTGTCCGGGGCGAAGGACGGCGGTATCCCGGTGGCCAGGAAGTACAGCACGCCGCCGAGGGCGTAGCGGTCGACCTCCGTCCCGAACGCGGGCCCGACCCGCGGCTCCGCGGTCTGCTCGGGCGCGCCGAACCCGGGGGTGTGGACGCGCAGGATACGGGTGCCGGGGGTGGTGGCCCACTCCGCGTCGATCAGCACCAGCCGGTCCTCCGGCGTGACCATGATGTTGTTCGGCGTGAAGTCCTGGTAGACGACGCCGCGTCGGTGCACCTCGTCGAGCAGCGCACGCAGCTTCTCCGCCAGCGCCAGCACCTGCGGGACGGGGATGAACCCGGGCTCGGCCCGCCGGTCGGTGACCCAGGAGGCGAGCGCCTGCCCGGGCACCAGACTCTGCACCAGGAAGGCGTGGCCGTCCTCCTCGAAGAGGTCGACCAGTTCGGTGCAGAGCCCGGTGAGTGCGGTGAGGTTGGCGGCCTCCCGGCGCAGGCAGGCCCGGGCGTCCTCGCCGGTCACGTTCACCGCCACGTGCGCGCGGGCCTGCTTGACGATGACCTCGGCCCCGGTGCGCTGGTCGAGTGCCCGGTACACCCCGCCGCGGGCCGAGTGCCGGATCGCCTCCCGTACGACGAACCGGTCCGCGAGCAGCACCGGTTTGGCGCTCTGCGCGGTGGCCGGACGTCCCGGGCCGCCGGGGAACGGCAACTCCGCCCAGGGCGGCGGGCTGAACCACGCCTTGCGGTGGTCGTCCACCAGCGTCCCGTCCGGGGCCCGCAGGCGTACGTCGAAGGAGCCGTCGTTGCCCAGCACCCGTACGCCGTGGAAGCCGCCATAGCGGTAGTGCACCAGGCCGCCCTTGCGGTAAGGGCGGTCGGAGAGGATGGCCGGGCCGGGCAGCCCGGCGGTCGCGTCGTCCAACCGGGCGGCGAGCTCCCGCAGTTGGTCGTCGTCCCGCGGATACGCGGTGATGATCTTGCCGCACTGGGCGCGGTCGTGGTTGCCGGAGGTCATCTCCTCCACGGTCTGCAGGTCCCGGGCGGACTTGAAGGCGCATCCGGCCCGGACCAGTACCCCGGCGGCCCGGTGCAGGACCTCCGGCGCGGACAGCCGGGTCGCCGAGAGGTGCAGCTTCCACCCCTGCACCCGGGGTTCGTGCTTCGGAGGAGTCACCCGGCACCAGACGCCGTCCTCTTCGACCTGCCAGTCTTCCTCGTCCAGCGCGGTGAGCACGGAGCGCACCACGTCCCGCAGAGAAAATGTGAGCAAGAGGACCCACTCCCAACGCCCGGCTGACGGAGCCGGACGCCCGGCTCGCGAACGGGTCCACTCTCGCCGCGGCCGGCGGCGCCGAGCATTGGGGGAATCCCTATGCTCGGCGCCGCCGACGGCCTCGGGTCCAGGCCGTCAGCTCACGGACGCACCACTCGGGCCCGGTTCACGCAGCAGGGTGATCCCGCCGGCACCGGCGAACGGCCGGCCGTCGGTTGCGAGGTGGCGGTGCGGCGCCGCCCGCCCCGACAGCCGGCTCCTCGACGCGCCGATGGTGCCCGTCGCCCGCCAGGAGTGCGGTGCGCGGGTCGAGACCCGCAAGAGCAGTTGGGAGCAGACGAGCATCCAGTGGCACGCCGGCGCGCTGCGCGGAACGCCGGACGGCCGGCAGCGGCGCGGCGTTCCTGGCGTGCCGCGCGTTGGCGACGTCCATCCACGAGTCCGCGGCCCGCGGCATCGTCCGGGTCCAGAGCGAGACCCCGCAGGACGGCGGCGCCACCCCCGCCTCTGGGGGCCGCGAAGATGCGTCCGACCCGGCATCAGGCCAGGTCGGGCGCATCTTCGCTGGTTTCCGGCAGGAACCGGGCGTCTTGGGGCGGTGGCGCCTTTGCGGCACGAGGTATTGCACAGCGAGCGGCGATCTCCTATATATGCTTAGCAGCCTAGTTGTTAAGAAAGGGTCGACCGTGATCCCACCGCGTCGCTCAACACCGGCCGCATCCGCCGCCGCAGACCCGGGAGTTCCCCGTGGTTTCTCCCGCCGGGCAGCACTGAAGGGCCTGGCGGCCGCGGGAATCCTCTCCGCCGCGGGGGAGGTGTTCCTCGCCGCCCCGGCCGGCGCCGCGACCACGGTCCCGCTCCCGCTCATCCCGCCGCTGCCCGACACCGTCTCCGGTGTGCGTACCCCCACGGTCCCGCTCACCACGGGCTGGCGGTACACCACGAGCCCGCCGGCGTCGTTCTGGGCGAAGGGCACCGACACCTCGTCGTGGCACCCGATCGCCGTGCCCGGCGAACCGGCGCTCCAGGGCGAGACCGTGCCGTCGAACACGGAGTGCGCCTACGCCGTATCCGTCGCCGTCCCGGCCGACTTCGCCGGCAAGCGGGTCCTGCTGCGGTTCGACGGCGTCTACAGCGACGCCCGCCTGTGGGTGAACGGCACGCCGGTGCGCACGCACGACGGCGGATTCACCACCTGGTACGCCGACATCACCGCACTGGTCACCCCGGGGCGGCAAGCCGTGGTCACCGTCGGCGTCACCGACCGGCCGACGAGCATCGCGGACCAGTCCGAGTACGCGCACCACGTCATCGGCGGCATCCTGCGCGACGTCACCCTCGTCGCCGTACCGAAGGCGTACCTCACGCGGCTGCACGCGGACACGACGTTCGACGCCACGTTCACCGACGCCAAGCTCGCCGTCACCGTGGCCGCCGACCTGCCGGCGGGTGCCGGCGGCACGGTGCGACTGGCGCTCGTGGACCCGCGAGGGCACGCGGTGGCGATCTCTCCCTCGACCGTGGCGCTGACCGCGGCGGCGCCGCAGGCCACCGTCGTGATCCCGGTCAAGGCACCGAGCAAGTGGGACGCCGAGCACCCCGATCTCTACACGCTGCGCGCCACCTTCCAGGCCCAGGGCGCGACCCAGACGGTGAGCAAGGCGATCGGATTCCGTCAGGTCGCCGTGCAGGGCAACCAACTGCTGGTCAACGGCGCTCCGGTGCACCTGCTGGGCGTCTGCCACCACACGATCACCGAGAAGATGGGGCGTTCGACGACATCGGCGATGGAGGAGCAGGCCCTTCGCGCCTACAAGGACGCCAACTGCAACTTCATCCGCACCTCGCACTACCCCCCGACGCCGGCCATGCTCGACTGGGCGGACCGGCTGGGCCTGTACGTCGAGGTGGAGGCGCCGGTCTGCTTCCAGTACGGCACGGTCGACGACCCCGCCTACACCGACCAGTACATGGCGCAGTTCGCGGAGATGGTGGAACGCGACCGCAGCCACGCGGCGGTCATCGAGTGGTCGCTGGGCAACGAGAGCGGCATGGGCCGCAACTTCGCCGCGGAGAACACCTACGCCCACCAGACCGACACCAGCCGGCCGACCGTCTTCGAGGACGCGTCGCAGAACAACGGCGGCACCCAGGCCGACATCTACAGCGGGCACTACCCGAACCTCGGCACCGCGAACGGCAACTCCGCCCAGCCGATCCAGTACGACGAGTTCGCCCACTGCCCGTGCTACATCGTGGACACGCTGCGCACCGACCCCGGGGTACGCGACTTCTGGGGCCACAGCATCGCCAAGCTCGCCGCCAGGTTCCGTGCCACCAGCGGCGTGGTGGGCGGTGCGATCTGGGCCGCGATCGACGACGTGTACCACCTGCCGTCCGGGCCGGTCGGCTACGGCGAGTGGGGCATCATCGACCTGTGGCGGCGGCACAAGCCGGAGCACTGGCTGACCAAGAAGGCGTACTCGCCGGTGCAGATCGCCGACGGGGTGCTGACCGGGCTGACCCCGGGCGGCAGCGTCCCGGTCACGGTGGCCAACTGGCACGACCACAGCAACCTGGGCGAGTTGACCGTCGCCTGGCAGATCGGCACCCGCTCCGGCAAACTGACCGGCGTCGACATCCCGCCGAGGAAGAGCGGAACGCTCACCGTCCCGAAGGGTCCCTGGTCCGCCGGCGACGTGCTGCACCTGACCTTCAGCCGCGGCTCGTCGGTGGTGGACGAGTACCGCCTGTGGCTGAACAGCCGTAAGACGCCCGTCTTCACGCCGGTCGGCGGCACCGCTCCCACGGTCCACGAGACGGCGGACACCATCACCGTCACCGGGGTCGACGCACCGTTCACCGTCGTCTTCGACAAGGTGGCCGGACGGCTGACGCAGGCGACGGCCCACGACGCCCAGGTCCTGATCGGCGGCCCGGATCTGGTCATCTCCCGTGCGGTGCCCGGGGCTTGGACGGGGGGCTCGGCGACGGTGGCGACCAGCGGCGGGCAGGCCGTCGTCACGCTGAAGGGCCGGTTCGGGGCGGTCGACACCACGATCCAGGTGGCCGTCGACGGGCGGGGGCTGCTGACGACCACGTACACGCTCGCCGATCCGCCGACCGGTCAGGTCAGTGATGTGGGCGTCTCCTACACGCTCGCCGACGGCACCGACACCTTCGCCTGGCAGCGGGACGGCCAGTGGACGGCCTACCCCGACGACCACATCGGCCGTACCGCCGGCACCGCGACGAAGACCCGGGCGTCGGGCACGGACGGCTACCGGACCCAGCCGACGTGGCCGTGGGGCCAGGACACCCACAGCTACTTCCTGTTCGGCAAGGACGGTGCGGCGCAGTGGACCAACGACTTCCGCAGCACCAAGACGGGGGTGCGGCTGGCCAAGGCGACCTCCGGCGCGTCGGGGCCGGGCGTGCAGGTCGAGTCGGACGGCACGGACGCGGTGCGGCTGGCGCCGGTGGAGCCGGTGCTGATCGACGACGCGTCCTCGCAGGTCGTCTACACCGGCGCCTGGACCCACGCCGGCACCGACTCGGGCTACACCAGCGGTGACCTGTTCGGCACGGAGTCCTTCTCGAACACCGCCGGCGACACCGCGACGCTGGCCTTCACCGGCACCGGGGTCGCGCTGTACTCGGCGCTGGCGGACAACCTCGGCATCGTCAAGGTCTCCGTGGACGGAGCCGCCAAGGCCACGGTGGACCTGTACGGATCGGGCAAGACCCCGGGCCAACTGGTCTTCCGCAGCGACCCGCTGACCCGCGGCAGCCACACCCTCACCGTGGAGTGCACCGGGACCAAGAACGCGGCGTCCAGCGGGACGTACGCCCTCGTCGACGCGTTCCGCGTCGTCGACCCGGTCATCGACGACGCCTCGGACCGGGTGGTGTACGCGGGGGAGTGGACCCATGCGGACGCCTCCCAGAGCTGGACGCAGGACGACCTCGACCGGACCGAGTCGTTCAGCCGGAAGGCCGGGGACACCGCGCACGCGGACTTCTGGGGCAACGGCGTCCGCGTGGTCTGCCCGAAGGGACCGACCCAGGGCATCGCGGAGATCAGCGTCGACGGCGGCGCGGCCACCCGCGTGGACCTCTACGCCGCGGCCAAGAACGCCGCCCAGAAGGTCTTCGAGCTCGCGAACCTGCCGGAAGGCCGGCACACGGTGTCGGTACGGGTCACCGGCGACAAGAACACGGCGGCGAGCGACACCTTCGTGTCGCTGGACGCCTTCGAGGTGCTCAGCGCCGACCCGTTCGCCGCCCAGGAGCCGGGCGTCCGGCTCATCACCAGCGCGCGGATCAACTACCCCGACCTCGGTTGGGGCAACTACACCGATCCGGCGATCACCCTGGCCGCGAACTTCAGCGCCACCACCCGGATGCGGCTGCTGGGCTCGTAGCCCGGCACCGGCCTTAGGGAAGGCCGAGGTCGTGGCTGGTCTCCGCGAGGTGGCCGGTCATGGCCTCGGCCGCCGCGGCGCCGTCCCCGGAGGCGATGGCGTCGAGGATGCGCTGATGCCCCTCGATCGTGGCGTCCTGTCCGGTGCCGCGCTGCTCGCGACCCTCGTAGCTGGCCCGGCGGGCGTCGAGCAGCACGCCGTTCATGGCCGCGAGCAGGAAGGAGAACACCTCGGACCGCGCCAGGTTGGCCACCGCCTGGTGGAAGGCGAGGTCGCCGGCGATGAAGGCGTCGCGGTCCCCGACCGCGCCCCGCATGGTGTCCAGCGCCTCCGACGCCTCGGCCACCGTGCCCTCGCCCGCGGCGACGCACGCCGCGGCGCGCTGCGCGAGCTCGCCCTCCAGCACCCTTCGGGTGTCGAGCAGGTCCCGCAGGTCCATCGACTTCTGGCTGAGCCGGAACTCGAGGATCTGTGCCAGCACGGCGGGCGAGGGGGTGGCCACCGTCGCGCGCTTGCCCTGGCTGGACGCGAGGACGCCGCGCGCCACCAGCGTCCGGATGGCCTCGCGGACCACCAGCCGGTTCACGCCGTGGCGTTCGGCGAGTTCGCCCTCGGCCGGGATCTCGTCACCGGCACGCAGCTGGCGCTGCTTGATCTCCGCGATGATCTCCCGGACCACGTGGTCGCTCAGTGTGGTGCGTGCGAACGTCATGCGCGCGCCTCCAGACCGCACTTGGCGTCCGGGCACGCCTGGTAGGGGTGTCGCGAGGCACAGCGGCCGACCGTCTTCACAGCCGCCATATTGCCATGTCGCCGGGCGCCGGGGCGGCTGCCTTTCGGCGGGCTGGTCCGCGGTGCGCCGGGGACCGCGCCGGGGACACCCCTGTGCTGATGCGCCTTCATCCGATTTCCTCTCCGTTCGGCTTCCCCGGCGCCCCGGCCCCAGGTCGGGTGGCCGGGCCGCCACTTCGACGAAAGCCCGTGATGAGCTCATTGTCCATATGCTTGACAGCATAGCTGCTAAGCAGCACGATGCATCTCACCACGGACCGGGCGAACTCCCCGCGCGCTCCGCCCGAACGGTCCCCCCATGGCCGAACCGCAGCACCTTTCGTCCCCGGTCAGGGGCTCACACACTCACTGGAGCCAGGATGCCCATCTCGCGAACCCGCTGTGTCACCGCCGTCATGGGCGCGGTGGTCGCCCTCGGACTCGCCGCGTGTTCCAGCGGCCAGACCTCCGTCAGCGCCACCCCCACGGTCGCCCCGGTGCACGGCCGGATCACGCTCACCTATCTGCAGAAGCAGGGCGACCAGCAGTACTTCATCGACGAGGCGGCGGGCGCCAAGGCGAAGGCCGCGGCCCTGGGGATCGGCCTGAAGGTGGTCAACCTCGGCAGCGACGCCAACAAGACCGTCAGCGAGGTCCAGTCGGCGATCGCGCAGAAGAGCAACGGCCTGATCGTCGTGGTGCCGGACCCGTCCGTCGGCCCCCAGGTCGTGCAGATGGCCGGCGACGCCAAGATCGCCCTGCTGACCTCGGACGACCAGATCTGCACCACGGGTCCCGACCCCGCCAAGTGCCCCAAGGCCGACCTGGTGCCGCGGATCGGCTTCTCGGGCGCCCAGATGGGCGACCAGGTCGGCAAGCGGGCGGCGGCGGAGTTCAAGAAGGCCGGTTGGAGCGCCGGCGACACCCGGGTGATCTCGGCGTGGGAGCAGGACGTGACGGTCTGCGGTGACCGCGTCAAGGCCGCGCAGAAGGCGTTCGACGCGGCGGCCGGGGCGAAGGTGCGGACCATCAACGTGGCCACGGACAACACCCCGACCAACGCCCAGGACAAGGTGGCCGCGACGATCACCGCGCACACCGACGTCAAGCACTGGCTGATCTGGGGCTGCAACGACGAGAACGTCCAGGGCGGCGTCACCGCCATGCAGAACGCCGGTGTCAGCGCGGACAACGTGATCGGCGTGGGCCTGGGCGCGTACCTGGCGTGCAAGGACTGGGGCTCCGGCAAGCCGTCGGGCATGAAGGCCGCGCTCCTCCTCGACGGCCGGGACGTCGGTGCGGTGGCCGTCCAGACGATGTACGACAAGCTGAAGAACGGCAAGGCGTTCCCTCAGGAGGCCTTCGCCCCCACCACCATGGTCGACCCGGCCAACTGGCGCTCCACCGGGGCGAAGTGCAGCTGATCCGATGACCGCCTCCACCGCTCCCCGGCCACCGTCCGACGACGGCCTGACCGCCCACGCGATCACCAAGCGCTTCGGCGCCGTCCACGCGCTGCGGGACGTCACCCTCACCTTCCCCCCTGGCCGCGTCACCGCGCTGATGGGCGAGAACGGGGCGGGGAAGTCCACGCTGCTGCGCATCCTGACCGGAGACCACCGCCCGACCGACGGGCGGGTGCTCCTCGACGGGCAGGTCCTGGACCTGAACTCGCCGATCGACGCCCGCCGGGCCGGCATCCGGATCATCCCGCAGGAACCCGAGATCATCCCGCATGTCTCGGTGGCGGAGAACGTCTACGCCGGGTCCCTCCCGCGCGGGGCCGGCCGCCGCCTCGACCGGGCCGAGCTGCGCCGCCGGATCACCGCCGACCTGGCCCGCCTCGGTTTCGACAAGGTTCTCGACGCCGACCTGCTCGGCTCGGAACTCACCGCCGCCCAGCGGCAGTTGGTGGAGATCCTGCGGGCGCTGACCGGCACCCACCGGGCACGGATCATCGCCTTCGACGAGCCGACGTCCTCGCTGTCGGACCAGGAGGTCGACGCGCTGTTCGCGCTGATCGGCCGGCTGCGGGACGAGGGCGTCGCCGTCATCTACGTCTCGCACCGGATGAAGGAGATCTTCCGGCTCGCCGACCGTATCGCCGTGCTGCGCGACGGCGCGGTGGCCGGTGTCGTGGACGCGGCGGGCACCACCGAAGCCGCCCTCGTCCGCCTGATGGTGGGCCGCGACCTGACCACCCTGTTCGCCCGCGAGCGGGTGGCCAGCGACCGCGTCGTCCTCGACGTCGAGCGGCTCAGCACCGACGACGTCCACGACGTCAGCCTCCAGGTCAGGGCCGGCGAAGTGGTCGCGCTGGCCGGCCTCATCGGGGCCGGGCGCTCCGAACTCGCCCTCGCGCTGGCCGGGGACGCACCCGTGCGCGCCGGGAGCCTGCGGATCGAGGGCCGGCCGCTGCGGCTGCGCGGCCCCCGCGACGCGATCCGCGCCGGGATCGGGCTGGCCCCCGAGGAGCGCAAGGCCCAGGCGCTGTTCCTCCAGCGCACCATCCGCGACAACACGACCCTGGTCAGCCTCGCCCGCCTGCGCAGGTGGCGCTTCGTCGACACGGGCGCGGAACGGGAGTTGGCCCAGCGGTACGCCGACCGGCTGCGGGTGCGCGCACCCTCGATCGAGGTCGACGTCCGGACGCTCTCCGGCGGCAACCAGCAGAAGGTCGTGCTGGCCCGATGGCTCGCCCGCAAGCCCGCGCTGCTCATCCTCGACGAGCCCACCCGGGGCGTCGACGTCGGCGCGAAGGCCGAGATCTACCACATCATCGCCGAACTCGCCCGGGAGGGCACCGCGATCCTGGTCGTGTCCTCCGAGCTCCCCGAGGTGCTCGGCCTGGCCGACCGGGTCGTGGTGATGCAGAACGGCCGCGTCACCGGGCAACTCGACCGCGCCGACGCCACCGAGGAGGCCATCCTCGCCCTCGCGATGGCCGACGACCTGGCCCCGGCCGACCCCGAATCCGACCCCGAATCCGACCCCGAATCCGACCTCGTCCCCGACCTCGTCCCCGACCCCGCCCCCGATCCCGAACCTGACCCCGAACCCGACCCCGCCCCCGGCGGGCGGACGGCACCATCCGACAGCAACGACGCCGCCTCCGGAGGCATCCGATGACCGCCGCCCCCTCCACCGCCGACCCCCGGTCCGACGACATCGACGGCCTGCCGTCGCCGGCCACCAGGTCGCAGCGGTGGCTCGCCCGGGCCGGCGGCCAGAACCTCGGCCTGCTGGGCGCGATGGCCGTGGTGCTGGCCCTGTTCGGCACCCTCAACTCGAACTACCTCAGCTGGGACAACATCCAGGTCATCGCCGAGGCGGTGACGATCTCCGGCCTGCTGGCCGTCGTCCAGACCGTCGTGATCATCTGCGGCGCGCTCGACATCTCGGTGGGCTCCCAGGCCGGCCTCGCCTCCGTCACCAGCGCGATGGTGTTCACCTCCTGGGGCTCCAACGCCTTCCTGGGCATGGGCGTCGCGATCGCCATCGGCGCCGTGATCGGCCTGCTGAACGGCGTGATCATCGTCTACGGCCGGGTCAACTCGGTCATCGCCACCCTGGCCGGCCTGGCCGCCTACAAGGGGGTGGCCCAACTGGTCTCCGACGGGCGCGCCCAGGGATACGTCCTCAACAACTCCGTGTTCGTCTTCCTCGGCCGCGGCAAGATCGCCGGCATCCCCGTCATGGTCTGGCTGCTGATCGTGGCCGCCGTGGCCGTCCACATCCTGCTCAAGCAGACCGACATCGGCCGCAACATCTACGCCATCGGCGGCAACGACACCGCCGCGCGGCTGGCCGGCATCAACCTCAACAAGTACCTGATCGCCGTCTACGCCCTCAGCGGCATGGTCGCCGCCGTGGCCGGCATCCTCCTGACCGCCCGCACCGGTTCCGGCCAGCCGACGTCCGGAAGCGACGGACTCGAACTCCAGGCCATCACCGCCGCGGCCCTGGGCGGTTGCGCGCTGAAGGGCGGCAAGGGAGGGATCGGGGGCACCCTGCTCGCCGTCGCCCTGCTCGGAGCGCTGCAGAACGGCCTCACCGTCCAGGGCGTCAACGCCTTCTGGCAGAACATCGCGCAGGGGCTGCTGCTGGTCGCCGCCGTCGTCATCCAGCAGCGCCGCACCGGCGAGCGGGCGGTGGGCCTGCCGGCGTAGGCGCGGCAGCACCTGCCGCGCCCTCTTCCGCACCCGCGCCCTCTTCCGCGACCGTGCCCTCCCCGGCAGCCGGCCTGCTTCAGGCCGGCTTGCCGTGGTCGGCGAAGTACGCGTCGAGCCAGCGGCGCGCGGAGGTGACATGCACGTAGGCCGCGCTCTCCGCGCCGTGCGCGTCGCCGGCCTCGATCGCGGTGAGGATGTTGTGGTGGTGCTGGATGGTGAGGTCCACGGCGTTGTCGCTGACGATGCCGCCCCACAGACGTAGCCGTACGGTCCTGCTCGACAGCCCGTCGAGCAGGCTGATCAGCGTCTGGTTGCCGGTGGCCCGGACGATCTCCGCGTGGAACTCCAGATCGCTGTGGACCAGGTCCTCGATCGAGCGCTGCCGGCTGTGCCGCTCGTAGGTGGCGCGGATACGGGCCAGGTGCTCGGGGGTCATCCGCGTGACGGCCAGCCGGGTCGCGGCCGGTTCGAGGAGTTCGCGGGTCTCGACGACCTCCCGGAGCGTCTCGTCGCGCATCACCTCCACGGCGAAGGCGATGCCTTCGAGGAGTTGGGCCGGCTGCAGGGAGCTGACGTACGTTCCCGAGCCGTGCCGCACGTCGAGCACGCGCATCTGCTCCAGGACCCGGACCGCCTCCCGCAGCGAGCTGCGGGAGACCCCCAATTGCTCGGCGAAGTCGGACTCCTGGGGAAGCCGGTCCCCAGGGCGCAGCTTTCCTTCGATGATCAGCTTGCGGACCTCGGCGACGACGCCGTCGATGACAGCCACGGACCGTCCCTTCTGCGCGGTGGGCGAACCTGCGACCACGGCGGGTGAGCGCTGCGGTCAACTGCGGAAAGTTCTCCGATGACTTGGCGGCCGAATGTTGACTTCACGGTCATCGGGGTGTCACATAGGCGCTTAGCGTACACGAGAGATCGGAGAAGTCCCTCTCGGTGGGCGCCATCATCCCCCCCACCTTCGAGGAAGAGAACCCTATGAAATCCAGACGCGCGGTCGCACCACTCCTCGCCGCGACCGGCCTGCTGCTCGCCGCGTGCGGGGGGCAGAACGGGGCCAGGTCGGACGTCAAGCAGCAGGCGTCCGCTCCGATCACCATCTGGGTCGACGACACCCGGACGAAGCCCGCGCAGGAGTACGCCGCGGCCCACCCGGAACTGAAGGCCACCGTCAAGTCCGTGGACAACACGCACGGGAACATCCCGGCCCAGATCGCCCTCGCGGTCAAGGCCGGCAAGGACGTGCCGGACGCGGTCTTCCTGAGCTACCCGGACGAGCTGGCCAACATGCTGGTCAACCCCGTGAACTACGCGCTCCCGCTCGACGGCGTGGTCGGCTCGGACGTCCTGGACGGATTCGCGAAGGGGTCCACGGCGGCCTGCACGTTCGACGGCAAGACGTACTGCCTGCCGAACGACCTCGCGCAGACCGTCCTCTACTACGACAAGCCGCTCTTCGCGAAGTTCGGCTACAGCGTGCCGAAGACGTTCGACGAGTGGCTCGCGCTCGGCCTGCGGGTCGGCAAGGAGCACCCCGGCTACTCCCTGGGGTCGGTGAACAGCCGGTACGGACTGAACGGCTACTACGGCTCCAGCGGCTGCGCCTTCAACCAGTCGAGTTCTCCGACCACTGTCACCATCGACGTGAAGTCGCCTGCGTGCACCAGGGTCGACGACGTGATCGGGCCGCTCCTCGCCAACAAGACGCTCTCGAAGCTGGACCCGTTCGACGCGGCGTACACCCCGATCGTCAAGAACGACAAGCTGCTCGCGACGATCTCCCCCGCGTGGATGGGCGACTACGGGATCAAGCCGACCTCACCGAAGAAGGGCCGGTGGGCGGTCGCGCCCATGCCGACCTGGAAGGGCGCCGCGACCAACGCCTCGGGCACCGCGGGCGGCGGTATCTGGGTGGTCTCGGCGAAGTCGAAGAACAAGGCCGCCGCGGCCAAGTTCGCCACCGGCATGGCGACCGACCCGAAGGTCCAGGCGGCCTCGTCCGGGTATCCCGCCTACACCGCGGACGCCGACATCTGGCTGAAGCAGGTCGCGAAGGACGACTGGTACGCCGAGGACCCCTCGGCGGTGTACCGGGACGCCGCGGGGAAGATCTCCCCGACCCTCGGCTTCGTCCGCTTCCAGGTCCAGGCGGAGGACGCCTTCAACGCCACCGTCCTCAAGAGCGGGGGCCACGACATCGGCGCCGCGCTGGAGAAGTTCGGCGAGCAGCTGACCAAGGCCGCGCAGTCGGCGTCCTACAGCGTCAAGGGCGACTAGCGGATGGCACCGCTTTCCTCCTCCGCGGTGCGGAGCCGGTCCCGGAGCCAGGCCCGCGGCGGCACCCGGAGCCAGGCCCGGAGCCGGTTCCGCAGCCGCACCGCGGGAGTCTCCTTCGTCCTGCCGTACCTCGCCGCCCTGGTCCTCTTCGGCCTCGTGCCCACCGTCTACGGCATCGCCACCTCGTTCTCGGTGACGCCCGTGATCGGCAACTCCTACACGAGCCTGACGGAGAACTACTCGGCGGTCCTCAGCGACTACCGGACCCTGCGGGCGGCGAAGAACGTCGGCTCCTACCTGCTGATCTGGCTGCCGTCGATGCTGGTGATCGTCTTCGCCATCGCGCTGGCCATGGACGCGCGGCGTACCCGCTTCGCCGCGCTGACCCGGTTCGTCTCCTACGTTCCCGGAGCCGTCACCGGGGCGGCCTCCGCCCTGCTCTGGCTCTTCATGTTCTCGCCCGCGGCCAGCCCGGCCAGTGCGATCCTCCGCCCGTTCGCCGGTGACTCCGGAACCGTCATCAGCGACGGCTCGCTGCCGGTGATCCTGTCGGTGATGGGCATCGCCGCCGGCGCGGGCGGCTGGATCGTGCTGCTCTACGGCGCGCTCACGGACATCTCGCGGGATGTGCTGGAGGCCGCCGAACTCGACGGCGCCGGCGCGTGGCACGTCGTGTGGCACATCAAGCTGCCGATGCTGCGCAGCTACATCGGCTTCATCTTCATCGTCTCCCTGGCCAACGGGTTCCAGGTCTTCGTCGAACCCCAGGTGCTCGGCGCGGGCGCCCGCGGCCAGGTCGACAGCACCTGGTCGCTGAACCAGCTCGTCTTCTCCTACGCCACCGGAGAGTCGAACTACGGTCGCGCCTCGGCGCTTTCGGTACTGCTGCTCATCGTCACGGTGACGGCCGCGGTCATCGTGATCAAGAAGACCCGTTTCTACTCGAAGGATGCGGCATGAGCACGCTGTCCTCCTCGCCTGCGGAGCGAAAAGGAGTGCGGACCGCGCTCGGCTCCTTCGGTCGCAACGCCCTGCTGTCGATGACGGTCCTCTTCTTCGGCGCACCGATCGTCTGGCTGCTGCTCGCGCCCACCAAGACCCGTGACCAGTTGACGGGCGACCAGCCGCTCTCGTTCGGCAGCCTGTCCCACGTGGGGTCCGCCTGGTCGCACGTCTTCGGCTACGACCACGGCATCTTCGGTACCTGGCTGGGCAACTCGGCCCTCATCAGCGTGGCCGCCGTGGCGCTGGCGCTGGTCACGTGCGTCCCCGCCGGATACGGGCTGGCGAAGTTCGCCTTCGTCGGCCGCACCACGATGCTGTTCCTGACCCTGGTCACGATGATCGTGCCCCAGGCGGCGCTGATCCTCCCGCTCTATCTGGAGATGTCGGCGGTCAACCTGACGAACTCGCTGTGGGCGGTGATCCTGCCCCTGTCGTTCTACCCGTTCGGGGTCTACATCGTGTACCTGCACGCGATGGCCTCGGTGCCGAACTCGCTGATCGAGGCCGGCCGGCTCGATGGTGCCTCGGAATGGCGGATATTCTTCCGCATCTACGCGCCCATCGCCCGGCCCGCGATCGCGATGGTCTCGTTCTTCTCGTTCGTCACGGCCTGGAACACGTTCTTCCTGCCGTACATCATGAACACCGACCCGCAGCTCGCCAACGTGCAGACGGGCCTTCAGCTGCTCGTGCGCAACACCAACGCCCTCGGCGGCGCGAATTTCACCGGAATCCCGGTGCGCGAACCCGAGGTCGCGCTCGCGGCCCTGATCTCCATCTCCCCGATCCTGTTGATCTTCGTCTTCGCGCAGCGTTTTCTGGTCGCCGGTCAGAAAGCGGGAGCGGAGAAGGAATGAACACCCCAGAAAGGCTCAACCGCTGTGATAACTGACGTCCGTACCCTGTGCGCCACCCGGCTGCACACGCGAGAAGACCAGTGGGTGACTGATCGTTATCGCAGTGTCAAAGCGGATGCGGCCATCGTCGTGGTGGAGACCGACGCCGGTGTGACCGGGGTCGGGGAGGCCTGTTCCTACGGCAACCCGCGGCAGATCGCCGAATGGGTGCGGTGGTACCGCGGCAGCCTGGTGGGCGCCGACCTCGACGACTTCTCCATCGTGCCCCGCCCCACCGGGACGGCCCTGGAGCACGCGGTGGGCTCGGCACACGACTTCGCCGTGGCCGGGATCGACTGCGCGCTGTGGGACGCCCGCGGCCGCGCGGCCGGAAAGCCGGTGGCGCAGCTCCTCGATCCGGCGGTGTCCACGACCGCGGTCGACGTCTACGCCTCGGGCGGCGTGCGCTACGACTGGCATGACGACCCCCGCACACTCGTCGCCGACGTCCTCGGCTATGTCGAGGCCGGCTACCGGACGGTGAAGTTCCGGCTCGGCACCGCGTGGCACTGGGACCGGGTCACACCTGCCCGCTTCCTCGCGCTGTACGACGAGGTGCGCGACGCCGTCGGCGATCGCGCCGGGCTGGCGGTCGACGCGAACAGCAGGCTGTCCCGCGCCGAAGCCCGGGTGCTCGCGGAGGGCCTGGCGGCACGCGGGACCCTGTGGCTGGAGGAACCCCTCGGCAAGGACGACATCGAGGGCTACGCGGAGTTGACCTCGTCGGTCGACCTGCGGATCAGCGGCGGCGAGTCCTTCACCACCATCGAGCAGTTCCGGCCGTGGATCGAGCGCGGCTGCTTCGACATCGTCCAGCCCGACGCCGGAGTGTGCGGCATCAGCGAGGTCATGCGGGTCGGACGGATCGCCGCCGACGCCGGTATCTCCCTGATCCCGCACTCGTGGCACAACGGCCTGATGCTGATGGCCAATGCCCACGCCGTCGCCGCGCTCCCGAACGCCCCCATGGTCGAGGAGTGCATGGTGCAGGGCCCGTTGAGGTGGGGCATCGTGCAGGGCGGCTCGCGGGTCAAGGACGGCACGGTGTCCGTGGCGGAGTCGCCGGGCCTCGGCGTCGACGTCGTCGACGACATCGAAGAGCGGTACCCGTACGTCGAGGGCCACTACAGCGTGGAGGTGTACCGATGACCGGCTCCTCCGCTCCCGCGGGAGCGATCCAGCCGTCCGGCGTCGGCCCGGACGGAATCCCGGAGTACACGATCCACGGGGCGTGGACCCTGCCGGTCAAGGGCCCCGCCGTCCCGCCGCTGGACCCGGGCCTGGTCGAGGCGTTCCGGACGGTGACCGCCGCCACCGCGTCGGCGAAGCTGCACCAGATGGGGATCACCAAGACCTTCCTGCAGGGCCCCCGGACCAACAAGCCCGGTCGCAGGGTCGTCGGGCGGGCGGTCACCTTGCAGTTCATGCCGATGCGGGAGGACGTCTACACCGACGCCGGCGTCACGCAGGAGTACGTCGAGCGGGCGACCGCGCTGTGGGCGGTCCTCGACTTCATCGAGCCCGGCGATGTGCTGGTCGTCCAGGCGTACGGGTCGCTGCGCAGCGGGGTGGTCGGCGAGATGCTGGCCCGGCACCTCCACAACCGCGGCGGTGTCGGTCTCGTCGCGGACGGGGGCATCCGGGACTCGGAGAAGCTGGACGGACTCGACGTACCGATCTGGTCCCTCGGCCCGACACCTCACTACGCCTCCCAAGGGGAGCTGCTGCCCTGGGGCTACCACGTACCGGTGGCGGTCGGCGGCGCCCTGGTCCTCCCCGGGGACCTCATCGTGGCCGACGACGACGGGGCGGTGGTGGTGCCGGTGGCGAAGGCCGCCGAACTGGCGGCGGACAGCGCCGTCCACGAGGCGTGGGAGGACTTCTCGCGCGAGAAGCTGGCGCTGGGCGGCGCGCTGCGCCGCTACTACCCGCTCGACGACGTCGGCCGCGCCGAGTACGAGGAGTGGGAGGCCGCGGGACGGCCCCCGCTCAGCGCCTGACCATGCTCAGCGCCTGACCACGCTCAACGTCCTTGCCACGACGCCGGAGCGGCGAGCGTCTCGCCCGCCGCTCCGGCGAACTGCTCCGAGCCCACCATGGTCCAGATCAAGGGGAGGAGCTCGTCGGAGCCCTCCCCTTCCTCCAGCAGCGCGGCGATGATCCGGTCCCACTCGGGGTCGATCGGGCCGAGCCCGAGGATGCGCTCCACCATGACCTCGTAGCGGTCCTCGGACTCGATCAGGTGGAAGAGGCCGCGTCCGTCACGCCAGATCTGCCACCGGACCACGCCGCAGGTGCGCAGTGCCCGGAGCACCGCCGGCGGAACGGCGGCGTGGACGGATGCGTACCGGGCCTCCATCCCCGGGCGCAGCCGGGTGCGCCGGCCGGTCACATGGACCGCTTTCCCCGCCGGTTCGGTGTCGGGATTCCGCACCAGTGTTCCTTTCGCTGTGGAGCCCGCGAACCGGGGCGGCGCGGAGGAGGTCTCCCGCGCGCCGCCCCGGTTGTTGTGCGGGTGGTCGGTCAGTTCCCCGCGGAACCGCGGGGGGCGGTCGTCACTTGATCGGCTGGAGCGTGAACTCCATGTTGCCGACCTCGCTGCAGGTGTACTGGATGAGGCCGGCCCCGTCGGCGGTGCTGAGGCCGTACACGTTGAGGCACTTGCCGGACTGGGCGCCCACGATCTGCTGGTAACCCCCCTCGGTGTCGCGGACGTTCCACAGGAAGTTCGGCGCGGTGGAGCACGCCCACTGGTAGACCGGCGCGAGGTCGTCCGTCCGCTGACCGGCGACGGCGAGGCACAGTCCGGTGGCGAGGTTCTTGATCTGCGCGGTGCCCCCGGCCTGGGGCAGGACCGCCCACTGCTGGGCGGCGCTGCCGGAGTCGGTCTGCTGGGTGGTCTGCGCGGCGGTTCCGTCCACACCGACGTCCTTGCCGCTGTGGCGGGCCACGATGGTGACCTTGGACATCGAGGCGTCGCCGCACTCCGGGGTGAAGGTGCAGCCGCTCAGCCACGTCGCCTGGCCCGCCTCGTAGGCGCCCTGGTCCGGAGCGGCGCCGGCGTAGCCGTCGGTCACTCCGGCCACCGGTGTACCCGCGTCGATCGCGGGTGATCCCGGTGCCAGGGTGAAGTCGTTCGCGGCGAAGTCCGTGTAGCCGGGGGCAGGGGTGTTGGCCGCCGGGTTCTGACTGTACTTCGTGGCAAGGTCGTTGGACTCGTTCGGCGTGCCTCCGGCGATGTAGGCGTAGCTCTGGTCCGCGGGTTTGTCGCCGTCGAGGATGTTGTTGCGGGCCGTGGTGTTCGCGACCTGGGCCGCGGTGGCGTAGTAGTTGAAGATCGTCGATCTGTCGGGTGTCACGATGGTGTTGTTGGTGTAACTGCCCTTGAGGTACGGCAGGTCGTGCCCGGCGGACCAGCCGCCCTGCGCCACCCCGTAGCCGCCGACCGAGTTGGACCCCAGGCCCCAGATGACGTTGTGGTCGACGTTGACGTCGATGGTGCCGTTGTCGAAGTGCAGGCCGTTGCCGACCTGGGACGGGTTGTGGATCGTGTTGTGGTCGATCCGGCCGCGGAGCGAGGTGTCGCAGCAGACGTAGATGGCGCCCAGGTCCTGCCCGATCCTCGCGTAGTCGGACATGTCGTTGTAGGCGATGCGCAGGTCGTAACCGGCGTTGGGGTAGGCGTTGGTGTTGAGGTTGATCATGTCGCGGCCGGTGGAGCGCATCGTGTTGTGGACGATGGCGGAGGACTGGATGCCGTCCTCGACGGTGATCGCCGCGGAGTAGGTGCCGTTGTAGGCGGCGTCGGTGATGAGGTTGTCGCGGATCACCTGTCCGGAGCCCTTGAGGGAGACCCCTGCCCCGCCGGAGTACCGGATGTGGCTGTCGAGGAGCTCGTTGTCCCTGCCGTGCAGCTGGATGCCGCTGTCCGCGCGGTGGTTGCCCGCGTAGATGCCCGCGTAGGGCAGGTCGCTCCGGTACTGCGTCGTCTGCCACTCCGACAGGTACGTGGCGTCGATCCTGGACAGCGTGATGTCCGAACTGGAGTCGTCGGTCCTGATCGTGGTGCCGAAGAGCTTGATCCCGTCGACGACGATCGAGCTGCGCCCGTCGAGGTCGAAGCCGTAGTTGCGCTTCTTGGCCGAGACGTTCTGCGGCGCCTTTCCGTCGGCCGCCCACATGAACAGCTGCTTGCTGCCCGCGTCGTAGAACCACTGGTCGGGTGCGCGCAGGAAGGACTTCTTGCCCACCAGCCGGAACTTGGGGGAGGAGCCGCCGATCATCTCGGGCGAGTCGCTGTTCGGGAACGTCAAGCGGAGGGTCTTGTTGGTGCCGTCGAGGTTCCCGGCGGAGACGGTGCTGGTCGTCGTGACCCAGTGGCCGGCGAGCTGGACGGTGGCGCCGGTGAGGTCGCCCAGGGCGGGGAAGCCGGAATAGGTCAAGGTGCCGGTGCCGGTGGAGGTACAGGGAGCGGCCGAGCAGGTGCCTCCGCTGGTCAGGGCGCCCGACCAGCCGGAAGAGACGTAGTTCGCCCCCCAGACCCCGGCGCCGGCCGCGGGGTAGGCCGCCTCCGGCACCGGTGTGCCGCCGGTGAACACCTGGTTGGCCCACAGGTCGGTGTTCGAGGGGTCGACGCTGCTCCCGTACGGCGCGCTCGCCGTGCCGGCCAGGGTGACCGGCGCCTTGTAGATGCTGCCCGAGTCGAGGGTCCATCCGGTGACGGCGTCCGTGCCGTCCACGGTCACCTGGGCGCCCGGCGCCGCCTCGAACCTGATCGGCGCCGCAGCCGTGCCTGACGTGGGCGGGGTGACGGTCTCGTGGTAGTCGCCGGTCAGGATGCGGCAGGTGTCGCCGGGCCGCGCGATGTCCGCACAGTGCTGGATGGTCCGCAGCGGCGCCTGCTGCCCGCCGGCGGCCGAGTCGTCACCGCCCGGCGACACGTAGTACACCGAGCCGACCGCCTGGGCGGACTGGGGAGCCATCCCCATGGCGGCCGCGGAAAGCGCCATCGTGACGGCTGCCACGACGGCGGTTCTCATACCTCTGAGTCTGACCATGCTCACTCCTGTGTCGCCGACTGGTGTCGGCAACGTAACGACTCGGTTCTCCGATGTCTATGCCGAGAACGGCGGAAGATAACCGGGTGATGCAGGGTGAACACCCTCTTATCGTCCGAGAGTTGTCTGATGACTTTGCCCGGACGGCGCCGTCCGGTGCCGGCTGGGGAGGGGGCGGCGAGAACGCGACGGGGCGCGAGGCGCGCGGTCCTACGGCCGTCCGCGCCGGGGGACGAGCCGCTGCTCGTCGAGGTCGTCCCACAGGGCGTCGGGGATGCGCGCCCCGACGCGGGCGACGTTCTCGTGGACCTGCTCGGGGCTGTCCGCGCCCACGACCACTGCGGCCACGTGCGCGTCGAGGAGGGGGTACCGCAGGGCGGCCGCGGGGAGTTCGACACCGTGGGCGAGGCAGACCGCCTCGATCCGCCGTGCGCGGGCGAGCACGTCGGCGGGCACCTGGTGGTAGTCGAACGTGGCGTCCTCGCGAGGCGACCGGGCCAGCAGCCCGCTGTGGAAGACGGCGGCGGCGACCATCACCGTGCCGTGCCGCGCGCACGCGGAGTCCAGATCGGGCGCCGCGCCGTTGTCGAGGAGCGTGTACCGGTTCGCGACCATGACGACATCGGCCAGGCCGGTCTCGACCGTGGCGACCAGGGTGCCCGGGTCCATCGAGCCGGCGCCGATCGAGGTGACCAGACCCTCCTCGCGCAGTCCGGCCAGGGCGGCCATGCCGCGGGGAACGGCCTGGGCGTCGTCCGAGCGCTCCGGGTCGTGGAGGTAGAGGACGTCCACCCGGTCCGTTCCGAGCCGGCCGAGCGAGTCCTCGAGGCCGGCCCGGATGTCGTCCGGGCCGAAGCCCCAGGTCCTGCGGTACCGCGCGGGAACCACGAACCCCTCGGGGTCCGTTGACCGGCCGTCCCACCGCGGGTCCTCCCCCAGCAGCCGCCCCACCTTCGTGGACAGGGTGAACTCCGAGCGCGGCTTGGTCGCCAGAAAGCGGCCCAGTCGGCGCTCGGAGAGGCCGAGCCCGTAGTGGGGTGCCGTGTCGAAGTGCCGTACGCCGGCGGCCCACGCCGCTTCGAGCGCGCGCTCGACCTCCTCGTCGGAGCGGACCCGGAACATGTTGCCGAACGGCGCGCATCCGAGGCCGAGTCGCGGCAGTCCGGCGCGCTCGGCCGCCGGTGCGGTGTGGCGGCGGTCCGCCATGGTGCCCTCCTGAAGTGTGCTCGCGTATCCGGGCGAAGAGGTAGGACATCTTCGGCCAGGCGTTGGACAGTATGCCGGTAGTTGGCGCCATCGGCGGCCCTGGAGGCTCCAAGAGATACGATCTCTCGGGAGGTCGTTCTGGGACATGGCGCAGTTTGGTAGCGCACCTGACCGGGGGTCAGGGGTTCGCAGCGTTCAAATCCTTTCGTCCCGAACGGCGTTGACGGCGAGGAAGCCCCGCGCTCGACCGGCCTAGCGCAGCGTCGTCCCGGCGGGCTGGTCGAGGAGCGCGAGGTCCGCGCGCGTGGGCAGGCCCTCCCAGTCGCCGCGGCCGGCGACGGCGAAGGCGCCGGTGGACGCGGCCCGTTGGAGCCTGGCTGCCATGTCCAGCCCGTCGAGCAGGGCCGAGAGGTAACCGGCGACGAAGGCGTCGCCGGCGCCGATCACGTCGTTGACCCGGACCGGGTGGGCGGCGACGCTGACGGTGCCGTGGGCGTCGGTCGCGCTCGCGCCGTCGCCGCCACGGGTGACCACCACCTCGCGCCGTCCGCGGGCGACCAGCGCGGCGACCGCGTCGCTCTCGTCCAGCGCGGGATCGTCGCTGATCAGGTGCAGTTCGTCGGCGGACGCGACGAGCAGGTCGGCGGTGCGGGCCAGCGGCAGCAGGAGCCTCCTGGCCTGCTCCGGATTCCACAGCCCGGCACGGTAGTTGACGTCCAGGCAGACCAGGGCGCCCAGTTCCCGTGCGCGCGTCGCCGCCGCTGCCACGGCTTCGGCGGCAGACGGGCCGAGGGCCGGGGTGATTCCGGTCAGGTGCAGGACGCGCAGCCCGGGGCGCAGAGCGGGCAGCACCTCCTCGGGCCGGATGGCCGATCCGGCCGACCCCGCACGGTAGTAGGCGACTTTGGCGAGGTCCCCGATGCCGTCCTCGCGGACCAGGAGGCCGGTGGCGCGTCCGTCGGTGTCGACGCGCGCGTGGGTGACGTCGACCTCTTCGGCGCGCAGGGTGCGCAGCACCAGCGTGCCGAACGCGTCGTCCCCGACGCGTCCCACCCATCCGGCCCGGTGGCCGAGCCGGGCGAGGCCGATCGCGACGTTGGACTCCGCGCCGGCGACGGACAGTTCCATCGCCGGGCCGAGCCTGATCGGGCCGGTGGCGCGCAGCGCGGCCATGGTCTCCCCGATGGTGACGACCTCAGGGCCGCCGGCGGCGGTCATGCCGTGACCTCCTCGGCCAGCGCGGTACGCCAGTGCGCGACGCGCCGGCGCAGCGCTGCCAGGTCCCCGCCGTGGGCCGCGTCGCCGACCAGTGGGGTGCCGGCGCCGACGGCCACGGCACCGGCGGCGAGGAAGGCGCGCGCGGCGCGGGCGTCGACACCGCCGACGGGCACGAACGGGATCGCCGGAAAGGGATCGCGCAGCGCCCTGAGATACGAGGGGCCGCCGAGCGAGGCGGGGAAGAGCTTGACCGCGAGCGCTCCGCACTCGTGCGCGGCGACGACCTCGCTGGGCGTCAGGGCACCGATCAGCGTGGGCAGTTCCAGTGGCATGGCCTCGCGCAGGTCGTTGCCGAGCCCGGGGGTGACGAGGAAGCCCGCCCCCGCGTCGGCGGCCTTCGCGGCGTCGGCCGCGGTCAGGACGGTGCCGGCGCCGAGGTGGGCGCCGGGGCCGAGTTCGCGGCGGGCCTGCCGGATCACCCACAGCGCGTCGGTGGTGGTGAGCGAGACCTCGGCGCAGGTGATGCCCTCCTCGGCGAGGGTGACCACCGTGCGCAGCGCGGCCTGGCGATCGCTTCCGCGCACGATGGCGAGGGTTCGGTGCGGCAGTTCGGTCGGTTTCATGGCGGCCCCTTGTGCGGCGGTGTGGTCCTCGACGGCTCTGCCGGCTCGTCGATTGCTTGACAGCATAGCTGCCAAGTGCCATCGTCCTGTCGTATTCGCTATGACGGACTCCATGGCCGTGCCTTCGCTGCCGGGAGCGGTCGGATCGAGCGACCACTCCGTTCAGGAGAGTGGACCCCCGAGAACCGGAAGGTGTGGCGGCGATGCGTGACCGGATCACCACGAAACGCGCGGGCAGGTCTCTTGTGGGGAGCCGGACATGAGCCCCCTGCGGAGTTCGGCCTGGTGGGACGAGCCCGGCAAGGCCGGCTTCATCGCCCGCCACCACATGCGCCAACTCGGGCTCACCCGCGACCAGTTGCGCGGGAAGCCCGTGGTGGGCATCTGCAACAGCTGGTCCGAACTGTCCCCGTGCAACGCGCACCTGCGGGTGCTGGCCGAATCCGTGCGCCGCGGGATCACCGCCGCGGGCGGCCTGGCCCTGGAGTTCCCGACGATGTCCATCGGCGAGCCCCTGATGCGGCCCACGTCGATGATGTTCCGCAACCTGATGAGCATGGACGTCGAGGAGACCATCCGCGCCAACCCCCTGGACGCGGTGGTGCTCCTCGGCGGCTGCGACAAGACGCTGCCCGCGCAGCTCATGGGAGCGGTGAGCGTCGACCTGCCCGCCATCGCGCTGTCCGGCGGCCCGATGCTGACCGGACGCTTCCGGGGCCGGACGGTCGGCTCCGGCACCGACATCTGGCGGATGAGCGAGGAGTTGCGCGCCGGCCGCATCACGCAGTCCGACTTCGACGAGTTCGAAGGCTGCCTCGCCCGCTCGGCCGGCCACTGCATGACGATGGGCACCGCCTCCACCATGGGCTGCGTCACCGAAGCGCTCGGGCTCTCGCTGCCCGGCGCCGCCGCCCTGCCCGCCGCCGACGCCCGCCGCGCCCAACTCGCCGAGGAGTCCGGCGCCCGCGCGGTCGAACTCGCCCGCGAGGGCCTGCGCCCGTCGGACATCCTCACCGAGAGGGCCTTCACCAACGCCGTCGTCGTCAACGCCGCCATCGGCGGCTCGACCAACGCGGTGCTGCACCTGCTCGCGATCGCGGGCCGGGCGGGCGTGCCCCTCACCCTCGACGACATCGACACCCTGGGCCGCCGGGTGCCGCTGCTCGCCGACCTGATGCCCAGCGGCCGCTTCCTCATGGAGGACTTCGCCTACGCCGGCGGCCTTCCCGCGCTCATGGCCGAACTCGGCGATCTGCTGGACCACGACGCGCCGACCGTCAACGGGCAGACCCTCGGCGCGAACATCCAGGGCCATCAGGTCTGGAACCGCGAGGTGATCCGCCCGGTCGACGATCCGGTCCAGCCCGTCGGCAGCGGCACCGTGGTGCTGCGCGGGAACCTGGCACCGGACGGCGCGGTGCTCAAGCAGTCCGCGGCCTCGCCGCATCTGCTCCGCCACCGCGGCCCCGCCCTGGTCTTCGACGACATCGAGGAGTACCTGCGCGCCGCCGACGACCCCGACCTGCCGGTGGACGCCGGCACGGTCCTCGTCGTCCGCAACCTCGGCCCCCGCGGCTACCCGGGCATGCCCGAACTCGGCAACCTGCCCATGCCCGCCAAGCTGCTGGCCGAGGGCGTCACCGACATGGTCCGCATCTCCGACGCGCGGATGAGCGGCACCGCCTACGGCACCGTCATCCTGCACGTGGCACCGGAGTCCTCCGTCGGAGGGCCGCTCGCCCTGGTACGCACCGGCGACACGATCGAACTCGACGTCGCCGCCCGCAGCCTGCGCGTGGACGTCACCGACACCGAACTCGCCGAACGCCGCGCGGAGTGGACCGCCCCGCAGCGCACGGACACCCGCGGCTGGACGCGGCTGTACGTCGACCGCGTCCTGCAGGCCGACCGCGGCGTCGACCTCGACTTCCTGGTCGGCGGGTCCGGCGACCAGCCCGGAAAGGTGCCCTTCTGATGAGTGCGGACCCGACCACCGGCGCCGACCTGCTGCGCGGGGTGATGCCCGTCCTCGAAGTGCCCTTCACCGCGGGCGGCGACCTCGACCTCGACAGCTTCGAGCGCCTGGTGCGCCACGTCCTGGACACCGGCGTCACGGCCGTCATGTTCCCCGGCTTCGCCAGCGAGTTCCACAAACTGAGCGACGCCGAACGGGACCTGCTCACCGCCCGCCTGCTCGACCTCACCACGGCCCGCCCCGACGTGGCGGCCGTGGTGTCGATCCCCGACCACGCCACCCGCCTCGCGGTCGAGCGCGCCACCGCCGCCGTCGACGCCGGCGCCGACGCGATCAACCTCCTGCCGCCGCACTTCCTCGCCCCTCCGGCCGACGAGGTGCGCCGGCACGTGACGGCGATCCTGACCGCTGTCGCCCCCACACCCGTGGTCCTGCAGTACGCCCCGGCGCAGACCGGGTCGTCCTTCACCGCGGACGCCCTGCGCGCCCTGGCCGCGGACCACCCGAACCTGGTGGCCGTCAAGATCGAGACACCGCTGCCGGGCCGGCTCGCGGAGGACCTCGCGGCCGGCACCCCGGGCTTGCGCTCCTTCACCGGCTACGCCGGACTCCAACTGGCCGACGGGCTGCGGCGGGGCGTCGACGGCGTGCAGCCGGGATGCTCCTTCACGGAGATCTACCAGGAGATCTGGCGGCTATGGCATTCCGGCGACGAGGCCCGGGCCCTGCGCCTCCACGCCCGCCTGGTGCCCTACCTTGCGTACTGGATGCAGGAGGTCGAGTTGATCATCATGGTGGAGAAGGTCGTCTCGGCCCGCCGCGGACTCATCGACGACCCCCATTGCCGCCATCCGGCGCGCAGCCTGGACCCGCAGGAGATCGGCGGTGTCGACCGGTTCCTGGCCGAGTTCGACGCGCTCCTGCGGCCCCGGCGGAACAGGAGCGGATCATGACGGATCTCACCGGCCACCGCGTACTCATCACGGGTGCCGCACGGGGGATCGGCGCGGCCGTCGCGGCCGCGGTCGTCGACGCCGGCGGCCGCGCCGGCCTGCTGGACATCGACGCGGACGGCGTCCGCGCGACCGCCCGCCGTCTCGGCGCGTCGGCCGCGTCGGCCACCTGCGACATCACCGACGAAGATCAGGTCGCCGCGGCGGTGGAGGCACTGAGCGCGGAACTCGGCCCCTTCACCGGGCTGGTCAACAACGCCGGGCGCAACTCCTACGCCGACCCGGTCGCGATGACGACCAGCCAGTGGGACGAGGTGTTCGGCGTCGACCTCAAGGGGGCCTGGCTCACCGCCCGCGCCGTGCTGCCCCCCATGCTCGACGCCCGACGCGGCTCGATCGTCAACATCGCCTCCATGCACGCCAGCCTCACCTGCCCGGGGATGTTCCCGTACGCCGCGGCCAAGTCCGGCCTGGTCGGCCTCACCCGCAGCCTCGCCCTGGAGGTCGGCCCGCGCGGGGTCCGGGTCAACGCGGTCAGCCCCGGCTACATCGAGACCGACCTGCTCGCGGAGTACTTCGCGCAGAGCGCGCCGGACGTGCGCCAGGCCGCGCTGGACAAGCACATCCTCGGCCGGCTCGGCACACCCGCGGACGTCGCCGCCGTGGTGGTCTTCCTGCTCTCCGACGTGGCAGGCTTCGTCACCGGCGCCGACTGGTCGGTCGACGGCGGCGTGTCCACCCGGTTCGCCTGACCTCCCCCAGCGCGCCACCGGCCGGCGGCCACGCAGTGCCGCCGGCCGGTGGCGCCCGGCCGTGGGGCGCCCCTCCTCAGCCGCCGGCCCGGCGGTCCGGACCGGCGCCCGCCGGTTGCCGGTGCAGCAGGCGGCCCACGGCCTTGCTGACGTCGGCGTAGTGGTGGTCGTTCTCGATCTCACCGGCCACCGTGTACTCCCGCATCACCTTGATGCGGTCGGCGAGCGTCACCATCTCGGGCAGGTCGGACGAGATCAGCAGGATCGCCAGGCCGCCCGAGGCGAGTTCGACGATGAGCTCGTGGAACGCGGCCTTGGTGCGCACGTCGATGCCGACGGTGGGCTCGTCGATGATGAGGATGTCGCAGTCGGCGGCGAGCCACTTGGCCAGGCTGAGTTTCTGCTGGTTGCCCCCGGACAGCTGGCCGGCGAGCTGGCCCGGCCCGGACACCCGCATGCCCAGCCGCTCCTGGTACGTCGCCAGGACCCGGCGCTCGTCGCGTTCGCGCACCATGCCGGCCCTGGCGAGCCGGTTCCAGACGGTCACGGCGACGTTCCGGGTGACCGGCTGCTGGAGGAAGACGCCCTCCTCCTTGCGGTTCTCGGTGACGTAGCCGATGCGGTGCCGGTGGAGTGCCTGCCGGACACCGCCGATCCGCACCTCGCGGCCGTGCACGCGCACGGTGCCGTCGGTGATCGCGTCCAAGCCCAGGACCGCGCGGGCCAGTTCGCTGCGGCCGGCACCCACCAGCCCGTACAGGCCGAGGATCTCGCCGGGGCGGACGGCCAGGGAGACATCCCGGTGCCCGGCGACCGTGCTGACGTGGTCGAGTTCCAACGACGGTGCCGCGTCGGCGGGGACGGGCACGCGGTCGAGCCGGACCTCCGCGTGGGCCCGGCCCACCATCAGGTCGACGATCTGGGCGACGGAGTGGTCGGCGAGCGGTTCGGCTTCGGCGATGGTGCGGCCGTCGCGCAGCACCGTGACGGTGTCGGCGACGGCGAACACCTCCTCCAGCTTGTGGCTGACCAGCACCACGGCACGCCCTTCGTCGCGCAGCCGACGGACCACGGTGTACAGCCGGTCGGCCTCCTGCGAGGTGAGCGACGCGGTGGGTTCGTCCAGCAGCAGGACGCGGCTGTCGGTCGCCAGCGCCTTGGCGATCTCGACGAGTTGCATCTGGGCGACGGACAGCGAGGAGACGGGGCGGTCGACGTCGAGGTCGACGTCGAGTCGTGCCAGGCAGTCGCGGGCGAGCGTCCGCATGGCCGACCGGTCGACCAGCCCGCGGCGTCCGGGCAGCGCCTGCAGGGCGATGTTCTCCGCGACGCCGAAGGCGGGAACGAGGTTGCGCTCCTGGTGGACGACCCCGATCCCGGCCTGCTGGGCGTCGTGCGGCCCGGAGAACCGCACCTCTCGCGCTCCGGTTCCCGCTGCGTCCTGGAGGAGCAGCCGGCCGTGGTCCGGTCGGACCACTCCGGTGAGGACCTTGATCAGGGTGCTCTTCCCCGCCCCGTTCTCGCCCAGCAGCGCGTGCACGGAGCCGGGTTCGAGGCGCAGCGTCGCGTGGTCGAGGGCCCGCACTCCGGGGAAGGTCTTGACCAGGCGTTCGGCGGTGAAGATCATCGGGCGCCTCCCGGCTTGCCGCGGCGCAACTGGGTGAGCAGGACGGCCCCGAGCACGACGGCTCCCACGATGAGATCCACCCAGTCCGGATCGACGGAGTACTGGGCCTGCGCGACATCGACGAGGCGGATCACCAGCGCGGCCAGGCAGGTCCCCAGGACGCTCACCACGCCGCCCGCCAGGGCGACGCCGCCGATGATCGGCGCCGCGAAGCTGGGCAGCAGCAGGTCGTCGCCGATGGTCGCGTTCACCGATCCGGACAGGGCGACCACGATCACCCCGGCCACCCCGGCCAGCAGGCCGGACAGGAGGTGCGCGACCACCACCGACCGGTCGTTGGACACTCCCGACAGCCGCGCGGCGAGCGGATTGCCCCCGCTGGCCAGCAGTTTGCGGCCGAGCATCGCGTTCCGGAAGAAGAGGCCGACGAGGACGGCGACGAGCACGGCGGCCAGGAACACGGTGGGAACGCCGAGGAGCGAACGCTGGCCGAGAGAGACCAGGCCGGGGGAGTACCCCTGGTAGGTCGCCGTGCCGTGGATGCCGTAGCGGAGGCCGTCGATGATCGTCATGGTCGCCAGCGTGACGATGAACCCGTTGATCCGGGTGAGGACCACCAGCAATCCGTTGACCAGGCCGATCGCGGCGCCGGTGAGGATGCCGCCCAGGACGGCGAGCCACGCGGGCAGTCCGGCGGCCGCCATCAGCCAGGCGCACACCATGGCGCACAGGCCGGTGAGGACTCCGCTGCTGAGGTTCATCTGGCCCACGCTGAGCACTGCCATCTGGGACAGTCCGATGACCATCGGCACCGCCAGGAACTGGAAGACGGCGGTGAGGGTGTCGCCTGAGACGACGGCGCCGTGCGTGGTCGCGGCGAGCAGGGCGTATCCGGCCACGGCGAGGCAGGCCAGAGTGAACTCGGTGCTGCGGACGGTCTGTTGCCAGCGCCCGCGGGGATGCGGGTCGGCGCCCACGGTGGAGTGCGGGGTGGTCATGCGCTGCCTCCTCTGCGCTGGGCGATGACGTGCCGGACCCGGTCGAGTGACAGAGCGGCGAGCAGCACGAGACCGATGAGGATCTTGGACTTCTCGATCTGGAACTGCATGAGGTTCAGACCGGTCTGGATGACCTCGGTGAGGGCGGCCCCGAGGACGGTGCCGATGACGCTCACCGCGCCGCCGGCCAGCAGGGTGCCGCCGAGGACGGGGCCCAGGAAGGAGGGGAGCAGGAACTGGCCACCGATGTCCGCGGAGAACGCCCCGTTGGTGATGGCCAGCAGGAAGCCGGCGAGCGCCGCGAGCAGCCCGGACACGGCGTGCGCCTGGACGACCCTGCGGGCGGTGGGGATGCCCGACAGTTCGGCCGCTCGCGCGTTGGAGCCGGTCATCAGGATCTCCCGGCCCAGCCGGGAGTACCGGAAGAGTACGCCGACGGCGACGACGGCCAGGAGGGCGAGCGGGGCGATCAGCGGGACCGGCGGCCCGCAGACGTTGCCGGCGCAGTAGTCGCTGAACGTGTCGTTGCGCAGGCTGTCCATTCCGGCGGGGTGGACGTGGAACGCGACCCCGTCACCGACACTGCTGTACAGCAGGGAGACGAGCCCGATCAGCCCGAAGTCCAGGGCGAGCGTCACCACGAAGGAGTTGACGCCGGTGGCGTGGATCGTCCAGCCCGCGGCGGCGCCCACGGCCGTCCCGACGGCCATGCCGACGAGCAGGCCCACCGGCAGCGGCAACGACAGCTTGTCGTAGCACCAGCCCATGGCGAACGCCGAGATGGCGGCGATCCGGCCGATCGCCAGGTTCATGTGCCCGAGGGACAGGACGGACAGCTGGGCCAGGCCGACGACCACGAACACGCTCAGGTCGGCCTGCATGGGCACCAGCGTGAGATCGGTGTTGAGGAACTCCGGTCGCAGCGCGGTGAAGACCCCGACCAGGGCGGCGATCACGACCAGGAGGCCGAGCCGGGGATTGGCCCAGTACGGCAGCGCCCGGGTGACCGGGGGCAGCGGGTCAGGTCCGGGGCCGTCCAGGTCGGACGCGGCGGCGGGCGAGGCGGCGGGGGGCGGTGAGGAGCGGCTCATCGTCAGGCCTTTCGCAGGGCGTCGATGGCATCCCGGTCCCAGTCGATGCCCAGGCCGGGCGTCCGGGGAACGAGGGCGGCGCCGTCCTCGACGGCCAGCGGGCTGCTGGTGATCGCCGTCAGTTGCGGGATGTACTCCAGGTAGTGGCCGTTGGGGACCGCCGCCGCCAGGCTGACGTGCAACTCCATGAGGAAGTGCGGGCAGATGGCGACGTTGTGCGCCTCGGCGAGGTGCGCCACCTTCAGCCACGGGGTGATGCCCCCGATGCGGGCGACGTCGGCCTGGACCACCCCGGCCGCCCCCCTGCGCAGATACTGGGCGAACTGGCCTATGGAGTACAGGGATTCGCCGACCGCCACCGGAATGGTGGTGGAGCGGGCCAGGTGGGCGTGGCCGTCGAGGTCGTCGGCGGGCAGCGGTTCCTCCAGCCACAGCAGGTTCACCGGTGTCAGGAGGGCCGCGCGGCGCACCGCTTCGGCGGCGGTCATCGACTGGTTGGCGTCGACCATCAGGTCGAGGTCCGGGCCGACCGCGGACCGGACCGCCGTGAGCCGTTCCGCGTCCTCGACCGCGGACGGCTTGCCGATCTTGACCTTGATGCCGCGGCGGCCCTGCGCCACGGCCTTGCGCGCGCCGGCGACGAGTTCCTCCGTGGTCAGGTGGAGCCATCCGACCTCGGTGTCGTAGAGCGGCACGCGGTCGCGGGCACCGCCGGCCATGATCCACAGCGGCAGGCCGGTCTGCCGGCCCCGCAGGTCCCACAGCGCGGTGTCGACCGCGGCCAGGGCCAGCGAGGTGATCGCGCCCACCGCGGTGGCCCGGGTCGCCGCGAACAGGTCCTGCCAGATCGCGTCGATCCGGCGGGCGTCCTGCCCGTGCAGCCGGGGCAGCAGGTAGTCGCGGAGCAGCGCCAGGACCGCGGTGCCGCCGGTACCGATGGTGTACGAGTACCCGGTGCCGGCGGCGCCGTCTGCCGTGGAGATCTCCACGAAGATGGTCTCCTGCTTCAGGAACGACTGGACGGCGTCGTTGCGCTCGGCCTCGACGGGCAGGTCGACGAGGTAGGCCACGGCGCGGGTGATGCTGGACAAGGGCTCTCCTCGGCGCGGTCGGCCGGAGGTGCACCGGCCGCGCCTGCTCGGGGTGTTCGGGGCGTTCGGGGTCGTCTTCGCGGTCTTCGGGTGTTCGGGGCCTTCGGGTCTACGGGCAGGACAGGTAGGTGCGGTCGAAGTCCTTCTTCAGCTGCGCCGTCTTCGTGGTACGGGCGGCGTCGTAGCTGCCGACGTTGGCCGTCGTGACGACGAAGGACCCGGAGTCGATCACCACGCCGGGCGTGCGCATGGTGCAGCCGCCGGCGAGCTTCATCAGGGCGTAGGAGCCGACATAGGCCTGGCCGACCGGGTTCTGCACCACGGACGCGGTGACCGAGCCGTCCTTGATGTCGGCCAGGATCGTGGGGTCGTCGTCGATCGCGACGACCTTGATCGGCAGACCCGCCTTCTTCACGGCCGCCGCCGAAGCCACCGCGGGGTTGTAGGCGGTGTTGACGATGCCGTTGATCGCCGAACCCTTGGCCGCCAGCAGGTCGGCGACGGCTTTCTGGGCGGTCTGCAGGTCGGTGTCGATGTCGGTGACGGTCTGCAGCAGCGTCACCTTCCCGCCGGTCTCGGCGACGGCCTTGGCCACGCCTGCCTCCCGGCGGGAGGTGTTGGAATCCGTCTTGTTCCCGGTGAGGTGGACGAGCCGGCCATGGCCTCCCATGGAGGTGATGGCCGCTTTGGTGGCCTTGTAGGCGGCCTGCTCGACGTCGGTGGACAGGCAGAAGTCCGCCGCGTCGGTGCTGCCGGCCGGGCACGAGCCGAGGGACGCCACGTGGAAGCCCTGCCGTTTGAGGTCCCCGAACGTCGAGTTGATGTTGTCGGGCGACACGCCGAACACCCCGAACGCGTTGTACCCGTGGGCGGCAAGCGACTTGAGCACCGAGTTCTGCGTGGTCTGGTCCCAGGCGGACGTCTCGTTGAAGGTGACCTGGCCGAGCGAGAAGTCCTTCCTGGCCTGCTGGATGGTGCTCTTCCAGGGCTGGAAGTAAGGGTGCGGGCCGCCTGGGACCAGGGCGACGTTGACCTTGCCCGGCGACAGGCCGTGCCCGGCGCCGTCGCCGTTGTCCGCCTTCTTCGCACATCCGGTCAGGGCGACCGCGAGGGCGATCAGGCCGGCCGACGCGCTGAGGCATCGGCGAGTGAGGGGGGAGCGCATGACGTACCTCTCTGTAAGCCCGGAGGACGCGCGACGTACCGCGGACTCCTTGCTGCGGTGCGTGGGATCGCCGGCCCGTTGGCGGTGGGGGCGACCGAGAATGGCGCACAACATAATTCGTCATACGAATGCAGTCAAGGGAATGCGTCGACTATGCTCCTCGGTCAGAACCCAGCGCGAGAACGGACGCCATGAGCCCTGTTCCACCCCCCTCGGCCGGCGGTGCGGACGGCCCCGCACCCGCACCCGGCCCCGCATCCGGCGGTACGGAAGGCCCCGCGGACGAGCACGGCACCGTCCTGCGGCCATGGCCTCGCCGTCCCAAGCGGCTTGCCACCGCGGTCGTCGAGGACCTCATCGACCGCATCGTCGGCGGAGACCTGCCCGAGGGCGGCCCGCTGCCCATCGAGCCGGTGCTGTGCGAGCTGTTCGGCGTCAGCCGTACGGTGATCCGCGAGGCGGTGAAGTCACTGGAGGCGATGCGCCTGGTGACGGCGCAGCAAGGACAGGGCACCCGGATTCGCCGGTCCGACGAGTGGGATCTGCTCAATCCGGTGGTGCTCGCCGCCAGCGTCCGCCACGACGCGGAACTGGCGATCCTGGAGGACATGGTCGCGACGCGCCGCGCCCTGGAGGCCCAGATGGCCTCGCGGGCGGCCGCCCGCTCGGCACCCGAGGACCTGCAACGCATCACCGCGGCCTTCGAGTTGCTGGTGGCCGAGGAGAACGATCCGGCCCGCTACCTGCGCGCGGACCTCGAGTTCCACGACGCGGTCATGGTGGCGTCGGGCAACCGCCTCGGCCGGGCGGTGGTGCGCACGATCAACGCCGAGGCGTACCGGAGCCTGCGCTACATCGGGGACACCTCGGTCAAGGACTGCCAGGACTCCACCGCCGAACACCGGCTCATCCACGATCGGGTGCGGGCCGGGGACTCCGAGGGCGCCGCGCGGGCGATGGACGACCACATCCAGCGGTCCTGGCTGCACCGGCGGCCGCCTCGGCCGGAGCGGCCGGAGCGGCCGGAGCGCTGACCTCGCGTCCTGAGTGACCGTCAGCCGGCCCGGCCCGTCGGGTGGACGTCGGTGGTGTGCCCGCGTTGCCGCGCGGCCGCCGCGCTTTCGCCGCATCTTCGCCGCACGTCGAGGGCCGCGCGCCGGCCGCCGCGGTGAATCGGCGCGGTACGACCTCTTGCGCCGGCGGCCCGGCGAGGACATCCTCTGCATCGTATTTCGTCATACGAATGCTCATCAGGACGTCCACCGGAAGGACTTGCCCCATGGCTGACATGTCCCGACGCAGCGCGCTGAAGGCCGGAGCGGCGGGAGCGGCACTCCTGTGGGGTGGCCGGCTGTTCACCGCCGCCCCCGCGACCGCCGCCACCCCGGCAACCGCCTCGCCCGTCACCCCCGATGCCGCGAGCCTCCTGCGGTACACGGCGCCGGCCACCGAAAGCGCGATACTCCAGCAGGGCCTCGCCGTCGGCAACGGCCGCATCGGTGCCCTGACCACCTGCGGGCCGGCGAGCGAGGCGCTCTACCTCAACGACGGGTCGTTCTGGAACGGCACCGCCAACGCCACGCTGCAGTCCGACGGCCAGTTCCCCTACGACAACACCGCGTTCGGCCACACCGGACTCATGGGCAAGGTGTACGTCGCGGTTCCGGCGCACCAGTCCGCCACCGGCTACACCCGCCAACTCGACATGGCCAACGGCATCGTCTCCGCGAGCTACACCGTCGACGGTGTCACGTACCACCGCGAGATCGTCGCCAGCGCGCCGGGCGAGGTCATCGCGGTCCGGCTGACCCAGTCCGGCGGAGGCACGTACACCGGAACGATCACGCTCGCCGGCCTGAACGCGGAGCAGCCGACGGCCGATTCCGCGACGAACACCGCCGGTTTCGCCGCCGCGTCGGACAACGGACTGAAGTACGCCGTGGCGGCCTCGGCCACCGCTTCCGGGGGAACCGTCGGCGTCAGCGGCAGCACCGTCACCTTCACCGGGTGCAGCGACGTGCTGGTGGTCGTCACCGCGGGGACCGACTACTCGCCGACGGCGGCCGGGTACCAGGACACCTCGATCAACCCGGCGGCCGTCGCGGCGAGTCGCCTTGCCGCGGCCAAGAGCGCGGGAGCCGACCAGGTGCTCGCGGCGCACCTCGCCGACTACCAACCGCTGTACGGCGCCCAGAAGATCGACCTCGGCGCGTCCACGTCGGCGCAGCGGGGCATGGCCACCCCCGACCGGCTGGCCGCCCGCAGCGCCTCGGGTGCCGCGCCGGACCCCGAACTGGAAGCGTCCTACGTGCAGTTCGGCCGCTACCTGATGATCAGCGGATCGCGCCACGACCTGCCGATCAACCTGCAGGGCCTGTGGTTCGACGGCCCCAACCCGCCGTGGCAGGGCGACTACCACACCGACATCAACGTCCAGATGAACTACTGGCTCCCCGACCGGTGCGCCCTGCCCGCCTCGTTCGAGCCGTTCGCGGACTACTGCGTGTCGCAGCTTCCGGTGTGGACCGCCACGACGACGGCCGACTTCAACGACACGCGCAACCGCTACCGCAACACCAGCGGGAAGATCGCCGGTTGGGCGGTCGGCATCTCCACCAACATCAACGGCGGTTCGGGGTGGAACTGGCATCCGGCGGGCAACGCCTGGCTGTGCACCACCCTGTTCGACCACTACCAGTACACCCAGGACGCCGCCTATCTGGCGAAGATCTACCCCCTGCTGAAGGGGGCTTGCGAGTTCTGGCAGGCGCGGCTGGTCACGATGGACGTCGGCGGGAGCCAGGTGCTCGTCGACGACTACGACTGGTCGCCGGAGCACGGCCCGGACGGCACGGTTCGCGGTATCACGTACGCGCAGGAACTCGTCTGGCAGCTCTTCGAGGACTTCGGCGCGGCGGCCGCGGTCCTGCACCGCGACGCGTCCTTCGCCGGTGCGGTGGCCGACCTCCAGAGCAGGCTGTACCTCCCGGTGGTCAGCCCGACCACCGGCGACCTGGAGGAGTGGATGGACCCGGCCGACCTGGCCGACGATCCCCAGCACCGGCACCTGTCCCCCCTCATCGGGCTCTTCCCCGGCGACCGGATCGCGGTCGACTCCAGTCCGGCGGCCCTGCTCGCCGGCGCCAGGAGCCTGCTGACGCGTCGCGGCGACGGGTACTACGGCTGGGCCGAAGCCTGGCGGTCGGTCTGCTGGGCCCGGTTGAAGGACGCCGACAAGGCGTACCAGTACTTCGCCAGCGTGATGAAGCTCAGCGTGAACAACAGCAACGGCACGGCGATCAACTTCTTCGACGTCTACACCGGGCTCTTCCAGATCGACGCCAACCTCGGCACGCCGGCGGCAGCGGTCGAGATGCTCGTGTACTCACGGCCCGGGGTGGTGGAGGTGCTTCCGGCCCTGCCCTCGGCCTGGGCCACGGGCTCCATCACCGGCGTGCGGGCCAGGGGCGGGTTGACCGTCGACCTCACCTGGTCCGGCGGGCAGGCCACGTCGGTCACGCTGCACGGCGCGGCGGGCGCCACGACGAGTCTGCGATTCGGTACCTGGACCCAGCACGTCACCCTCCCGGCGAGCGGTTCGCTCACGCTCACCCCGGCGCGGCCCGCGACCGTCAGACTGGTCAACCGCCTGACGGGTATGGATCTTGAGGTGCCCGGCGGCTCCCGGCAGCAGGGGGTCCTGCTCGACCAGGGGCCGGACGCGGCCGGGTCCTCGAACCAGCAGTGGCGGATCGTGGACCGGGGCGCGGGGAAGGTCGCCCTGCGGAACGTCAACTCCGGGCTGCTGGCCAACGTCGGCGGCGGTTCGACGGCCGACGGCGCGACCCTCATCCAGTGGCCGTCGGGCAACAGCACCAACGAGGAGTGGACCATCGACCCGGTCGGCGGCGGCTTCGTGGCCCTCACCTCGGTGCGCAGCGGCAAGGTCATCGGCGTGGCGGACGCCGCCACCTCCCAAGGCGCGACGCTGACGCAGCAGACGAACACCGGTGGCTACCACCAGAACTGGACGCTCATCGCGGTGTAGACGGCACCCGGGGTGCGGCGCGGTTTGGCGGGAGTTTGGTGAGGTTCTGGAGGGCCCGCCGAAGGTGAGGAAGCACGTTCCGTTTCCCACTCCAGGAGGTCAGCGATGAAGAAGATCGTGATCCGCAAGGCCGGTCCCGTCCGTCTCACGACCGCGGGCTGCCACACCTACCCGACCGCCTGATCCAGGCCGAGGGTATGCCGCCGTCCAGCAGCCTGCTGCCGGGCGGCGGCGCGCGCCCCCCATCTGCCAGCGGGGCACATCGCCCCCGTGGACGGCCGCGGAGAAGCGAGGTCGAGCGGTGCCGGAACAGATCACCAGCAGTCAGGGCATGAGCAGTCAGGCGACCAGCGGTCAGGAAGTCAGCGGTCAGTCCACCGACGGTCAGTCCACCGGCGGTCAGGCCGTCGACAGCCAGGCCACCGGTCAGAGCACGCGGAAGCCGATCCTCTTCCACCCGCTGGTCTATCTCGATGACGGCGACGGTGTGACGATCGGCCGGGCGGACATCGACTCGTACGCGATCTTCCCGCCGGACGGCGCCCAACTCGTGCGCTGGCTCGAAGGCGGCGCGACCGCCGACGAGGCCGCCCGCCGCTACCGCGACACCTACGGTGAGAGCGCGGACGTCGAGGACGTCCTGGCGGCGCTGGAGGAACTGGGCTTCACCAGGACCGTCGACGAGGAGCCGGCCGAGACGGCCCCGCTGCGGTGGCAGCGCCTGGGCCGGGCGACGTTCTCGCCGTACGCCTGGTTCTGCTACGCGGCACTGGCGGTGACCGCCGTGGTGCTGATGGTGCGTTCGCCCAGCCTGGTGCCGCGCTCCCACGACCTCGTCTTCAGCTCGTACTACTCCCTGGTGAACCTGACGCTGCTGGTCGCGGTCACTCCGCTGATCGCGCTGCACGAGATCTTCCACGCGCTGGCCGGTCGCCGGCTCGCCATCCGCTCACGGCTGTCGATGTCCTACCGCTTCTACTTCCTGGTGGTCGAGACCGCCCTCGACGGGCTGGTGGCGGTGCCCCGGCGCAAGAGGTACCTGCCGATCCTCGCGGGCATGCTCGCCGATGTCCTGGTGCTCTGCGCGCTGGTGGTCCTCGCCGACGTCCTCGGCGGGACGGGCAGCCACCCGTCCCTGGCCGGCCGGGTCTGCCTGGGCGTGGCCTTCGCCACCTTCACCCGCCTGCTCTGGCAGTTCTTCTTCTACCTGCGCACCGACATCTACGTCCTGATCACCACCATGCTCGGCAACGTGGACCTGCACGGCGTCGCCGTGCGGACCCTGCGCAACCGGGTCAACCGCCTGCTCGGCCGGCGCGACAAGATCACCGACCTGAGCACGGCGCATCCGGTGGACCTCAAGGCGGCCCGCTGGTACGCGTGGCTCGTGCTGGCCGGCTACACCATCAGCCTCAGCACCACGCTCTTCGCGCTGCTGCCGGTCTTCGTGCACATGTGCGTGAACTCCGTGGACCGCTTCACCTCGGGCGGGGCGAGCGCCCTGCGGCTGCTGGACTCGGTGGTCTTCCTGGTCCTGCTGCTCACGCAGACACTGCTCCCGCTGTGGATCGCCCTCAGGGACCGCGCCCGCCGCCGATCCGAAGCCGTCCACGTCGTCGCCTGACGGCCGCACGCCCGGAGCACAGCTCACCTCGTCGCTCGAAAGGCAGGCTCATGAGTAGCCACTACTGGATACAGGCGCCGTTGCGCGCCGACCGTGACCGGCTGATCAGGGGTCTGTCGCTGCCGCCCCTGCTCGCGACGGTCAGCGCGCACCGCCACCTGCGCGGACCGTACACGGCCGTCGGGACCCTCCTGCGGTCGGTCGCCCCGGAGGCGCTGCGGCGCGACCCGGAACTCGCGCGGCGGCACCGCATCGAACTCCAGGAGACGACACCCGAACTGGCCGGCCTGGTACCGGCGATCCACCGTCCCCTGGAGGCGAGCGCCACCGGGCCGGTCGCGGTCAGCCGGTACCCCGCGCGACTGCACTCGCTGCGCATCTCGCACGGCCTGGTCGACTTCCTCGAAAGCCACCTCGGCGGCCTCGGCGAGGCCCCGCTCACGCTGGTGGTGCACGATGTCGAACACGCCGACGCCACCGACCAGGAGTTCCTGGCCGTGCTGCTGCGACGGGTCCCCGCCCGGCTGCTGACCGTCGTGGTCGCCACCGGCCCCGACACACCGCCGTCGCGGCCGGGCCCGATCTCCGAGGACCTGCCCCGGGCCCTGCTCGCCCACACCGAGCGGATCACCGCGCCCGGCCGCGTGCCGGAGCCCGCCGCGGCCCCACCCGCCGCCGCGCCCACGCCGGACGAACTCGCCCGCGCCTACGCCGAGTCCGACGGCGTCGCGGACGACCCGGCGACGGTCGCGGCGTACGAAGCCCTGGACCCGGCCCGCCGCGCGGCGCTGCACGACGCCCGCGCCGCCGTGCTGGTCACCATGACCGAAGCCCAACCGTCCCTGCGGCTGGGCGCCTTGGCCTACCACCTGGAACGCGGCAGCGCCCGCGGCACCGCAGGCGTCGAGGCGCTGCGCTGGGCGCAGACCCGCTGCAAGTACCTCGGTCTGTACGGGACCGCCGTGGAGTACGGCGAGCGAGGGCTGCTGCTGGTGGAGGCGGCGCAACAGCCCGACGCCTGGTGGGAGTTCACCCGGGACACCGCGGTCTCGCTCGCGGCGGCGGGCCGGGCCGAGGAGTCCGCGGCCCTCCAGGACGCCGCCCGGCGCACCAGCGTCGACCCGGCCGTGCACATGAAACTCGCCTACGAGACCGGCATGCTCTACGCCCGCCACTTCAGCCCGGACAAGCGCGATCCGGGGCTGGCCAGGGCCTGGATCAACCAGGCGATCGCCATCGCCTCGGTGCTGGAGGACCCGCAGGAGCGTACGTTCTTCTCCGTCTTCAACCGCAACGGGCTCGCCCTCGTCGCCACCCGCACCGGCGGCACCGACGAGGCGCTGAAGCTGCTCGACGAGGGCATCGAGCGGCTGGACAGGGAACTAGGCCTCGGCGAGCGCAGCTGGCACCGGGTGGGGCTGCGCTACAACCGGGCCCAGGTCCACACGATGAGCGGCCGGCTGGAGGAGGCACTGGCGGACTACGCCATCGTGATGGCCATCGACGACGACTTCTCCGACCACTACTTCAACCGCGGCAACATCCTGCGCCGCCTGGGCCGTACCGAAGAGGCGCTCGCCGACTACGAGCACGCGCTGACACTGGAACCACCCTTCCCCGAGGCGCACTACAACTGCGGCGACGCCCGGCTGGAGCTCGGGGACATCGAGGGCGCGCTCGCCGAGTTCGACCGCACCCTGGTGCTGGACCCCGGCAATGTGGACGCGCTGCTGAACCGGGCGGGGGCGCACGCCGAACTCGGCGACCAGCACGCCGCGCTGCGCGATGTCGCGGCGGGCCTCGACGTGGACCCCGGCAACGCCCATCTGCTCACGCTCAAGGGCCGGTTGCTGGCCGAGCAGGGCGAATCGGGACCCGCGCTCGACGCGCTCGGCGCGGCTCTGGAAAGCGCCCCCGACCTCGCCGAGGCATGGGCGGTCAGGGCCGAGATCGCCTTCGGCGCGGGCGATCTGGACCGGGCGACGGCCGACTTCGACCGGGCGGTCGGAATCGGCGGCGGCGCCGCCATCCGCTACAACCGGGGCCTGGTGCACGAGGCGGCGGGCCGGTTCGCCGACGCCGTGAGCGACTTCGCGGCAGTGCTGGCGGAGACCGACGACGAGGAGGCCCGTGTCCACCACGCCTCGTGCCTGCGCGCCGAGCGGGCCGGGGTGTAGGCGGTGCCGCCGGGAGGGGACGCGGTACTGACCGCGGTCTTCACCGAGAGCATGGCCCGGCTCGCGTCCGCGGTGGCCGTGGTCACCGTACGGCAGGCCGACGGCGCGCCGTGCGGGCTGCTGGTCTCCTCGGTCTGCTCCTACAGCGTGGCGCCGCCCTCCGTGCTGGTCGCCGTCGCCGAGTCCGCCCGCGCCTGCCCGGCGCTGGTGGTCGGCGCGGCCTTCGGCGTCCATCTGCTGAGCGGTGCGGACCGCGCGACGGCCGAGCTCTTCGCCCGCCGGGGCGCGGAGAAGTTCGCCCACACGCGGTGGAGTTGGGACGGGCCGGTGCCGCGTCTCGCGGACGTGCCGTCGTATCTGCGGTGTGTGTCCACCGCGGTCCTCCACCACGGCGACCACGCCGTGGTGGTCGGCGAGGTGGCGCGCTGCGTGCCGGCCCCGGCGGAGGACGATCCCCTGGTCCACTACCGGCGGCGGTTCGGGTGGCGGCTGGCGGCGCCGGAGGACCAGGGGGGCGCCGCGGCCGCGGGGGAGCGGGACCAGGTGGCGGCGCCACGGTGACCGGCTCCCCGTCGGCGCGGACGTCTTCGTCCCGGTCCGCGTCCGCGTCGCCGCTCTCGCGCGGAGGCCCGCCCCCGCCCGGAGTTCCGCCCTCGCCCGGGTCCTCGTCCCCGTCCCGCGGTCCGTCACCGGCAGTGCAGATGCCCGGTCCCGTAGGGCTCGCGTGCCTCCAGGGCGACGAGTTGGGCCGCTCTGAGCCCCGGGCCGGGTTCGATGCCGAGTTCCGCGATCATCATGCCGCGCACCCGGGCGTAGACCGTGAGCGCCTCGGCGCGGCGGCCGACCCGGCACAGCGCCCGGATCAACTGCTCGTGCAGCGACTCGCGCAGCGGATGGGCGGCGCACAACTCGTGCAGCTCACCGATGACATCGCTGATCTCGTGGCTCCTGCCCCGGCACAGCACCACGTCGATGCTGTCGCCGAGCGCCGAGAGGCGTTCCTCCTCCAACCGCACCGCGGAGGAGCCGAGTCGGCCGGAGTGCTCCAGGTCGGCGAACGGGTGCCCGCGCCAGAGTGCCAGCGCCTGGCGGAGCGCCTCGCCCGCCTGCCGACATCGTCCTTCGGCCAGGTGGCGGCGGCCGTCCGCGGTGAGGGTGCGGAACCGGTCGAGGTCGAGCTCGCCCGGTGCCACCCGCATCCGGTAGCCGTTCGCCTCGGTGCGCAGCACCGGATGGTGCCGCGGGTCGCGGTGTGCGGCGCCGTGCTCGGGGTCCAGGGCGCGGCGCAGTCCGGAGACGTACATCTGCAGGGTCGCGGCGGCGGCCTGCGGCGGGCGCGACCCCCACAGCCCCTCGATCAGCCGGTGGGTCGGGACGGGAGCGTTGGCGGACAGCAGCAACAGGGCGAGCAGGGCCCGCTGTTTGAGCGCGCTGGGGGTGCGGGGCAGGCCGTTCCGGAGCATCGTCACCGGTCCCAGCACGAAATAGCGTGGGCCCTCCGCTCTCGTTGCGGGGAGGATTCCGGGTGACGCTGGAGTGAGCTGACTGACCACGGCGGTCTCCGAATTCTAGGAACCGGTCTGATCGTTGCGGCAGAGCTGATCCGATCGATATGCGCGCGCGGACGACGCGCGGAGAACATCCCTAGGCAAGGACGGGAACCGAGGAGGCGACTTCTCGCCGATAAGGCGGGCCGGAGTTCATGTCACGGCCATGGGAGCCAATAGCCCGGGAAATCCACCCCGCGGGCGCGGCCGGCGGGTGAGGGGCGGGCCGACGCACCACGTGCGAGGCGGTGCGGTGCCACGGAGGAACGCACGGCGCGCACGGAACGATGTGCCGGCCACAGTGCCCTCCCTCGAAAGAGACGTTCCCCGTGTGAGCTGATGTGGATGGAACTCTCCCACATGCCAGCCATGGCACAAAGCTGGATTCAAGACAAAAGAAGATTTGCGCCATTCCTGACATTCGATCTTGGCGGAGCGTCGACTCCCCTTGTGGGCAGCCCATTTCGTGGCCCGGAAAATCCTCGGCAGCAATGGTCGAAGGTTCCGGATGCGCTGTCCGCTGTCTCGAAATACGGCAATCCGAGCGCCGGGCCGGTGGCCGCCGGGCCGGCCGTCGAACGCCGGCTCGACCCGCGCGCGGGAGGGCGGGCTCGTTCACCGCAGCGCGAGCAGCATTCCCACCGAGCCGACGACGAGCACCGCGTCGACGAGAAGCTCGAAGGTGCGTACGCGAAGCCGCCGTACGACCCACTTGCCGCACATGGAGCCGGTGAGCAGGGCCACCCCGATGACGAGACCGCGGGTGACGACGGGCGGCGCGAGGACGCCGGCGGTGTCGAACGTCGCGAGCTTGCCCGCGTAGAGCAGCACCGCGCTCGCCGCCTCGGAACCCAGGAACGCGCCACCGGTCATCCCGTATCCGGTGAACACCGGCACGCTGAGCGGCCCGGTGGACAGGACCAGCCCGGTGAGGAAACCGACGAACGCCCCCGCGAGCGCCATGTGCCACAGCCGGATACGGATACGTGAGCGCCGGATCAGGCGACGGATCGGGATCATCGCCAGGAAGAACACGGCCAGGAAGACATCGACGGCGGCCGGGGGGATCGTCAGCAGGGTGTGGGCGCCGAGCACGGCGCCGGGCACGCCGGTCAGCGAGTACGCGAGCACCGGCCGCCAGCGGATCTCGCGCCACCAGGCGATCACCCGCCCGAGGTTGCCGAACACCGAGGCGATCGCCATCACCGGTACGGCGACCCGCGGCCCGTACAGCACGACGAGCACCGGCAGGAGGACCAGCGAGGAGCCGGTGCCGACGACGCCGCTGAGGACGCCGGCGGCGAGGGCGAGGCACGAGAGAAGGGACAGCGCGAGCATGCGGGAGGACCGTTTCTGTCCCGTCGCGGGCGCGAGCGGAACCGATCCTCCAGGCTTTTGTCCTTTGAGATGACCGCGCCCCGATCGGCGGTACGCGGTGGCGCCGCTCGGACCAGCCGTGCCACCCGGCACCGGAACCCTAGGCGCTGTCGAACGCGATGCTAGCCGACCCCCCTTCGGGCGCCGCGCGGGGGAACGACGGGGAGCCGGCCGGCGGGCGGATCTCGGGGCCGTCAGCCGCGCGTTTTCCGTGGGAGGAAAAGGGCTGTTCGCGAGGTTCGGGCCGGTGTCAGCCTTGGTGCGTCCGAGGACGAATCTTCACCATCGGGGAGGAAGACATGCGTGTGAACAAACGGATCACCGGCGTTCTCGCTGCCTGCGGTCTGGGCGGTGCCGCCGTCCTGGTGAGCGCCGGCAGCGCACAGGCCGCGACGAACTGCACGCTGGGCGGGGGAGGCCATCCCGACTGGCACACCTGCCACAACGTCGTCGGCGCCACGGTGTACGGCGGCCAGGGGCCCGGCCCGAAGACCGACGGCACGGTGAACCTCAACGTGGTGTCCGGCCACCTGTACAGCAGCCCCAGCTGGTTCGAGTGCAGGATCGACAACGGCCCGTGGAACGGCGGCGGCCCGCACCCCAACCGCTGGCTGTACACGGAGTCCGACGACGGCGGCTGGGGATGGGTCGCCGACACGGACATCTCCGACGAGACCAACCCGGTGCTGGGCTGCGGCGAGTTCGCGTAGCCGACCCCGGCGGCTGGTCCGGTGCTCTGCTGTTCCGGTGCTCTGGCGCTCCGGGCGAGCGGGTTGTCCCGGCACCGCCCGGCGCGGCTCCGCGCCACCCGGTCGCGGACCGGTCGCGGTCAGACCGACGTCTCTGGTGACCTGGTCAGGAGGAAGACGCGGATCGCGCGGTCGGGGGCCCGCGTGGCGTAGGCGTCGTACGCGGGCCAGTACGCCGCGACCTTCTCCCACGCGCTCCGGCGCTCCTCGCCGGTGAGCAGCCGTGCGGTCACCGCCGTCGTACGGCCGCGGGCGGTCACCTCCGCCCGCGGCTGGGCGAGCAGGTTCGCGGACCAGCCGGGGTGGCGGTCGCCGCCCCAGTTGGAGCCGACCACGACGAGGCCGCCGCCGTGGCGGACGTACAGCACGGGGACCTGCCGGGGCTGCCCGCTGTGCCGGCCGGTCGTCGTCAGCAGCAGGGTGGACAGACCCGCCGCCGCTCCCACTCCAACCCGGCCACGGCTCAGGCCCAGCAGAACGCGGTCGGCGGGGGCCAGGAAGCGACCCAGGGCCGCCCAGGCCCGCGTGGCGCCCGGCTTCATGAGCAGCTTCCGTATCTTCGGCACAGCGGAGGCTAACACGCGTGCGCGCGGCCCGTGTCCGGTGCGGGAGCCGTCTCCGCCGGCCGGCCGGCTTCGGCGTGCCACGGGAGAGGACGGATATATTCCAGGCGGAGAACAGCAGGACTCAGCGAGGCGGTCGCAGTGGCGCAGGACCGGAAGTCGGGGCGGGCGGGGCGGAGCGCGGTGCGGCGGGGCATCCGCGAGGCGCTCGCGGCCGGGGACATGGTGCCCGGCCAGCGGCTGGTGGAGCAGGAGCTGTCGGACGGGTTCGGCGTCACCCGCAGTTCGGTCCGCGAGGCTCTCCAGGAGCTGGCCGCCGAGGGGCTGGTGGAGCTGGTGCCGAACCGGGGCGCGCGGGTGCGCGTGGTCTCGGTCGAGGACGCCGTGCTGATCACGGAGTGCCGCGCGGTGCTCGAAGTCCTGTGCGCGCGGCGGGCGGCCGTCCACGCGACGGCCGAGGACCGCAAGGCGCTCCTCGACGTCGGGGAGCGCATGCGCGCGGCCGTCGCCGAAGGAGCCCTGGACACCTACTCCGCCCTCAACCGCCGCCTGCACGAGCGCGTGGCCGCCGCGAGCGGTCAGACGGTGGCCGAGTCGCTGCTCGACCGGCTCAACGCCCAGATGGTGCGTCACCAGTTCCGCCTCGCCGCCCGCGCCGGTCGCCCCGCCAAGTCGCTGCCCCAGCACCTGGCGATCATCGACGCGGTCGTGGCCGGGGACCCGGACGCCGCTCAACAGGCGACCCGGGCGCATCTCGACAGCGTTCTGGAGGAGTTGCGAGCGACCGCTGACGGTGCTGCCTCGTCCGTCGTCGGCTGAAACGGAGCTGAGGCGGCGGCGGGGGCCGCGAGTGGAGTGGGCCGCATCGCGAGGCGGAACCGGAAGCGCGCCATCTGCGTGTTGAGCCGCTCCAGTTGGCGCTGGGCGACGGCCAGGCCTCCGGCCGGTCGGCCAGGTCCTGCTCCACCAGCCTTTGCCTTGGCACGAGTTCGCCGACCCACAGGGCGCGCCGGATCTGGGCGCCGACGTGGCCCGGCCGCCCCCTTCCTTCGCGTGCTGGTCACCTGTCGCCACGTTCCTCTCTCATGGGTCCGCGCGGCCTGCGGCCCCCAGGTCGGACTCCCTTGGATCGCCCAGCCGGTTGCCGACTTCACCGTTGGCAATATTGTCAGCAATATGATGGACGACTAGCATGCGGAGCGCGACACGACAGACGAACGCCCGCCCCCAGCAGCCCTCACGACCAGCGAGGAGAGGCCGCGTTGATCATCGACTGCCACGGCCACTACACGACCGCTCCCGTCGCACTGGGCGAGTGGCGCGAGCGCCAGATCCAGGCCCTGGCCGGCGACGGTGAGCCGCCGCGGCCCTCCGACCTGCGGATCGGCGACGACGAGATCCGCGCGACCATCGAGGCCAACCAGCTGCGCCGGATGGACGAGCGCGGCATCGACCTGACGGTCTTCTCCCCGCGTGCCTCGTTCATGGCCCACCACATCGGCGACTTCGCCGTGTCGGAGGCATGGGCGCGGCGCTGCAACGACCTGTGCGCCCGTGTCGCCGAGCTGTTCCCCGACCGCTTCGCGCCCGCCGCGATGCTGCCGCAGTCACCCGGGGCCGCCCCGGCCGGCTGCGTCCCCGAACTCGTCCGCGCGGTCGAGGAGTTGGGCGCCGTCGCGGTCAACCTCAACCCCGACCCCTCCGGCGGCCACTGGACGGCGCCGCCGCTGACCGACCGCTCCTGGTACCCGCTCTACGAGAAGATCGTCGAACTCGACGTACCGGTGATGGTGCACGTGAGCACCAGCGACAACCCCGCGTTCCACACCACCGGCGCGCACTACCTCAACGCCGGCACCACCGCCGTCATGCAGCTGATCCAGGGCGACCTGTTCGCCGACTTCCCCACGCTGCGGCTGGTCATCCCGCACGGCGGCGGCGCGGTCCCGTACCACTGGGGGCGCTTCCGCGGCCTGGCCCAGGCGCTCGGCCGGCCGGAGCCGGCCGAACACCTCCTGGGCAACGTCCACTTCGACACCTGCGTCTACCACCAGCCGGGCATCGACCTGCTGTTGAAGGTGATCCCGCACGCCAACGTGCTCTTCGCCTCGGAGATGATCGGCGCGGTCCGCGGCATCGACCCGGACACCGGGCACCACTTCGACGACACCCGCCGCTACGTCGAGCGGGCGGGCCTGTCTGCCGCGGACCTCGCGGCGATCACCGAGGGCAACGCCCGACTCGTCTATCCCCGGCTCGACGCGCGCCTGCGCGCGTCAGGACGTTGAGCCGCGCCCCGGTCCGACGGCGCGTCACGCCGGCCCGTGACCGAAATGCGGCACCGAAGCACGGGAGAAAGGAAGAACCATGCGAGAACTCGGCGTCGTCCACACGGCGATCGAGCGAGCCGATCCCGGCGCCGTGGCGCGGCTGTCCGCGCTGGGCGTGGCGACCGTGCACGAGGCGATGGGCCGGCTCGGACTGATGCACCCCTCCATCCGCCCGATCTACCCCGGCGCCCGCCTGTGCGGCACCGCGGTGACGGTGCTGATGCAGCCCGGCGACAACTGGATGCTGCACGTCGCCGTCGAGCAGGTCCGGCCCGGTGACGTCGTGGTCGCGGCCTGCACCGCGCAGAGCCACGACGGCTTCTTCGGCGAGCTGCTGGCCACCTCCATGCGGGCCCGCGGCGCGCTCGGCCTGGTGATCGACGGCGGCTGCCGCGACGTCGCCGAGCTGGAGCGGATCAGCTTCCCCGTCTTCAGTGCGGCGATCCACGCCAAGGGCACGGTGAAGGCCACCCCCGGCTCGGTCAACGTGCCGGTGGTGTGCGCGAACACGCTGGTCGAACCCGGTGACGTGATCCTCGCGGACGCCGACGGCGTGGTCGTCGTACCGGCCGCGAAAGCCGCCGAGACCGCCGCGGCCGGCGAGGCCAGGGAAGCCGGCGAAGAGACCAAGCGCCGCCGGCTCGCGGCCGGAGAACTCGGCCTGGACATCTACCAGATGCGCGACGAGCTGCGCGCCCGCGGCCTGCGCTACGTCGACTGAAAGGACACCACGCCCGCTCATGCTGGTGATCGACACCCGCACCCACGTCATCTCGACCGACGGCGAGCGCTACCCGATCGACCCCGTCGGCGGGCGCCGGTCGGACTGGTCGCGGGAACACCCGGTCGACCTCGACGGGCTGCTCCGCGCCCTGGACAACGCCGGAATCGACCGGGCCGTGGTCGTCCTGGCCTCCACCGTCTGCGGACACGACAACCGCTACCCGGCCGACTCGGTCGCCGCCCGTCCGGACCGCCTGGTCGGCGTCCACTCGCTGGACGCGATGGCGCCCGACGCGGTGGCGCGGATCGCGTACGGGCAGTCCCGCGGGCTGGCCGGGTTCAGGCTGTTCACCACCGGCACCACGCTGCCCGGGCAGGCCGGCTGGCTCGGCCATCCCGACACCTTCCCCGCCTGGGAGCACGCCGAGGCGCAACACATGCCGATCTGCCCGCAGATGACCGTCGAGGGGATACCGGCGCCGCGCCGCGCACGTGAACGCTTCCCGCGCACCCGCGTGCTGCTCGACCACCGCGCGCGCCCCGACCTGTCCGACGGCCGCCCGTACCGGCGGTCCGGGGCGCTGTTCGAGCTCGCCGAGTTCCCCGGCGTGCATCGGAAACCGACCCACCGGGCCATCGGCGCCGCCCGGCAGGGCACCTCCACGGTGCCGGACTTCCTGGCCGCGCTGCTGTCCGCATACGGCTCCGCGCGTCTGATGTGGGGTTGCAAGGTCCCCTCAGTCGAGGGCGAGTTGGCCGATCTGCTCGGCCAGGCACGTGCGTCGCTGGCGAGCCTGCCGGCCGCGGACGCCGAGGCCGTCTTCGGCGGCACCGCCGAGCGCTTCTCCTGGGGCGCGCGGGCGAGGACGAAGGAGAACGGCGATGCGTGAGACCCGGCTGCGTACCGCGCTGGGCGCCCACCCCATCGGCGACCTGCTGCGCGCGGGCACGTTCACCGATCCTGCCGTCGGCCTGGACTTCGTCCACGTGGCGCCGATCCACCGGGCGTTCGCGCCGATGGTGCGCGAGCAGGCGTACGACGTCAGCGAACTGGCCGTCGTCACCGCGCTGCAGGCGATCGCCCACGGCCACCCGATCGCGGTGCTGCCCGTCGTGGTGGCCGCGCGGTTCCAGCGCGGATGCCTGATCGCGCACCGCTCGCGGCCGATCACCGACCCGACCGGGCTGCGCGGCCGCCGGATCGGCGTGCGCTCCTACACCCAGACCACCGGGATGTGGGTGCGCGGCCACCTCGCCGAGGACTTCGGGCTGGGCGCCGAGGAGTCGCACTGGGTCACCCAGGACGAGGCGCACGTCCCTGAGTACGACGACCCGCGGTTCGTGGAGCGCACGCTGTCCGGCAGCCCCGTCGAGGCACTGCGCTCCGGCGAGGTCGACGCGGCGGTCCTCGGCAACGACCTGCCCGGCGGGGAGGAGTTCGTCCCCGTGATCGACCGGGCCGCCGAGCGGGACCGGGCGTGGTGCGCCGCCCACGGATACGCCCCGGTCAACCACCTCGTGGCCGTCTCGACGGCGACCCTGGAGCGCGAGCCGGCGGCCGTGCGCGGCGCGTACGCGCTGCTGTGCCGCGCGGAGGAGGCCGCCGCGGGTCAGGCCGCCGCGCGTCGTCAGACCCCGGCTCACCGGGCCGACGAGCCACGGCTCACGATGTCGGGCCTGGAACGGCTGAGCCGCCCGATCGAGGAGATCGCCGCCGCCTGCCTCGCCCAGGGACTGCTGCCCCGCCCGCTCGGCGCCGACGAGGTCTTCGAGCCGGTCCGCCGCCTCCTGGACGCCCCACCGCCCGGGACCTGACCCGGCCACCTCCGCCGAGGTGGCGGCGCTTCCGCCCCGACCCCGAACAACTCCACGTCAACCGTGTTCGCCCACCACTGGACGGCGGCGCCCGACAACTGGTCGGCGGCGCCCGGTGATCCCCGCTGGGCCGACCACGAGAGGCCGTTCATGGTCCGGCTTCAGCAGTCGAACACCGACCAGCAGATGTCGTTGCGCAGCCGCTGGTCATCGAGGACGAGCGCGCGGATCGCCTCCGGGAGCCGGTCGCGCTGCCACTGGCACTCGAGTCGTCCCGCGGCCTCGCTCTCGCCTTCCGGTGCCGCCGCCCGTGCGGCCTTGATCGCGTAGGCGGCCGCGCCGAGCTCATGCGCGGCGACGTGGGCGACCGCCCCGGCCTGACCGGCGGCGTACGCGGCATGCCGGGGTGCCCCACGCAGATCCCTGGCTGCCCCCATCGCATGCCCGCCCGCCGCGCGGGCCCGCATCATCCCGACCTCGCCACGTACCCAGGCCCGGGCATGCTCGATCGCCTGGCGCGGTCGCGGGTCCTCGGGCCGGGCCGACTCGAAGAGGCCGAGGACGTGCTCCGCGCAGGCGGCAGCCCACAGGGCGAGGAGGCGGTGATCCGCGTCAGTGAGCGTCCCACCACGGCGGATCGTCACGAAGCGAGGGTCGCGGACCTTCGGGAGGATCACGACGTGCCCTCCCTTCTGTGCGCGTCGGCGCCGCTCGCTTCGGTGTGCCCTGGCGGCCGGTCAACCGCCTGGCGCAGGGAACGGTCCAGGGTGCCCATCAGCCGGGCGACGCGACTGCTGCCGCCCGGCGCGGGCGGGTAGCGGCACAGCACATCGATGAGCACCGGTGTCGCAAGCCGCCGCGACCGTTCCAGCAGGGCCTCCCCGATCGCGGGATCACCGCCCGCCTCCACCTCCGCGATCCGCGCGGCGCTCGCGCCGGCCCGCAGGATGTGGCCGACCTGGCCGGCCTGGGCGATGGGGTGCAGGTACGCGGCCGCTGCGGCGTCACCGGCGGATCGCGCGGCCAGGCGCGCGGCTTCGGAGGGCGCGGACCGGGCGGCCCGATGAGCGTCGAAGGAGGCGACGCGCTGCAGTCTCGTCCTGGAGGCACCGTTGATGAACACCCAGGCCGCGTCGATCGCCGCACGGGGGCGCGGATCATCGGGAACGGCCTGCTCGAAGACCGGCAGGACGTCCTCCGCGTGCCGCACCACGTAACGCGCCACGACGCGCAGTTCGTCCATCGTGAGATCGAAGTCCCCGGACACGGTGTGCGTGTGCTGCGCCATGGCCCCGAATCGTAACCCTGACCGAGCCGGCTCCACGGTTCCGTCGACCGGTTCCCGTCCGGCCGGATGGCCCACGGCCGGGAGCGGCGGAAGGAGATCCGGTGCTCCGAGGCGGGGCCGCAGGCGGCCGGCGGTGGGGCGGTTCGAGTGCTCACCCCATGACCCGGCTGTTACGAGACGGTGACGAGGCATCCACAACGCAATCGTGCGATCGGCCGTCTTATCCGGTGAGAGCACACCAACAGCGCTTATCACGCCTTTGGTTCATACCGCGAAGTTTCACAAGGGAACGGACAGACTCATGGTCATCACCAAGCGGAACTCCCTGCGCGTCGCCGCCCTCGGAGTCCTCACCGCGGCCTCCCTCGCCGTGGCCGGCACCGCGATGGCGGCCACCCCGGCCGCGCACGCCGCGCCCCCGGCCGCCGCGCAGTCGGCGGCGCCCGCCAAGGCCGCCATCACCGCCAAGCCGTCGGTCACCTCGGTCGCCGCATGGAAGCTGTTCCGGGTCACGGGCAAGACCACCGGTCTGAAGGCCGGCAGCAAGGTGACGCTCCAGCAGAAGCAGCACGGCAAGTGGGTCTCCCTGCCCGCCTCCGCGCCCATCACCCGCAGCGGCTCCTACTCCCTGGGCGTCGAACTCGGTCTGAAGGGCAAGAACGACCTGCGCATCGTCAGCGGCATCACGGCTTCCCCGGTGTTCAACGTCACCGTCCGCTAGCCAGCGCCGAGCCGGGGGCGCCCGCAGCGGCCTCGAAGGGCACCCCGGACCGGGTTTCCGACCCGCCCGGCACCCGAGTACGCGCCAGGCCCGGCGGCACTCGAGGTGCCGCCGGGCCCGGCCGGCGACGTCCCCGGTGGGACGGCAGGTGTCAACTGCCGGAAGGGATCAGGACGTTCCCGCCGCGGCACCGGCCGCGATGAGCTTGCGGTTGATGTCCCGCACCGGCCCGGGCTCGACCTTGACGACCTCGCGGTCGTAGGTGATCAGCCCGTTCAACTCGCCTTCGACGTCACTGAGTTGCGTGTACACCGAGCCGGACAGGTTGCCGGCGGCGGCGGACAGCAACTGGCTGGTGTTGTCGACGTAGTCCTGGGTCAGCTCCGCGATGGTCGAGGCGTCGCCACCGTAGTTCTGGCCGCCGGAGACCCCCAGGATGTGGCCGGGCACGTTCAGCGAGTACCCGCCGTGCTCACCGTCCACGGCGGCCCGGGTCGCGTCCGGGGACGGGAACGCGGGACCGTGGTACACGTGGTAGTCGATCAGGTCGCCCTTGCCCGAGTCGCCCTGCGAGGCACAGCAGTTGACGCCGGACGCGGCATCGACCAGCCGGCTCGGGTCCTGCTGCTTGATCGAGTCGGCCAGCGCGCCGGTGGCCTCCTTGGACTGCTCGCCCCAACCCTCGTTCATCATGGTCCAGACGATGATGGACGGGTCGCTGAGGTGCTGGTCCACGATCTCGTGGGCCTGGTCGCTGAACGCCTTGTCGCTGGCCTCGCTCGCGCCGGGCCCGACGTTGCGGCTCGGCATGTCCTGCCACACCATCACGCCGAGCTTGTCGGCCCAGTAGTACCAGCGCGCGGGCTCGACCTTGATGTGCTTGCGCACCGTGTTGAAGCCGAGCTGCTTGTCCAGCTCCAGGTCGGACTTGAGGGCCGCGTCGGTCGGCGCGGTGTAGATGCCGTCCGGCCAGAAGCCCTGGTCCAGGTTGGCCAGCAGGTAGGTCGGCTTGCCGTTCAGCTCGACCTTGTTCACGCCGCCGACCTTGGCGACGGACACCGACCGCATGCCGAAGTACGAGCCCACCGAGTCGTACGAAAGGCCGTCGCTGAGAGAGACCTTGAGGTTGTACAGGTACGGGTGGTCCGGGCTCCACAGCTCCGGGTGCGGGACGCGCAGCGTCAGCTTCCCGCCCACGGTGCCGATGACCGTGCCGACCGGCTTGCTGCCCGCGTACGCGGTGGCGTTCACCAGGGACCACGCGGGGGTGCCGGCGGACGGGCGCACGGTGACGGACAGCGTGTCGTCGGACACGTTCGGCGTCAGGACCAGCGAGTCGATGCTCGCCTTGGCCACCGGCTCCATCCAGACGGTCTGCCAGATGCCGGAGGACGGGGTGTACCAGATGCCGCTGGGGTCGCTCGACTGCTTGCCGGTCGGCGTGTTGGGGTCGATGGTGTCCTTGACCTTCAACGTGAGGGTCTGCGGCCCGCGGCCGGCCAGCGCGTCGGTGACGTCGGCGGTGAACGCCTCGTAGCCGCCGACGTGGTGGGCGACCTGCTTGCCGTTGACGTAGACCCACGCCTCGTAGTCCACCGCGCCGAAGTTGAGGTTCAGCCGGTTGCCCGAGCCGACCCGCCAGTTCTGCGGAACGGTGAACGTGCGCTGGTACAGCGACCAGTCGTGGTGCTCGGCGACGCCGGACAGCGGCGCCTCCATCGGATACGGCACCAGGATCGACCCGCTCAGCTTGCCGTTCGGCAGCGCGGCGTTCTCGGCGGAGCCCTGGAACTGCCAGGTGCCGTTGAGGTTCTGCCACTTGTCACGGGTCAACTGCGGCCGGGGGTAGTCCGGGAGCGCGTTCTCGGGGCTGACGTCCTTGGCCCACCTGGTGGCGAAGTACCAGGTGGAGTTGTTGGTCGCCAGGCCGGAGAAGAGCGGGACCGGGCCCGCGGCGGTGGCCAGGCCGCCCTGCCCGTCGTAGCTGATCCGCACCTTCGCCTTCAGCGCGACGGGGATGTCGGACTTCCCCGCGGTCAGCAGCAGTTGCGACTTGTCGGCAGGGTTGACAACGATGTCGGGCGTCCACCGACTGCTGCCCGCGATGACCGCAAGGTGCTTGCCGAGGTCGGACGGCAGCGAGCTGACCGCTCCGGGCAGTTGCACGGTCGCGGTCTTGCCCGAGGACGTGACCGCGGCGTCGACGGTG